>NZ_JBZUUL010000013.1:0-240317 GCF_058819085.1 Faecalicatena sp.
CACGTCGTAAAACAGATTTTTGCAATGTATGTACGGGGCGACCGTATGTGTGAAATCCAGAACTGGCTACGGGATAATAAGATACTGACCGTCGGGGAACTGCGCTACCGTAGGACAGGAAGCAAACGACACCCCCGCCCGCAGCTCAACGCATGGTACAACTGGCCGGATAAGACGCTATATGACATTCTGACAAGGAAAGAGTATTTAGGGCATACCATAACCGGGAAAACCTACAAGGTATCTTATAAGTCGAAAAAGACGAAAAAGAACCCGGAGGAAAAAAGGTATTTCTTCCCCAACACGCACGAACCTCTGATTGACGAAGAAACCTTTGAACTTGCACAGAAGCGGATTGCCACCCGGCACCGCCCGACAAAGGTAGATGAAATCGACCTATTCTCTGGGCTTTTCTTTTGCGCTGACTGAGGCTATAAAATGTACGCAGTACGCGGAGCCGGGACACCTGAACGCAAACACGCCTACACTTGCGGCAACTATCGCAACCGGGCAAGAAATGATATGCTCTGTACTACGCATTATATCCGCAAAAGCGTACTGAAAGAACTTGTCCTTACAGACTTGCAGCGCGTAATGTCTTATGTGAAAGAACATGAACAGGAGTTTGTTGAAACTGCCAACGAGTACAGCGCAAAGGCAATCCAAAAGACGCTTACGCAGCAGCGGAGAGAGTTTGACAAGGCGCAAAGCCGGATTGACGAGCTGAACATCTTATTCCGCAAGCTCTATGAGGACAACGCTTTAGGGAAACTTTCAGATGAACAGTTTGCTTTTCTGATTTCCGGCTATGATGAAGAAAAAAAGACGCTGACCCGGAAGATTGCGGAGCTGTCACAGGAAATCGACACCGCCACCGAGCGCAGCGCGGACGTGAAAAGGTTTGTCGTACTGGTACGCAAATACACCGCGATTGAAGAACTGACTTACGAAAACGTCCATGAATTTATTGACCGTATTCTTATTCACGAACTGGATAAGGAAACGAACACCCGTAAAATCGAAATCTTTTATAGCTTTGTCGGCAGAGTTGATACAGGCGACAAGCCTACCGAAAGTATCTCCTATTTCAGACAGATAGGAGCCGACGTAAAGAGCTATGCTATCTAACATACATAAAAAAAGAGGTAAGATAACGCCCTCTGCAAAAAAGGTTACGTTATCTTACCTCAACAAAAGACATGCCTGGAAAACGACATCCCCGTAGGGCTTGGTACAGATACCGGATGCCCGTACACTATCCATTATGATATGTGGCGTGAGGTCAACTATTTCCATAAATACTGTGGTGTTTCCAACACCTTTGCTCTGTATACCGCCACAAAACGCAATGCTGAATTAGCGGGACTTAGGAACATCACCGGCTCCATTGAAGAAGGAAAATGCGCTGACTTTATTGTTACTAAGGACAATCCGCTGGAGGATCTGACCGCACTTCGCAGCATCAGTATGGTAGTAACCCGCGGAAATGTGATTCGTTCCCCAAAAGTAAAGAAAATGCCCCAGGTAGAAAACGAACTGGATAAATTCCTGTAACCAGTAAATTGTTAAGAATTTCTCATAGCTTGAATTGAAAGTATCATCCAAGTCTGTTATAATATAAAAGTATTATAAAAGAGCCGAAAAACGGCAAGGAGGGTACATATATGAAAGTCATTGAAGGTTATATGCCATATCTGGGGTACAAGACTTACTACCGTATCGTTGGGGAATGCAAAGGCAACAAGAAACCTCTTGTTTTACTACACGGCGGTCCTGGATCTACACACAACTATTTTGAAGTATTGGACAGACTTGCAGAAGAGGGACGTGCTATCATCTCTTATGACCAGATTGGATGCGGTAACTCTTATGTAGATGGACATCCAGAACTGTGGTGCTCTAAGACATGGGACAACGAGCTGATCGAACTGAGAAAGCACCTTGGATTAGATGAGGTCCATCTGTTAGGACAGTCCTGGGGCGGAATGCTTGCAATCGAGTATCTGTGCGATTACAAACCAGAAGGCGTAAAGTCCGTGATTCTTTCCAGTACACTTCCGGCTGCTGAGCTGTGGGCTCACGAGCAGCACCGCATGATCAAGTTCATGTCTAAGGAAGACCAGGAAGCAATTGCAAAGGCTGAAGAGACAGGCAACTTTGACGATCCTGCTTATCTGGCTGCAAATGAAAGATTTATGCTGCTCCACTGTGCAGGTGAAGTAACAGAAGACTCACCAGAATGCTTACGCCGTCCGAAGAAATCCGGTACAGAAGCTTATGTTGCTGGATGGGGACCGAATGAATACAATCCGACAGGAAGCCTGGGCGGATGGGAATACCGCGATAAGATCGGCGGCATCAAAGAGCCGGCACTCATTATCAGCGGAACAAATGACCTTTGTACACCATTCGTAGCTAAGACCATGTATGATCTGATTCCGAACTCCAAATGGGAGCTGTTCGATGGATGCAGACATATGTGCTTCGTAGAAGAAAACGATAAGTATTGCAAGCTTGTCAATGAATGGATGGAAAAGTACGACTAAATGCTATTTTAAAAGGCAGGGTTTCCCCTGCCTTTTCTATGTCTTTCTTTTGGATGAATCTAAACCTGCATCAATCCTATGCCTGCATCTCGTCTCTCGCCTCGATGAAGCATTTTACGATGTAATCGATATCCTCTTTTGTGTGGGATGCGCAGACCTGAGTTCTGATCCTTGCTTTTCCCTTCGGAACTACCGGATATGAGAATGCTACCACATAAACACCCTTTGCCATCATACGTGCTGCCATATCTGTTGCTTTATGCTCATCATACAGCATGATCGGCACGATCGGATGTACTCCCGGGATGATATCGAAGTTGGCTTCTGTCAGCTTCTCACGGTAGTAAGCTGTGATCTCCTCTAAATGGTCTCTCAAAGAGGTGTCTGCCTCCAGGATCTTGAACACTTCCATGCTGGCCTTCACGATAGCCGGAGCCAGTGTATTGGAGAAGAGGTACGGACGGCTTCTCTGACGGAGTAAATCGATGATCTCTTTTCTTCCGCTTGTATATCCGCCGGATGCTCCGCCAAGTGCCTTGCCCAATGTTCCTGTAATGATGTCGACTTTGTCTGTCACACCGCAGTACTCTGCTGTGCCGCGTCCGGTCTTTCCTACAAATCCTGCTGAATGGCTGTCATCTACCATGACAAGTGCATGGTACTTTTCGGCTAATGCACAAACACCCTTTAAATCAGCAATGATCCCATCCATGGAGAATACACCGTCTGTAGCGATCAGTTTTATCCTTGCACCGGCCTCGTCTGCCTCTTTTAACTTAGCCTCCAGGTCTTCCATGTTATTGTTTTTGTAACGGAAACGTTTTGCCTTGCACAGGCGGACACCATCGATGATACTTGCATGGTTCAGCTCGTCACTGATGACTGCGTCATCTGCTGTCAGGATCGTCTCAAACAGACCGCCGTTAGCATCGAAGCAGGAGGAATACAGGATCGTATCTTCCATTCCAAGGAAGTTACTGATCGTCTTCTCAAGCTGTAAATGGATGTCCTGTGTACCACAGATGAAACGTACAGAAGAAAGTCCATATCCTCTCTCATCATACGCCTGCTTCGCAGCCTCGATCACTCTCGGATCATCAGCCAGTCCAAGATAGTTGTTTGCACACATGTTGATGACTTTTCTTCCGTCTTCCAGGCTGATCTGTCTTCCCTGTGGAGAACAGAGCGGAGTCTCATTCTTCAAAAGCCCATCATCGGTAATGCTTTTGATCTCATTTCTGTAAATGCCTAATAAGTCGTTTTTCCACTGTTCCATTTCCAAAATCTCCCTCTTTCCTATCTTTCTTCGTGAATGTGGCTCCAATCCAGGACAACCTTTCCTGAATTACCGCTGTTCATGGCTTCAAATCCTTTTTCGTAATCGCGGATGTCGAATCTGTGTGTGATGATCTCATGAATATCAAGTCCGCTCTGAAGCATGGTCGTCATCTTATACCAAGTCTCCCACATCTCTCTTCCGTAGATTCCCTTGAGGGTCAGACCGTTGAAGATCACCTTCTCCCAGTTGATACGTGCATCGGCTCTCTGTAAGCCCAGAAGTGCGATCTTACCGCCGTTCTTCATGTGGTTTACCATATCATTGAAGCCGGACTGGTTGCCTGACATCTCAAGTCCCACGTCGAAGCCTTCTTTCATGCCAAGCTCATGCTCCACATCATCCAGGCTCTCCTTTGCGATATTAACTGTTCTTGTCGCTCCCAGTTTCTTCGCAAGCTCCAGACGGTACTCATTCATATCAGTGATAACAACATGTCTCGCACCAACGTGTCTGCTGATGGCCGCTGCCATACAGCCGATCGGGCCGGCTCCTGTGATCAACACATCTTCCCCAATCATGTTGAATGCCAGAGCCGTGTGTACTGCATTTCCTAACGGATCGAAGCAGGAGTATAATTCCTCTTCGATGGAAGAGCTGCAGCGCCATACATTCTTCGCCGGAATCACAAGATACTCTGCAAATGCACCGTTGCGGTTCACACCAACGCCCTGTGTGTTCCTGCAAAGGTGAGGTTGTCCTGCCAGACAGTTCCTGCACTTTCCGCATACGATGTGGCCTTCCCCTGAGACCAGCTCACCGATTTTAAACCCTTCAACGTTCTCTCCGATCTCCACGATCTCCCCAACATATTCATGTCCTGCCGTCAGACCGATCGGAATCGTGTTCTGTGCCCATTCGTTCCAATTGTAAATATGTACGTCTGTTCCACAGATTGAAGTCTTATGGATCTTAATCTTGACATCATTCTTTCCTGTCTCAGGAATCTCCCGCTGTCTCAGCCATAATCCAGGCTCCGCTTTTTCCTTTACAAGTGCCCACATCAGATTTCCATTTTGCTCCATTTGAAAAACACCTCTCTTTCTGCAAATTGCCTTTCCTATACGAAGGCAGTCTTGCTACGTCCTACATTATATCACGATTTTTTTACTCTTGAAAGGCTTCCCGGAAGATTTACAAAACTATCTGGCCCGCTGTTCCGAAAAGCATTTCAGCCGCTTATCACGCCTCCTGCTGTAAAAGACAGCAGGCCGCAAAATGTCCGGGCTTTATTTCCTTTAATTCAGGGACATACTCCCTGCAGCCGTCCTCCTTCTTGAAACAGCGCCCACAGAACCTGCAGCCCTTGGGAGGGTTGATCGGGCTTGGCACATCTCCCTTCAGGATGATGCGTTCCTTCTTCCTGCTGCCGATGGACGGCGCCGCAGATAAAAGTGCCTGGGTATATGGGTGAAGAGGATTTGAATACAATTCCTTTTTCGGTGCGATCTCCACCATTTTCCCCAAGTACATGACACCCACCCGGTCGCTGATATGACGGACCACATTCAGCCCATGGGCAATAAACAGATAGGTCAGCCCAAACTCCTCCTGCAGTTCACTCAGCAGGTTTAAGACCTGTGCCTGGATGGATACGTCCAGTGCGGAGACAGGCTCGTCACACACGATCAGCTTTGGCTCTACAGCCAGTGCTCTTGCGATTCCGACTCTCTGTCTCTGTCCTCCTGAAAATTCATGAGGATAGCGGTTCCTCTGGTGGTTCGCGAGTCCCACCCGGTTCAGCAGGTAGTTCACTCTCTCCTCCACCTGATTAGCAGGGAGCAGCTTATTGATCAGAATTGGCTCTGCGATGATGTCCCCGATCGTCATCCTTGGATTGAGGGACGCATATGGGTCCTGGAAAATGAGCTGGATGTCCTTACAATACTGGCGCCTTTGCGCAGGCTTTAACCCAGTCAGCTCTTTTTCCTCAAACAGGATCTTTCCGCCGCTTGGGCGATAAAGATTCACAAGCATCTTGCCGATCGTCGTCTTTCCACAGCCGGATTCTCCTACCAGACCGAATGTCTCTCCCCTGTGGATCTGAAAGGAAACGTCATCGACTGCTTTGAGTATCTTTTTATTTTTTCCGAAGGTTCCCTTGTCGACCGTAAAATATTTCGATAAATGCTGTACATCTAAAATGACTTCTCCCATCCTACGCCCCCTCCTTTTCTCCAGAATACAAAAAGCACCTTACCTCATGGCCGTCTAGATCTGTCAATCCGGGCAATTCTTTCTTACACCGCTCCATGCATTTCTCGCAGCGGTCAGAGAATGGACAGCCGGGCGGCATCCTCAGAGGATTTGGCACCATCCCTTTGATCATATACAGAGGCTCTTCACTGTCATTTTCAAGACTTGGAATGGATTTCAAAAGCCCCACCGTATAAGGGTGGAGGGGGTTCGTAAAGAGCTCTTCCACCTTTGCGTTTTCCATCACTTTTCCGCAGTACATGACCACCACTCTGTCTGCCGTCTCGGAAACCACTCCCAGATCATGGGTGATCAGCAGCACTGCCATATGAAACTTCTCTCTCATCTCACCGAGCAGTTCCAGGATCTGTGCCTGTATCGTCACATCCAATGCTGTCGTCGGCTCATCTGCAATGAGCAGCTCAGGGTTGCATGCAAGAGCCATGGCGATCATAACACGCTGCCGCATTCCTCCGCTCATCTGATGCGGATATTCATCCGCCCTCTCTCTGGCTGATGGAATTCCCACCAGCTTTAGCATCTCCACTGCCCTCTCAAGAGCTTCCTTCTTCGTAAGCTTCATATGAAGCATGATACTTTCTGTCAGCTGGTCCTTGATCTTATACACAGGATTTAAGGACGTCATCGGCTCCTGGAAGATCATGGAAATATGATGTCCCCGGATCGCCTGCATCTCTTTTTTACTCTTTCCAAGAAGATCCTCTCCCTTGAACAGTACCTCGCCTCCGGTGACCTTTCCCGGATCCTGTAAAAGCCCCATGATGGAAAGTGATGTCACACTCTTGCCTGAGCCGGACTCTCCCACCACTGCCAGGACCTCTCCCTGGCCGACGGAAAAACTGACATCATCCACGGCCTTAACAATGCCCTTGCGCATTTTAAATTCGGTCTTTAAATTCTTTACTTCAAGTAACATACACTCACCACCTAACGCTTTCTGGATTTCGGATCTAACGCATCGCTCAATCCGTCGCCGAACAAGTTAAAGGCCAGCACAGCCAGGGTAATCGCAAGTCCCGGGAACACCAGGGTATACGGTGCAGAAAAGATATAACCTTTTGCCCGGCCCAGCATATCTCCCCATTCTGCGAGGGGCGGCTGTACGCCCAGTCCCAGGAAGCCCAATGCCGCGGTATCCAGGATCGCACCGGAGATTCCCAATGTGGCCCTGACGATGATCGGGGAAATGACATTGGGAAGGATATGGTTAAAAATGATCCTGATATCTTTATTTCCGATGACCCGCGCCGCCTGCGTATAATCGCTCTCCTTCGCCTGGAGCACGCTCCCCCTGACGATCCTGGCATACTCCGGGATGGACACGATACCGATCGCGATGATGGCCTTATCAAGCCCTTTTCCCAGGGCAGCCATCAGCGTAATCGCGAACAGTATCCCGGGGATCGACAGCATGATATCCATCAGCCTCATGATCACCGTGTCGATGACGCCGCCTTTATATCCCGCAACTGCTCCCAGAATGATCCCGAAAAACATGGAAAAGATGACCACCGAAAAACCAACGAATAGAGAAATCTTTGTTCCGTCCAGGATCCGGCTGAAAATATCCCGTCCCAGTTCATCCGTTCCAAACCAGTGCTCAGCGCACGGAGCTACAAAGCTGGCCGACATATCTGCCTCATTCGGGTCATATGGCAGGATCTGGATTCCTGCCTTCTCAGTAATGAAGGTAACTAACGCGATCAGGATCAATATGATAATGATGACCATACCGATCACTGCAGTCTTGCTCAATTTCAAGGATTCCCATATTGATCTCAACTCTGATTCTGGCTTTTCCTGAAGCAAAGCCTCTTGTGCTGTTGTTTTTTTAAGTGCCATATGGTTATCCCTCCTTCTTTCCCAGCTTGATCCGCGGATCCAGGAATGTGTAAATAATGTCTACTGCCAGGTTTACAATCACATAGATCGTAGCTGTGAGAAGAACTGCCCCCTGAATGACCGGGAAGTCCGATTTCTGTACACAGTCCACGATATAGGAGCCGATCCCTGGCCAGGAAAAGACCTTTTCTGTCAGCACCGCACCTCCTAAAAGACTGCCAAACTGCAGGCCGATGATCGTAACGACCGGATTCATGGAGTTCCTAAGGACATGTTTTCTTAACACCCTTCCCTCTCCAAGCCCTTTGGCCCTTGCGGTCCTGACATAATCCTGCTTCATACTGTCTAACATGCTGCTTCTCGTGATCCTGGTCGTAATGGCCATGGAATACATAGAAAGCGCCAGCGCCGGCATGATGATATGCTTTAAGGAATCCTTAAGCGCTGCTGTATTTCCGGTAATGATACAATTCAAAAGATTAAATCTTGTCACCGCCTCAGGCTTTAAAAGAGGATCGATCTGTCCGCCTGACGGGAGCCAGTGCAGGATTCCCGAAAAGAGGATGATCATCATGACTCCAAGCCAGAAAATGGGGACCGAAACACCTACCAGTGAGAGAATCCGCCCTCCATTGTCCCAAATGGAATTCTTTTTCACTGCCGAGACCACTCCGATGAGTATCCCGAAGATCGAGGCAAGTATGATCGATACGACCGCAAGCTCGATCGTTGCCGGAAAACGTGCGGCAAGTTCCTCTGTCACCGGCATCTTGGTATAATATGAATTTCCCAGGTCACCTTTTACAATGCCTGCCATGTAATTCCCGAACTGGCTGACCGCCGAACCTGTTAATCCGTTTGCTTCGCGCCACTGCTCCATCGACTCTTCTGTCGCATGCTGTCCCAGCACGACCGGAGCCGGGTCGGGAGAAAACACATGTGTGATCGTAAATACAATGATGGATACGCCGAGCAGAACCGGAATAAGCATGAGAAGCCGTTTTATAATATATTTTCCCATATGTAATCCCCTGCTGTCTCCTTTCAAAATAAGAGTCCGCTAATTTCTATGCAGACTGTTTTACTGGATGAAAAGCTCTTCTGGGGGATTCTTACAAAAGCAATCCCCCAGAAAAGTCCTTGTTATTCTTTTTACTGCTGTCCTATCCGGCTATTTTTTTGTGACACCTGCCAGCTTAGTACCGCATGCAACATGATAGAAGAAGCCGTCCACATTCTTAGCTACTCCACACATGAAGTTTGCATGTGAGATCGGAAGCATAGGGGCCTCATCGGCAATGATCTTCTCGCATTCTGTGTAGATGGCACTTCTCTCTTCTCCTACCGGCGTGATCAGACCTTTTGCGATCAGCTCATTATATTTCTCATTGTGGAAATGTGAGTAGTTCATGGAAACATCATCTGTAGCAAGCAGATTCATGAAGTTATCCGGGTCTCCGTTATCTCCGCCCCAGCCAGCGAACATCAGATCGAAATCTCCGCCCTGTGCAATGGTCTTAAATGTAGTCCAGTCATAAGCGTCGATCGTGCACTCCACGCCGACCTTGGAAAGGTATCCCTGTACAGCCTCAGCCAGCTTCTGCCCGCCGACTGTGTTGTATGGCCTTGGATTGGAGTATGTAATAATATGAATGGAGGTCACGCCCAGATCACTTAATTTTGCCTTTGCCGCTTCCGGGTCATATTCTGCCGGTTTAATGCTCTCATCATATCCTGGCAGGGATGTCGGAAGGAATGTGGTTGCCGGTACATCATAGCCCTGGTACAGTGTTTCTACCATCTCAGGAACATTGATCGCTGCACAGACAGCTCTTCTTGCTTCCTTGTCTTTAAAGACACCGTCTGTCGTATTGAATGCCATGTAGTTTGTCATCATAGCCTCATCTGTCTGAACGATATTTCCGGCCTCCTTGATCTGGTCAACAACAGTTGCATCGATGCCGTCAATGATATCTGCTTCTCCGTTATTCAGAGCGATCACACGTGCAGAATTGTCTTTGATGATCTTGAAAATCACATTCTTCATCTTCGCCGGCTCTCCCCAGTACTCATCGTTTCTCTCCAGGATAATGGACTGCTCTGTATCCCAGCTTACGAATTTGTATGGGCCTGTCCCGCATGGACTCTTTGTCACATTACCGTTGTTCTCTTCCAATGCCTTCGGGCTTACGATCGGTGATCCCTGGATCATGGCAAGATTGGCAAGGAACGGGGTCTGGGCTTCATTCAGATGGATCGTAACCGTATACTCATCGTCCACGACGACATCTTTTACAGGTGCAAATACAAATCCTGCATAAGGCATGTCCTCTGTCGCATTGCCGGGAAGCTGCCTGTCAAAGTTATATTTTACTGCTTCGGCATTGAAATCAGTGCCGTCATGGAATTTGACGCCTTCTCTCAGGTGGAAGGTATATGTCAGGCCATCCTCGCTGATATCCCAGCTTTCTGCAAGACAAGGCTCGATCTCTGTGGTCTTCGGTGCATACTGTACCAGACCTTCATAGATATTGGTATTGATCTTTGTTGATTCTCCGTCATCTGCAAATGCAGGATCCAGACTTCTTGGATCGGCTCCCTGTGCAAAGATCAGGGTGTCCTCTGCCCCTGATGAGGCGGATGTTGTCTCTTTGTCATTCTTTTTGCTGTCACTGCCGCTTTTTCCGCATCCGGCTGCAAGTGTGACTGCCATGGCTGCTGTAAGTAATACACATAATAAACGCTTTTTCATTCTTCTCCTCCTAATTCTTTCTCATGTTTCCTCTTGCCATAAAGCAGGAAATCGGTACAATGGTTCAACCAATTTGTCTTAAAAAAAATACTGCCCTCCTTTCTTTTTCATACATACATTCGATCAGATCAAGAAACTCTGATAAGATGTTCCCGGGCATCCTGTGCACGGTGTGTTTAGTGAATCTGTCTGTATCTGCCAGTATTTTCCAAGTATCCACATGCATTTTTACACACATAACACTCCCACACACCACAATCTTGCACATTTTTCACAACTATGTTACTATGTTTTTGCATCCTTTTGTAGTAATCATATACATTGTTCATACATTTGTCAATATTTTTTGAAATTTTAGACCTATAAGCTGCCGGCTTCTTTTCCTGCGTCCAGATCTACGACTACTTTGATCAACTTCTGGTCGATCAGACAGATCTCATCACAGGAAGAAAGGGCAGTATCTGTATCCCGGTTTTTTATTGCATTCAGAAGATCCCTGTGGCAGCTGACGGTATCCAGGCAGAGCTGTGTAGACTGAGGCAGAACGCCATAATATTCGTCGAATGTCTCGATCATCTTCTTGATCATCTGGGCCAGCATCTTATTGCCGGACAGATCAGCCAGAAGATAATGGAACTTCTTGTCCGTCTCAGATGCGAAGACGCCCTTCTCACTGCTCTCTTCCATGATGCACAGGAGGCGCTCCAGTTCGTCCAGTGACTGATCCTCTGCCAGGCCGATCACAAGCTTTATGGCATATTTCTCAAGCTCCGTCTTAATATTGAGCATCTCGAGATAATTGATCTTTACAAAATCTAAGTAAAGGTTTGACTGTTCACGGATATGCGAAACATAAGTGCCGCTCCCCATCTGGGAACTGATTATCCCCTGATTCTCAAGGACGCGCAGTGCTTCCCTCAGGGAATGCCGGCTTGTCTGAAAGCGTGCCGCAAGCTCACGTTCAGAGGGAAGCTTATCCCCTGGTACCAGATTATTTTTCTTGATATAATCCGAAATCGCATCTGCTATCTTTACATATAATAAATCTTTGGATATCGGGGTTATTAAAGAAATATCATTTTTCATAAAACGTTCTCCTGTTTGACCAATTGTGAGAATACCACAAAGTAATTAATGCTATTATAAACTAAATTGACATGATTTCCAATCATTCTTCTGTATAATATTACCATATTTTCAGTCTGAATGATCAATTTTTAAAGAAAAGGAGTATTTCCATGAAAGAACAAATGCTTTTTGGCAGTAGGATTGATGCCTATTTTGACCATATTCTGGAGGATCTGGCAAAGCTCATTTCCATCCCATCCGTGTGTGACGCTGGTTTCGAGGGAAAGCCTTTTGGGCAGCCCTGTGCCGATGCCCTGGATTTCATCCTTGAGACGGCGGAAAGACTCGGCCTGTCTACGGAAAATGTGGAGGGCTATGCCGGAGAAGCCCGTCTGGGTGAGGGGAACGCTTACGTGGATGTGCTGACTCATGTGGATGTAGTCCCTGCCGGAGACGGATGGGACACAGATCCCTTCTTGATGACACAGAAAGAAAACCGTCTGTACGGACGCGGAACTGCAGATGACAAGGGCTCTGCGATCGCCGCCCTGTATGCACTCAAAGCTTTAAAGGATGCCAACGTAAAGGGGAATTACTGTCTCCGCACAGTTTTTGGATGCGGGGAGGAGATCGGAAGCGATGACCTGGATGTCTACTACAGCAGACGGGGCTTTCCTGTGATGGGTTTTACCCCGGACTGTTCCTATGGGATCTGCAACAGTGAGAAAGGAATTCTGAGAATTGATTTTTCATTTTCCCGCAGAGATGAAAGTGTCATCAGAAGCTTCCATGCAGGTACAGCGGTGAACGCCGTACCAAATCAGGCTTCTGCATCTGCCGCTTTGAGCACCCCACAATATGAAGCTTTGACAAAGCTTACCCGGGACCGGGCAGACTTCTCCCTGAATGAAAAAGACGGTCTGGTCCATCTTACCTGCGCCGGGAAAGCCGCACACGGAGCTGAACCTGAATTAGGGGAGAATGCCGCCTCCAAGCTGCTCTGCCTGCTGCATCAGGTTTTGCCTCAGGAAGACCTTGGGCCGCTTCTTACCTTTGCGGCAGAAAAGATCGGATCGGAGTATACAGGTCGTTCCCTCGGCATCCAGATGGAGGACGAAGATTCTGGTCCTTTGACTTTAAACTTAGGGGTTGTCTCCTGCCAGAATGGCGAGGAAAAGATTTCGGTGGATATCCGGTATCCTGTCACAGCAGACAAAGAGCAGATCCTCCATCAGCTGGAGGCAGCCTGTATGCCGTTTCATATCACACTGACAGAGGCAAACCATATGGCCCCTCTGCATGTTCCCAGTGATTCTATGTTAGCCGCCACATTGTCCGGCGCATACGAAGCCGTGACCAAAAAAACCTGCCCTGTCTATTCCACCGGCGGCGGAACCTATGCAAGACATGCCAACAACAGAGTGGCCGCATTTGGCCCTGCCTTCCCGGATGAACCGTCCAGCAATGCCCACGGACCGAATGAATTCATCGATCTTGAGTATTACCGTCTCCACTGCCGGGTATGTCTTGAAGCAATGTACCGGCTGTTTACCGCACCAAAGGCGGACTAAGAAGCCGCCTCTGCTTTCCGGGTATTATACAAAAACATCAGCACCGCCATGGCACAGATTACCGCATATCCGATCCAGCTTAACACATCCGGTATCTGTCCAAATACAAAGAAGCCCAGAAGTGCAGAGAAAATGATCTGTGAATAATCATATACCGATATCTCCCTGGCTGGTGCATGGAAATACGCCGCCGTGATACCGAACTGCCCGCCCGCGGCACAAAGCCCTGCCAGCAGAAGATACAGGATCTGCGTCCCGCTCATCGGATGGTACTCAAAGAGCAGAAACGGCAGGGTTGCGATACAGGAGAAGGAGGAAAAGATAAACACGATGAAAGGCCCCTTTTCTCCTCTTTCCCCCAGCAGCCTGACAAAGGTATATGCAAGTCCTGCCGTCAGGCCTCCCAGCAGCCCGATGAGTGCCGCAGGTGTCTGGAAGATGGATGCCGTGGGCTTAATGATCAGCAAGCTTCCCAGGAAGGCTCCTGCCACGATCAAGATCTGCGGGGGCCTGATCTTCTCTCTTAAGATAAAGTAACTGAAAACGATCACGAAGAACGGAGACATCTTATTGAGCATAGAGGCATCCGAAAGCACCATCCTGTCCACTGCATAAAAATTACAGAGTATTCCAATGGTCCCGGCTGCAGAACGAATCAACAAATACTTGATATTTTCCTTTTTTCCAGAGAACCAGGCTTTATCCTTTTTTAAGATCATAAGTGCAAAGAGGAGTGCCACCAGATTTCTAAAAAAACTTTTCTGCACAGACGGCAGGTCTCCTGACAGACGCACAAACATATTCATCAGTGCAAAACAGAACGCCGATATAACAATATAGGCGATCCCAAGCTGTTTCTTTTTCATCATGTTTTAAACTTCCTTCCTGTCCCGTTCCCATGCTCTTTTGCATCCGCCAAGTACTTTTTACTTCCTCCATCCCATCTGCCGGGTTTCATCCGGCATGGTGATGAGGGTTTCCGGCTTACCGGGCCCTTCCTTAATTCAGGAAGGTCTCGATAATGACTGCCTCGGCCTCCTCTTCAGACATTCCAAACGTCCTCAGCTTTGTCAGCTGCTCATCATTGATCCTTCCAATGGCGGCCTCATGGACGATCTGCGCATCCACATGCTTTGCATTGATCTCAGGGATGGAGCTGATCTCTGCCTGATCCATAATGATGGAATCGCACTGTACATGCGCGTGGCACAGGTTATTCCCGACTGCCCTTGGGTGGAATACCTGCCTGGAGGTTCCCTTTGCGACCGAACGTGATACGATCCTTGCGGAGCTGTTTTCACCATTTAACTGTACATCCATATTCGAAACCGCACTCTGACTGTCATGAGTCATCAGCTTCTCTGTCACAAAAAGCTTCGCCCCCTCGGCCAGCTCGATAAAGGTCTCCCTCTCCGTCGAATCTACCCCTTTGATCTGAGTTGTCTCCAAGGTAAACACAGAATTCTCTCCCACATAGATCTTCGTCACAGGATTCAGAACCTTCCCTCCGGTCCCGCTTCCCTCTGCGTAATGATTCTCAATATACTTCACATTGGCATCCTTTCCGATATGGAAAGCATGGATCCCGTCGTGGCGGCTATCACTGCATCCGTCATTATGGATCCCACAGCCCGCGATGATCGTCACATCCGCACCGTCTTCTATATAAAAATCATTGTAAACAACATCCTTCATACCAGACTCAGACATGACAACAGGAATATGGACCTGTTCCTCCTTTGCCTCTCCACTGATAAAAATATCGATCCCCGGTTTCTCTTCCTTCTTCACGATCCTGATATGGCGGCTGTCACCGTGACACACTGCCATCCCGTTCAATCGGAGATTATAAGCGCCCTGCTCCTGAAATCCATAAGAATCGATCACCTTGAGTACATTTTCTGCTGCTTCACTAAGCTTCACAGAGCTCACCTCCTTTTTGCTGTCTGCATGCACAGGATTCTGTTTCCTGAGCAAATAGCTGCGGCATGATCTCCTTTGCGGCGCCGATGGAATCCACCTTTCCGTCAGAGATCACCATGATCCTGTCTGCCATCCGGATGATCCTCTCCTGATGGGAAATCAGGATCAGGCTCTCCTTCTTTGCCTTGTGGATCTTCTCAAACCGCTTGATCAGCATGGAGAAGCTCCACAGATCGATCCCGGCCTCCGGCTCATCAAAAATACAGATATCATGATGCTTTGCCAAAACAGTCGCGATCTCGATACGCTTCATCTCTCCGCCTGACAAGGTGGCATCCGCCTCCCTGTCTATATATTCCATGGCGCATAAGCCCACACTGCTTAACAGGGAACAGCACTCATCCTCTGTAAGCTGCCTTCCCGCTGCATAGGATAAAAGACGTCTTACCGTCATCCCCTTGAACCTGGGCGGCTGCTGAAACGCAAATCCCATCCCCGCCTGTGCGCGTTCATTGATGGACATGTCGGTGATGTCTTCCCCATTCAAAATAATCTTCCCGGCAGTCTGTCTGTTAATACCCATCAGAAGCTTCGCCAGCGTAGATTTTCCGCCTCCATTGGGCCCTGTGATAACTAACATCTCACCGTCCCCAACAGAAAAACTGACATCTGAGAGAATCTCTGACTGTCTGCCCTCCTCCTTAACATCATATGATAAATGTTCTACCTGTAACATCTTGATCTTCCTCTTTTCCTACACAATCTTTGAAAAACGCTGAAATAAAACACGGTATGTATCTGCATAGATACTCCCCCGTCTCCAGATAAAGGTAAAATCATGGCTGAGCTTAAAATCCTTGATACGGATCTCCTTAAGCTCCCCATTTTCCAATTCCTGTCTTACCGCGATCTCATATAAAAATGTAATACCTAACCCCTCTTTTGTCAACTCCTTAATCGTATGCAGACTTCCGATCTCCGCAGTCTTAGCAAAATCATCCACACCAAAATTCTTCGAATCCAGATAGCGCTCCAATATTTCACGCGTCCCGGAACCATACTCCCGAAGCAGCAGCCTCTCACTAAATAAATCCTCCAGCTGTCTTATCTTTTTTTGAAACGGATAATGGGGACTGCACACCGGAATATAATTCTCTGTGGAATAATGGAGAAAATCATACTCGCTCTTTTTAAAAAATCCCTCCACCAGTGCAAAATCAAGTTCTCCATGATCCAGCTTCTGCAAAAGTTCCTGAGTATTCCCCACTTCCATATGAAGCTGAGCATCCGGATACTCCGCAAGATATCTCTTTAAGATCCGGGCCATGATCACCTCCCCCACCGTCATCGTGGCCCCAAAACGGATATCCTGGAATTCCTCATATGCACTCTGCATCCTCTTTCCCAGAGAGAGCTCATCATGGGTCATAGTAAGCGCCGCACTGCGCAGCATCTCCCCCGCCCGGGTCAGCTTAAGCTTCTTCCCTTCATAACGGAACAGCTTCACCTGATAATGCTTCTCCAAATACCGCACATGCTGGGACACTGCCGGCTGTGTGATATTCAGTGCTTCCGCCGCCCTTGTAAAATTCATATACTGACATACCGTAAGAAATGTCTCCATCCGAAAATCTAACATGACAATCCCCCATAAATCGAATCCAGGCGTGCCTGCTTCATACAACTGACCGCTGGCACACCAGCAGAAAGTACCTCTGCTGCCCGGATATTACTGTATCATTTCTTCATCTCATTTTATTGGTTGATCATAACATAATTTTATTGTAAAATAAATATATATCATTTTAATTTATGAATATTTTATGATATGATTAGAAAACAGCAGTCTTTATACGGATGAATCCGGCCCAAATACCGGGGCGTATAAAGAGCAGCATCTTACCGCTGCGCTGCTGCATTATGAGGTACAAAGGAACGGAGGATTCAACAAATGAACTTTATGAAAAAGAACGGTCCGGGGCTTCTCTTATGTCTCGCGATCGCAATACCGGCCTGGTTTTTAGGGAAGGCCGTACCGGTCATCGGGGGACCGGTGTTTTCCATTCTGATCGGCATGGTGCTGACACTGCTGATCAAACAAAAGGATACTTTAAAACCGGGAGTTACCTATACTTCCAAAAAAATCCTGCAGGCCGCAGTCGTTTTCCTTGGATTCGGCATGAACCTGACTGATATCCTGGCAAAAGGACGCCAGTCACTGCCTATTATCATTTCCACAATCAGCACTTCACTGATCATCGCCTTTATTTTATTTAAAGTATTAAAGCTTCATCCAAACAATGCGATCCTGGTCGGAGTCGGCTCTTCTATCTGCGGAGGCTCCGCAATTGCTGCGACTGCACCGGTCATCCATGCAACAGACGAAGAAGTGGCACAGTCCATCTCTGTCATCTTCCTCTTTAATGTAGTGGCTGCACTGATCTTCCCTGCTCTGGGAGGGGCGCTGCACTTAAGTAATGAGGGCTTCGGGCTCTTCGCCGGAACTGCCATCAATGATACCTCGTCTGTCACTGCTGCCGCAGCAGCCTGGGACGGCATGCATGCAAGCCACACCTTAGAGGCAGCTGCGATCGTAAAAATGACAAGGACCCTGGCGATCATTCCGATCACCCTGGCACTGGCAGTCTATGGGGAACGAAAAGAGAAAAAACTGGAAGGCTCATCCTTCAGCCTGAAAAAGACCTTCCCCTACTTCGTACTGTTCTTCATCCTTGCAGCCGTTGTCACAACCGTATTCCATCTGCCGTCCACTGTGACAGCCCCATTAAAGGATCTAAGCAAATTTTTGATCATCATGGCTATGGCAGCTATCGGGATCAACACCAATATCGTCCAGCTGGTAAAAACAGGAGCAAAACCCATCTTCACCGGATTCTGCTGCTGGGTCGGGATCGCATGCGTCAGCTTGGGGATGCAGTACTTCCTGGGGATCTGGTAGGAAGCGGGTGTATGTTCTAACCGGGAGAGGATGCGGGACCGGACGCTTAGGAGAAGCCGTGCCCAGTGTGCTTTCCCAAAGTGGCTGCTGGTTGCGCGGGCTGACCATTGCGCTAAGAGGTACTAAATGAAACAGAGGCGGATTTCGCGGCACGAAAGGGATTCACCGTGTTTGCCTGATGCAAACACGGCTCAGCCCTTTCTGATATTTGATTTTGTGAATCAAATATCATCCGTGAAATCCGCCTCTGTTTCATTAAGTACCTCTAAAGCTCATTTTATGCCCGCGAAACCAGCAGCCGCTTTGGGAAAGCGCGCTGGGCGCGGCTTCTCCTGCGCTGGGTGCATCATATCAGGTGGGTAGGACCATACATCGGGAGGGATTCCGGGTGGGAAAGACAGATGGTGACTGACAGGGTGAAACAAAATCCCACCCTGCCAGCCAACATCCGGTGCTTCCACAATGTTCCCCCTAAAATGGAGTGTGTCCCGACCGGATGCGCTTAGCTGTAAAGAAAGGCGAGCCTGTCTCCCGCCGGGACTTACATGCCGTTTCGAACGCCATCTAAGCGAGTTTTAGAATATGTTGCAGAAAATAAGGAGAAAACGGAGGGCATGCTTTGATGTCTCACATCAAAGCATGCTGACACCTGAGGCGCAAAATCATCAGATTTTGGGCTGAATGTGTCAGGTACCTCCATTTTCTCCTTATTTTCTGTTACATATTCTTTGCGAGCGGTAAGGCTTCGAAACGGCATGTAAGTCCCGGCGGGGGACAGGTTCACCTTTCTATACAGCGCCCCAACTCGCTCTCCACTTCATTCCTAACGAACGCCTACTGCACAGTCGCGATATCGATAAGGGTTAGCTTCTGGATATCTGTATTTTCAAGGCTTGTGATCAGTGCTCTTGCGGTATCCATAGCGGTGAGTACGTTAACTCCTGTCTCGATGGCATTCCTGCGGATGACAAATCCGTCTCTGGAGTGTTCTGCGCCCTGAGCCGGAGTGTCGATGACCAGGTCGATCTCGTGTCCTAAGATCAGGTCCAGTAAGTTCGGGGACTCCTGCTCGATCTTGCGGACCGGGATCGCTTTTACCCCACCTGCTTTTAAAGCCTCTGCAGTGCTCTTTGTGGCAAAGATACGGTAACCGATCTTCTCGAAACGGCGTCCGATCTCTACGGCTTCCGGCTTGTCTTCATCCCTTACGGTCATGATCATATTCTTGTATTTCGGCAGGTTGATCCCTGCGCCCAAGAAGGCTTTGTATAGAGCCTCGTCAAAGGTTTTCGCGATTCCTAAGCATTCTCCTGTGGATTTCATTTCCGGTCCCAGGCTGATGTCCGCACCGCGGATCTTTTCGAAGGAGAATACCGGCATTTTAATTGCCACGTAGTCGGCTTCCTTCTGAAGTCCCGGAGTGTATCCCAGTTCTTTGATCTTGCTGCCGATGATAACCTTCGTTGCCAGCGGCACGATCGGGATCCCTGTTACCTTGCTGATATACGGCACGGTACGGCTGGAACGCGGGTTCACCTCGATAACGTAGACATCGTCCTCTCCGCATACGATGAACTGGATATTGATCAGTCCGATAACATGGAGAGATTTTGCCAGTCTTCTGGTGTACTCCGCGATTTTTTCTTTTGCAGACTTGCTTAAGCTCTGCGCCGGATAGACGGAAATACTGTCTCCGGAGTGGATTCCTGCGCGCTCGATATGCTCCATGATCCCGGGGATCAGGATGTCTTCTCCGTCACATACGGCGTCTACCTCGATCTCTTTTCCCTGGAGGTATTTATCTACCAGGATCGGATGGTCCTGTGCGATCCGGTTAATGATTCCGATGAATTCATCGATATCGTGGTCATTGATGGCGATCTGCATTCCCTGGCCTCCCAGCACGTAGGACGGTCTGACTAAGACCGGATATCCCAGTCTGTTTGCCACTTCTTTTGCTTCCTCTGCAGTAAATACGGTACCGCCTGTCGGACGCGGGATCTCGCACTTTTCCAGGATCTCATCGAATAACTCACGATCCTCCGCCTTGTCTACATTTTCCGCAGAGGTTCCCAGGATCGGCACGCCCATCTTCATCAGGCTTTCGGTCAGCTTGATCGCAGTCTGTCCGCCGAACTGTACGACAGCACCGTCCGGTTTTTCCAGATCTACGATGCTTTTTACGTCTTCCGGTGTCAGCGGCTCGAAATACAGCTTATCGGCGATATCAAAGTCCGTACTTACCGTCTCCGGGTTATTGTTTACGATGATCGTCTCGTACCCTTCCTTTGAAAATGCCCAGGTACAGTGTACTGAGCAGAAGTCGAACTCGATTCCCTGTCCGATACGGATCGGGCCGGAACCAAGCACCAGGACTTTCTTCTTACCGCTTGTCTTTTCGGCCTCATTTTCTCTTCCATATACAGAGTAATAATATGGTGTCGCTGCCGCAAACTCTGCCGCACAGGTGTCTACCATCTTATAGGCTGCCACGATGCCATTTGCATGGCGCATGTCGTGGATCTCCTGCTCTGTTTTTCCGGTGAGGTCAGCGATCACATTGTCCGGGAATTCGATGCGTTTTGCTTCCTTTAAAAGTTCTGGTGTCAGCTCCTGCGTTTTCAGTGCCTGCTCCATCTCTACAATGATGGCAAATTTATCGATAAACCAGTGGTCGATCTTTGTGATCTCGTGGATCGTGTCATAGCTGATCCCCCGGCGCAGCGCCTCTGCGATCCTCCAGATACGCATATCATCCACCTTGGCAAGCTGTTCTGTCAGCTCGTCCTCTGAAAGGGCGGTAAAATCATAGGACATCAGACTGTCCACATGCTGCTCTAAGGAACGGATCGCTTTCATCAGCGCACCCTCAAAGTTATCACAGATACTCATGACCTCCCCTGTCGCCTTCATCTGAGTCGTCAGTGTCCTTTTGGCACTGATAAACTTATCAAACGGAAGTCTCGGGATCTTGACAACGCAGTAATCCAGCATAGGCTCGAAGCTTGCATATGTTTTTCCGGTGATCGCATTTTTAATCTCATCCAGGGTGTAGCCCAGCGCGATCTTGGCTGCCACCTTCGCGATCGGATAACCGGTTGCCTTGGATGCCAGCGCAGAGGAACGGCTCACACGCGGGTTGACCTCGATGACACAGTACTCAAAGCTCTCCGGGTGGAGGGCATACTGTACGTTACATCCGCCTGTGATGTTCAGCTCACTGATGATATTTAAAGCTGAGGTACGCAGCATCTGGTATTCCTTATCCCCCAGGGTCTGTGACGGAGCCACAACGATACTGTCTCCGGTGTGGACACCCACAGGATCGATATTTTCCATATTACATACGGTAATGCAGTTCCCATTAGAATCCCGCATCACTTCGTACTCGATCTCTTTCCATCCTGCGATGCAGCGCTCTACAAGCACCTGTCCCACACGGGAAAGACGCAGGCCGTTTGCCAGGATCTCCATAAGCTGCTCAGAGTTATGGGCGATACCGCCGCCGCTTCCGCCTAATGTATATGCAGGACGCAGCACGACCGGATAACCGATCTCATTGGCAAATGCAAGCCCGTCCTCTACATTTTCCACGACCAGAGACGCCGCTACCGGCTCCCCGATCTTCTCCATAGTTGCCTTAAATTCCAGACGGTCCTCCGCCTTCTTGATGGTCTCAGATGTAGTACCGATCAGACGGACATTATTTTCCTTTAAGAAGCCCTTCTCATCCAGCTCCATCGCCAGGTTCAGTCCGGCCTGTCCTCCCAGAGTCGGCAGAACGCTGTCCGGCTTCTCCTTTTTAATAAGCTGCTCCACTACCTCAACGGTGAGCGGCTCGATATAGACACGGTCTGCGATGTCCTTATCCGTCATGATCGTGGCCGGGTTAGAGTTTAAAAGTACGACCTCAATCCCCTCCTCCTTTAAGGAACGGCAGGCCTGTGTCCCTGCATAATCAAACTCGGCTGCCTGCCCGATGATGATCGGACCGGAACCGATGACTAATACTTTTTTAATACTATTATCTCTTGGCATTATTTTGCTCCCTCCATCATATCCATGAATCTGTCAAACAGGTAACTGGAATCCTGCGGTCCCGGGCATGCCTCCGGGTGGAACTGCACGGTAAAGATGTTCTTACCGATATATTTCAGCCCTTCGTTTGTCCCGTCATTTACATTGACAAAGGCCGGAACGGCGATCTTAGGATCTACATTTTCATCGTCCACCACATATCCGTGATTCTGGGAAGAAATATATACCCGGTTGGTCAAAAGATCCTTCACCGGATGATTTCCACCGCGGTGACCGTATTTTAATTTATATGTGGCCGCACCAGTAGCAAGAGCCATCAATTGATGTCCCAGACAGATTGCAAAAATCGGTATGTCCGTATTGTATAATTTCTTGATTTCTTCGATAATAGAAATGCAGTCTGCAGGGTCTCCAGGACCATTCGAGAGCATAATACCGTCAGGATGAGCTGAGATGATTTCTTCAGCAGTTGTGTGGGCCGGATAAACAGTCACGCAGCAACCACGTTTATTTAAAGACTTGGCAATGTTATTCTTTGCGCCTAAATCAAGGAGTGCGACTTTTTTTCCATTTCCTTCCAAAACATATTTCTTCGAACATGTTACTTTGGAAACAACATCCCCTGCCCGATAGGCCTTTAACTTCGGAAGGATCTCTTCCAGATTATAATTTTCATTGGTCGTGATCATACCATTCATGGTGCCTTTTTCCCTTAAGATCTTGGTAAGAGCACGGGTATCCACATCTGCGATCCCCGGAATATCCTGCTTAACAAGGAAATCCTGGATCGTTCCCTCACACCTGAAATTGCTCGGCATACGGGACAATTCCCTTACAATATAACCATCCGGCCATGCTTTTTTGGATTCCATGTCCGGTGTAATTCCATAATTCCCGATCAGCGGATAAGTCATCACTACTGCCTGCCCCGCATATGAAGGGTCGGTCAGCACCTCTAAATACCCAGTCATGGAGGTATTAAACACGATTTCACTTATCATCTCTCTCTTCGAACCGATACTCTTTCCTGTAAACACGGTTCCGTCTTCTAATATCAGAAACGCTTTCATATGTTCACCTATTCCCTTCGTATTCCCTGCCTTTGAGACCGCACTGCCGCTGATGCCGGATTCTCTCCCTTTTTAAGGTGAAGACCGGTACAGGGCTTTGCCAGGGTGTAATTTTACATAACAAAGGCACTCTTGGAATCCATTGTGTCCAGAGCGCCCCAGTGCTCAAATTGTAAAGATTATACTACAATTCAATTCAGATTTCAACAATTTTTTTAATTACTTTTATCCATAATTCCAATAAATACTAATCTTATCCATGACCTCATCCTCCACATATGTGTACTGTACGGATTCCAGCCCATAATAATCCAGAAGATTCTGAGCCGCCTGCTGCACCAGATCATTCAGGATCACATCGTGTGCCTCCTGATACAGGCTGTCATTGGCAAACTTGCAGGTAAAAGAGCTCTCCTGGTTATAAATGGACTGGTTCATAGCCTCTAAGATCTGATCCGGCCTAAACTCTTCATAATACATCCCGTTCAGTCTGTAATAATTCAGATCCATGGAAGTGCACTGCGGAAATGTGACAAAGGTATCTGCCGTATGATTCTTCATGATCTCTGCGTCGCTGCAGCACAGATAATCATAATTAATACTCTGCCCCGGCGGCCTTGTTCCCCCTTCTTCCTCGATGAACACCGGATCCCCGAAGGTCACATCCATCTGATAATACTGTCCGTTACATTTTACAATGTTCCATGCATGAGCGCCCTGATTCGGGATGTTTCCCGTCACATAGATACATTCGATCCCCAGCTGCCTTAAAAGATACTGGGCCGCGCGGGAATAGCCCGCACATACGGAAGCCTTTCCCACAAGCGCGCTGTATATATTCTGATTATCCGGGGCATCCAGGTTATAATCCACGGTGTTCACCAGATATTCGAAAACGTATTTGATCTTATCATACTCAGACATATCCCCGCTCATCCCGGAAAAACATTCTGCTCTTGCCGCCTCGATCTCAGCCTGTCGTTTGTCCTTCTCCTCTCCGGTATAGGTGTAGACCGGCTGAACCTCTGCGTACTGTTCATAACTGGTCACCTGCATCTGTCCGTCACACCAGAACAGCTCCGGTCTGTCCATGGAAATAAACTGACTAATCTTTTCAAGCACCTTCATATCCGGGGAGTGCATGTAAATAGTAGGAGCTGCTTCTTTGAGTCCCTGATACATCTCCTTGTACAGCTTTTGTTCCTCTTCGTCAAGCTGCTGATAATAATATCCATTTGACACGTCCTCCTCCGTGATCTGTATCTCTTCAAACGGTACGTCTGCCAATGGGGAAGTCTTCGTTTTCACCGTCTCGATCACTTTTTTTGTGGATGCAAAAAGATCTGGAAGCAGCATTTTGGATACCGCGCCCAAACCTGTAAATATACATATTATAATAATCATGCCGAGTATGAACGGCCATCTTCTTCTTTTTCTTCTTCTCGCCATAATTTTTTCTCCATAATGTCAACTCATCCTTAAATAAAGCCGGATACTGCCCGAATGTCATATCTCATCTTCCTTTTAAAGAGTTGTCTGCAGCTTCCCGCAAAAAATGTGTACTGCAACAAAACGTTGCTGCACTTTCTCATAATCCTCCATTTTTTCACCTCTTTTAAATTATAAGGCAATATACAGAAAAGTTCAAGTTTACTGCATATTTCTTCATTCTCTATTGTCACTTTTTGTAAGAAATCCTGCACCTTTTTCGCTAAAAAAACACATAATAACCTTTTTATCGTCCCTTTCCACCCTTATTTTACAATTTTCTCCCTGACATTTTTGTGATATGATATATCCAGGGGGTGATACTAATGATGCATGTATTCTATTGCGAGAAGTGCAAAAGATACCACTATACGAACAATAAATCCCACGCTCGCTGCTGTAAACAGCCTATGTGTCCTGTAAATGTGAGTTTTACAGATTTTGTAAGAATGAAACAGAACGAGCGTGAGCATTTATTGCAGCTTTATTCTATGGCAGAATAGAAGCTGATTTTTTTCTTTACCATAGCTCTCTGATACATATTCTTTCCTTTTTTGTGCATAATACATTAAAAAATGGAAGGAGATCCTATATGAGAGAGATTAAACTGCCCTCAAAAACCACAGAGGCCAACGTATATGATGATGACAATATCCCAGAGATCGACCTGCCCTCAAAAAACGGGCTAAAGAGTGTGATCCCGGATGAGGTTCCACCCAGAGAAGGTCCCGGGGGAGCTTAAAAGGCATTGTTTAGTGCCGGGATTCTGAGATTTTACCATTTTTGTATGCTTTAGTGCGAAAGTTTTTGCCCTTTTGATTGTTTATTTAATATAGGGAATTAAATGATCCTTGTCTTCCAGATATTACAAGTATCTTTTACAGGGAATACGCCCTATTATTATAAACAGGGGTGGTTCTCGTGAAGAAAAAAATCTGTACTGTAATCATTGTATTTTTATATCTGATCCTGCTGTATCTTAACACAACACCGGACTATGAAATGGCCGGAGACATCGTAACCTTATCTGATACAGGTAAAGAGGTCGAATTGAGTATCATTATACACAAATTCTGGAAAACAGACGAATATGTAGAAAAAATTGCAAGGGAACACGCAAAGATAAATGGGATTCCGGATTCACTCGTAGTGAACGTCTATCTCTCCCGCTATTGTCTGCGGAAAGGATATAAATACCGGACATTCCAGGTAACTTTTACCGGGTCCCCGCCAAAAAAACAGCTCTTATAAAAATTCAGGACTGACATCCCTTTGTCAGTCCTGCTTTTTTGCTCCTTTTCCTATACCAGTTCCGCGATTCTGGATACTCCCACGTAGATTTCAGAAATCTTATACCATGTTGAATAATCCACGATCCCTGTCTGCGGCAGTCCGAATACAGACTGAAAGATCTCCACTGCATTGGCTGTTGCCGGACCAAAGATCCCGTCCGCATCGATTCTTGGAATAGCAGGATATGCCCCTGCGATCACATTGATCTGCTCCTGCATCTGCCGTACCTTATCTCCGCTGGCACCGATCCCCAGATTATATCCTGGCCAGGAGGATGGCACTCCTGATATCTCCTCGGCGCTGTTGATGTACATATCGTCCCCGTAAAAATACCGCAGGATCTCGATCGGAGAATATCCCTGCTGACCTAATTCCATGGACCCCCACTGAGTCATCCAATTGGGACAGGATACCCTGCGCCCGTCACAGTACTGTGTCAGGATCGGCTGTCTGACATTCGGTCTGGACAGATAGCTCGCAAACAGCTCATCTACGATCACCGAGATCGTGTCAAATATGTTTCTCTCCGGTATCCACTTATGGTCAAATGCTGTGGAGGATGTAATAGTAAAGTCATAGCCTTTATTCCGGTACCACTCCGTATAGACCCTGTTCAGAGTAAATGACATGATCGCCAGCACATTTGCCCGGATCGTATCTGCGGGCCAAGTAGCATAGATCTCGCTGGAAGCCACATTCTTAATGTAATCCCTGTACCTGACATAATAATTATTAGCAGTCGGATCCCTTGGAGAACCGTCATGTACAATGATAAACTCCGGTACTACGACACGGCTCAATACGATTTCCCCTGTCTCGTCAATCGGCTTGATCTCATCCTCCGCGATCTTGGGCGGATAATCCCCATACAGTGTATGGGCCGGAATCACAAATACGGTTTCATCCTGGCTCACCTCTGCAAGGGGCCGAAGCCTTATATTCTGGATCGCCTTTACTTCCGGCAGCACTTCTGCCCCTGCAACACTGACCGTCTCATATCCCGGCGCACTGATATTCAGCGTATACTCTGCATAGGGCTGCGATTCAATGGTCGGGTTCAGACTGTATTCCAACGGCGGCGTACTCAGCTCAAGAACCTCACTCTGACCTGAAGCGTCCGTACCCACCTGTTCTAATGTACTGTCAGGTACTCCTGTATAAGAGATAGAAATCGTTGCATCCGTGATCGGGAAAGCTGTGATCTCCGAGGTGACATTGATCTGCAGCCGGCCTTTATCTACGGCATTGTCCTGCATTGCTTTTAGAGAAGTCATTCCATTCCTCACAAAACTCATTTCCATTATATATATGCCGGAAAACTCCATAGGATTACAAAAAAGCCGGCAGTCCTTCAAATTTAAGACTGCCGGCTTGTATCACCGGTTAAAAAAGATTCCGTATATCATTATACATAACGACCACCATCAATACCAGCAGAAGCGCGAATCCTGCGAAATGCACCATGCCTTCCTTCTCCGGGGGCACTCTCTTTCTCCTGACTGCCTCCACGACCAGAAAGACCAGACGGCCGCCGTCCAGCGCCGGAAGCGGGAGCAGGTTCATGACGCCTAAGTTGGCTGACAGAAGGATTGCAATGTTCAAAAGGTTCAATATAACCACCTGCCAGCCTGCCGGAGCCGATTCCTTGTAGATCCCATCCACTACATTCACGATTCCCACAGGCCCTGACATCTGCTTGATGCCCACCTCACCACTCACTAAAAGCTTTAAGCTGCCAAAAGTATAGTCGATCCAGTATCTAAGCGTATAAGCTCCATACTTCACAGATTCCAGGATTCCTGCCTTAGTGTACTCACCGGTCCCCTGGATCCCCATCATTTTGAAGGAATCGCCCTCAAGCTGTCTTGGTTCGATCTGGGCTGTATACTCTTTTCCGCCTCTCTCATAAGTGACCGTAACGGTATCTTCCTCCTTATTCATCAGATTGAAGAGGCTGACCTCTTTCCATAGATGAACATTCTTCCCATTCAGTTTTGTGATCACATCCCCCTTTTGCATTCCCTGTTCCATGGCAGAATAACCTGGCGTCACTCCTGCCAGCACCGGCTTGTCATATCCGATCCACGCTACCATGATGATAGAAAATATCAGTGCCATGATGAAGTTGAAAACGGGCCCTGCCACGATCACAGACATCCTTGCCCAGACAGACTTGCTGTTAAAGCTGCCCTCGGACATATCGTCCACTTCGTCCTCCCCCATCATACATGCACCGCCAAAAGGCAGCAGCTTCAAAGAAAACTTTGTCCCCCCGATTCTCTTTCCTATGATTGTAGGACCAAGTCCCAATGAAAATTCGTCCACACGGATTCCATTTAACTTTGCCAGGGTAAAATGCCCCAGCTCATGAAAAATGATGATTCCGCTGAACAAAAGTATTGCTAAAACGATACCCATATATTACTACCACCTGTTTTTAATAAATTCATATGTTGACTGTTCAGTATTTAGTATCTCTTCTACCGTTGGATCCTCGATCATCTTATGCTGCTCCATGCAGGTCTGTATGATTTCCGGAATCTCCAGGTAACGGATCTTACGCTCCAAAAACAATGCCACAGCCTTTTCATTCGCTGCATTGAGCACAGTCGGCAGCGATCCGCCCTTTCTGCCTGCTTCAAAAGCAAGCTTAAGACCATAAAACGTCTCCATGTCCGGCTTCTCGAATGTGATCTGGGATAATGTGCCAAAATCAAGCCTGTCTCCCGGCAGATATCTTCTCTCAGGATAATACAGTGCATACTGGATAGGCAGCTTCATATCCGGTGTGCCGAGCTGGGCAATGACTGCACCGTCCTCGTACTCGACCATGGAGTGAATGATACTCTGTGGCTGCACCACAACCTCCACCTGGTCAACATCGACATCAAAAAGCCACTTTGCCTCGATCACTTCCAGTCCTTTATTCACCATCGTTGAAGAATCGATCGTGATCTTACGTCCCATCTCCCAGTTTGGATGCTTTAGGGCATCCTCCACCTGGATATTCTCTAATTCTTCTCTTTTCCTGCCCCTGAACGGCCCTCCTGATGCAGTCAGAAGGATCTTATGCAGTGCCTTCCTCTGCCCGCCCTCAAGCGATTGGAATATGGCGCTGTGCTCGCTGTCTACAGGAAGGATGGCACTGCCATACTCCCTGGCCAGCGGCATGATGATATGACCTGCCGTCACCAGTGTCTCCTTATTTGCCAGTGCGATATCTTTCTTTGCCTTGATCGCCTCGATGGTCGGCCGGATGCCGATCATGCCCACGATCGCTGTCACAAGGATCTCAGCGTCCGGCTGTACTGCCACCTCCAAAAGTCCGTCCATACCGGATAGGACCTTCACACCCAGGTCTCTTACCTTCTCCCGAAGCTCCTTCGCCTTCTCTTCTGACCAGACTGCTGCCAGCTTCGGTGAAAACTCTCTGATCTGCTGTTCTAACAAAGCGATGTTATTTCCGGCTGCAACAGCAGTCACCTCGATATCCTGATTCTCTCTTACGACCTCCAGTGTCTGGGTTCCAATGGAACCGGTGGAGCCGAGTATTGCTATTTTCTTCATTTTAAAACCCTCTCTTGCGTATCTTCCTGGTCACTGTCTGCTGGCTCGCCAATGAACAGTAACTCCTTCTGGCTGACAGATTTTCTACAAAAGGACTGATAGATAATATATGATCGGTGCCGTAAAGATAACACTGTCGAACCGGTCAAGTATCCCTCCATGTCCCGGTATCAGCTTTCCATAGTCCTTGATATCATGGAAACGCTTGATGGCAGATGCCGCCAGATCCCCCACCTGGGAGATCGCACCGCCTGCTGCACCGATAATGGCGTATCTTGCCACACTGGCTCCGGCTCCTCCCCAATGATTGATCGCCAGAGCATAAAGAACACCGATCAGTGCCGCGCCGGCGATTCCTCCGATCCCGCCTTCAATGGACTTCTTCGGACTCAGCTTCGGTGCCATCTTATGCTTTCCGATGAGCATTCCCACACAGTATGCACAGGTATCACATCCCCAGGAGCATATAAATACGAGCCATACCGTAAACACGCCGCCTGGAAGGATCCTGGTCTGATAAATATAGGAAAGCATGACTGCCACGTAAAAAAAGCCGAAAAATGCTGCTAAGATCTGCTCCGTCTTAAACTTCGGATAAGAAAACACCATCACAGCCATCATACAGATCAAAAATGCCATAAAAAGCAGCAGGAACCAGTCTGTCGTATCCGGCAGGACCGGTTTGAAAAAGACCAGCCCGTAATACAGCACCGCAAACAGATATCCGCATATCCCCGGCGCCTTTGACTGGATCCCGAACACCTTGTAGAGCTCCGACATCCCGATCAGGCTGATGATGAATAAGGTGGCGAAGAGGATGCTCCCCCCGAAAATCAATGTGACCAGTGCAATGATCACTAAAAGTATCCCGCTCAATAACCGTGTCTTAAACATCCTGTGCCTCCTTTACCCCTCCAAAACGTCTGTCTCTGCTATTATACTGTTCGATAGCTTTGACCAATTCCTCTTTTGTAAAATCCGGCCATAAAACATCCGTAAAATAAAACTCCGTGTAAGCCAGCTGCCATAACAGATAATTGGAAAGCCGAATCTCCCCGCTTGTACGGATCAGCAGATCCGGGTCCGGAACACCATGGGTATCCAGATATGTCTCATAAAGCTTCTCGTCGATGGCTGACACATCCACCCTGCCTTCCACACAGTCCTGTGCAAGCCGTCTTGTCGCGCGAATCATCTCGTCTCTGCTTCCATAGTTGATCGCGATGGTAAAATTCAGCCCGCCGTTATTCTTGCTCGCTTCTTCCAATTCTTTTATTCTGCCCTTAATATCCTCATCCAATGCAGTGATATCTCCGATCACGCGGATCTTCATATCATTCTTCTGGGCAGTCTTAAGGCATGTTTTCATGTAATTGCGCAATAGCTTCATCAGGGCATCCACCTCGCTCTTCGGGCGGTTCCAATTTTCCGTGGAAAACGCATAGACAGTCAGGTACTTGATCCCCATGCGCCATGCCTCCTCACAGATACGCTCCACGTTCTTACTTCCCTGCGCATGTCCGTAATTTCTCGGCATTCCTTTCGACTTCGCCCAGCGGCCGTTGCCGTCAAGTATGATCGCCACATGCTGTGGTACATTCATTGTTATATCCTCCCATCTTATCAAAGAGTAAAAGAGGGGCTGTGTAAAAAACAAGCCCCTCTTATTCACTAAATACCCTTTTATACAGTCAGTACTTCTTTGGATTTTGCCTCTACAGCCTTGTCCACTTCAGTAATATACTTATCTGTGATCTTCTGAAGAGATTCTTCCAGGTCCTTGATGGCATCTTCGGAAACTTCGCTTCCTTTAAGTTTCTTAAAGGCCTCATTACCGTCGCGGCGGATATTACGGATAGCAACCTTAGCTGCTTCTCCTTTTTTCTTTACATCCTTCACCAGTTCTTTTCTGCGCTCCTCTGTCAGTTCCGGGAACACCAGTCTGATCGTGGAACCGTCATTGGTCGGATTGATACCGATATCTGACATATTGATCGCCTTCTCGATCTCTTTTAACAGGCTCTTTTCCCATGGCTGGATCTGGATCATGCGCGCCTCAGGTACAGAGATATTCGCTGTCTGCTGGATCGGGGTCGGTGTTCCATAATAATCAACTGTCAGCTTATCCAGTACATGCGGATTGGCACGTCCGGCTCTGATCGTCACCAGTTCGCTCTCCAGACTCTTAATTGTCTTTGTCATCTTCTCATCAAATACTTTTAATCTTTCATCCATGTCCTATATCCTCCCTATACTGTTACTTTTGTTCCTGTAAATGTACCGCTCATCGTCTCCACGATGCTGTTCTCTTCATTCAATCCGAATACCAGCATCGGCATCTTATTCTCCAGACAGAGAATGGATGCAGTCAGATCAACTGCCGCAAGCTTCTGGTCAATGACCTCCGAAATGGTGATCTCATCATACTTCTTAGCTTCCGGATTCACCTTCGGATCACTGTCATAGATTCCGTCGATTGCTTTGGCAAGAAGCATCGCATCTGCCTCTATCTCGATCGCACGCAGCACTGCCCCTGTATCTGTTGAAAAATACGGATGGCCTGTCCCGCCTGCAAAAAAGATGACCTTTCCTTCCTCCAATGCCGCCACAGCCGCATCCTTGGAGAATAAAGAAGTGAACGCTCCACAGACAAACGGTGTGAAGATCTCTGTCTTCATCCCCACATGTCTGAATATATCTGATACATAAATACAATTCATTACCGTAGCAAGCATCCCGATCTGGTCCGCCTTTGTACGGTCTATCGTCTCACTTGTGCGGCCTCTCCAGAAGTTACCCCCTCCGGTCACGACTGCTACCTGGATCCCGTCATCGACAAGCTGCTTTACCTGCTTCGCAACACCGATACAGGTCGCTTCATCAAAGCCTGTCTTCTTGTCTCCTGCAAGTGCTTCTCCACTCAGCTTTAACAATACTCTTTTCATACGTCTTAAGCTCCTTCAAATTCTGTAGTGTAGACTTATCAAACTGTGATTTGTCCAATAAGGTATTCTAAAATGAAGTATAACATAACTTTTCCATTTTGTCATGCACATATCCTGCATCTCTTTCATCTGTCATCGTTGTCAGTGTATCGCCCGCCATCAGTACGGTTTTCCCCTTCGGGATCAGCTCTTTTCCTCCCCGTTCCAGTGCAACCAAAAGACAGTTGTCCGGCCAGGTGATATCCTGCACCATCTTCTCCTCCAGCACCGAACCGTTCATGATCACAAAGGTACTCAATACCTTCTGGCTGGAGCCTTTTACATTGACCGCCGTTGCCTTGTGGTGAACCTTTAGAATACGGTCCAGCAGACTCTCATAGATCGGCTCCGATCTCAGCAGCGTGGCAATGATATAGGCCGTGACTGAGACGATCGCCAGTGAGAGCATCTGGCTCACCGAACCGGACATCTCGAATAAAAGGATGATCCCGGTGATCGGGGCACGCACGATCGCAGTAAAATACCCTGCCATGGCAAGCAGCACAAAATTATTGATATACACAGGATCCAAGCCGAAGAATTGTACCCCTGTCATAGCAAAGATACCTCCGATCATGGCCCCTAAGATCAACAGCGGGAAGAAGATGCCTCCCGGCGCTCCCGAGCCAAAACTGACTGCTGAAAAAATAAATTTTACAATAAACGTAAGGATCACCAGTCCTAAGACCATCTCCCCGTCCGTCAGCGAGACGATCAGTTCATGGCCGCTGCCCAGTACGGACGGCATGTAAAGCCCCAGTACCCCTGCAGCGAAAAAGGCGATCATCAGACGGCTTGTCTCGTTTAAGAACTTCGGTTTTTTATAGAGATCCTGTGCCTTTAGCATGGCCCAGTTATAAAAAGCTCCCATGGCTCCAAGGATGACTCCCAGAAGGATCAGCATCCAGTAATGGTCCTGGGGCAGGACATGCTCAAGCCGGAATTGGAAAACCGGATCCAGGCCGATGATGTAGGAAGAAATAAAATCTGCCGTCACAGAGGCCGTCATGACTGAGATCAGGATGGACATAGAAAAACCTTTATGTATCTCCTCCAGCGCGAACATCATCCCGGCAAGCGGTGCATGAAATGCTGCCGCGAGACCTGCACTCGCCCCGCAGGTCATCAGGTATTTTTCCTCCGTCTTCCCCCGGTCCAAAAGTCTTGAGATCCCTTGTCCTGTCATGGCCCCTAACTGGATGGACGGACCCTCCCGCCCAAGGGACAGGCCGCCGAACAGACAGAGGAACCCTCCGATGAATTTAGCCGGGAGCACCTTTTTCCAGCTCTGGGCCAGCTTGCCCGTCACTTCCCCCTCTACCTGGGGGATACCGCTGCCTGAGATCATCGGCTCCCATTTCACCAGCTTTCCTACGATATACGCCAGCAGCATCAGGATCAAAAACCATCCTGCGATCCGCAGCGGACTTTTCTTTACATACTCTAAGATAAGTTCCAGCCATTTTCCCGCGTATGTCAGTGCCACCCGGTAAAGCAGAACGATCAGGCCTCCGACCACGCCTACCAGGAGCCCCTCACCGATCAATATCACAGGAAAACGCTGCGCCCGCTTAATCGTATGCGAAGTATCTTTCTTCAAAATATTTCCCCCTCGTCTCTTCATCGACTTCTCTTTTGATCAACCTCAGTTTCGTGGAATCTGTCCTACATCCATTTCCGTGCTGTTTTCAATGTCCGGTCTTAAAGGGCGGTCATCAGATCAGCATCGAAAAGAGTACTGTAACGATTCCGCAGATTCCAATGGCGAGGCCGCTCATAGCCCCTTCCACTTCTCCGATCTGGATGGCTTTAGATGTTCCCACCGCATGGCTGCACGCCCCAATGGCAAGACCTGCTGCCACAGAGTCCGACACCCTGAAGACCTTGATCAATAAGGGGGCCATGATGCTGCCCAATATCCCTGTAAATATCACAGCCACCACCGTCACCGGGACGACTCCGCCGTGTGCCTGTGCCACTCCGATCGCGATCGGGGTCGTCACAGACTTCGGAACCATAGACATGGTAAGAGCCTCATCCAGCCCAAACAAAGCGCACATCCCATAAACACTGGCCATGGATGCAAGAGAACCTGCTATACATCCTACTATAATAGGCAGCCAGTATTTTTTCAAGATGGAAAGCTTCGTATAGATTGAAACTGCCAGACATGCCGTCGCAGGCGCAAGGAACATATTGATGATCTCCCCACCCACATTATAGGAATCATAGGGGATCTTAAACACAAGCAGGACTCCAATCACCAGGACGATCGCTATGATCAAAGGGTTGCAGATGGCTGACTTCGTTTTCTTCTGGATCTTCACACCGATCCCAAACGTGATGACACTTAATGCCACACCAAAATAGGGGGATGTATACAAAGCCTCCATTATTTCTTCCTCCTGTTCATAAGCTTCATTGTAAGAGTGACGCTGTAAGCCGTCACCACAAAGGTAATCACCGTTGATACAATGCAGATAATGACCAGCTTCACCGCACTGTTTTTCAACAGGTCAAAATAATTCATGATGCTCACTCCCGCCGGGACAAAGAAAAATGCCATATTCCCCAGCAGGAAATCTGATTTTTCCTGGATATGCCCAATTTTCAAAACGCCTGTCAGCAGGCATAAAAACAGGAAGATCATCCCGATGACACTGGCCGGAAAATCAAACGGAAGGAATTTTGCGATCACCTGGCTCAGCCAGCAAACTGTAAAAATAATACCGATTTGTTTTATTATCTTCATCTTACGTCCCCCTACTCTCCTAATGAGATCCACTGGTCTGGTTACTTTCATCTCGAATTTTGCTGTGTTTTCTATCTATGATAAAATACACCACAGAAAGGGAATTGTCAACGATGTCTGCCAGGAAAGCTCCACATGCTGCTGTAAGGTTTTAGGCAAATTTATGACTGTATTTTTCCCAAACTTATTGACATTCTCGGAAGGATGTTTTATGATACTTATGTTTTCACACTTTAAACAACTAAAATTTTACAGTATGAAGTCACGTATCATATCTAGTTACATAAGACATTACTGTTATTGGGAGGAAATAGAAATGATCATCGTATTGAAACCACACACATCAGAAGAAAACGTTACACGCGTAGAGTCTTTGATCAAGAAACGCGGCCTGGATACGCATATCGTCCGGGGATCTGAAATGACGATCATCGGCTGTATTGGAGATACAACCGCGATCGATCCGAAGATATTCGAAGTCGACATGTCCGTTGACAAAGTTATGCACGTACAGGAGCCTTACAAGCTGGCAAACCGTGCCTTCCATCCGGAGGACTCTATCATCGACGTGTCGGGAGTTAAGGTCGGCGGAAGCAATCTCGCACTGATCGCGGGCCCTTGTTCCGTTGAATCCTTCGATCAGGTCATGGAAATCGCAAAGGCTGCCAAAGCAGCCGGTGCCAATATGCTGCGCGGCGGTGCCTTCAAGCCAAGGACCAGCCCATACTCTTTCCAGGGCCTGGGAATGGAAGGACTGGATATCCTCTGCGAAGTGAAAAAGGAGGTCGGACTTCCGATCGTATCAGAACTGATGTCCCCTGACCATCTGGACGTATTCAACGAAAAGGTGGACTTGATCCAGATCGGTGCCAGAAACATGCAGAACTTCGATCTCTTAAAGCAGCTCGGACAGCTGGACCGCCCGATCCTGTTAAAACGCGGTCTCAACGCCACATACGAGGAGTGGGTGATGTCCGCAGAGTACATCATGGCTTCCGGAAATGAGAATGTCATCCTCTGTGAGCGCGGAATCCGTACCTTTGAGACCTATACCAGAAACACTCTTGATCTGCAGTGCATCCCGGTACTCAAGAAGAAGACACACCTCCCTGTCATCGTTGACCCAAGCCATGCCGGCGGAAAATGGTGGCTCGTGGAACCAATGGCAAAAGCTTCTGTTGCAGCCGGAGCTGACGGTCTTATGATCGAGGTACATAACGATCCTGAGAACGCACTCTGCGACGGTGCTCAGTCACTCAAGCCTAAGAAATATGATGAATTGCTGAAACAAATCAAACAAATCGCCTCCGTGGTAGGGAAAACCGTTTAGAATGAGGTAGGTTGTTCATGGGGGTCAGACTCTTCTGCAAAGGGGTCTGACCCTTTTGCGAACCATTTTGTAAGAAAGGAAGAATACTCTTGAAATTAACAGTTAACTTAGGTAAAAATAGCTATCCTATTTATATTAAACCTGGAATTTTGGCACATTCCGAACAATATATCTCTCAAGTCTTCCATGGTAAGAAAATCATGATTATCTCAGATGATAATGTCTTTCCTCTGTATGGCAGGAAGCTGATTCAGGCTCTGCCGTCCTATGAATGCAGCAGCCTTGTTCTGCCCCATGGTGAGATTACAAAAAGCTTTCAGACTCTGCCTCAGATTTATACCGCCATGCTGGAACAAAGGATCACCCGCAGTGATCTGGTCATTGCGCTGGGAGGCGGAGTGATCGGAGACCTTGCCGGATTTGCTGCCTCCAGTTATTTAAGAGGAGTAAAGCTTGTACAGATTCCCACTTCACTTCTGGCCCAGGTGGATTCATCAGTGGGCGGAAAGGTGGCAGTAGACCTGCCTCAGGGGAAAAACCTTGTGGGTGCTTTTTATCATCCGAAGCTGGTATTGATCGACCCTCAGGTCCTTGACACCCTGCCGCAGCGATTTATCACAGACGGCATGGGAGAAGTCATTAAGTACGGGTGCATCAAGGATGCTGCTCTGTTCGAAACATTAAGTGCTCACCGCTCCTTTGAAGACTTAAAAGAACAGCTTGCCTCTATCATTTACCGCTGTGTGGATATCAAACGGATCGTCGTAGAGCAGGATCAATTCGACACTGGGGAACGGATGCTTCTGAATTTCGGGCACACGCTGGCGCATACTATCGAACAGCATTATCAGTACGGACGCGAAAGCCACGGAGAGGCAGTTGCCATTGGGATGTACCAGATCACAAAAATAGCAGAAGAAGCAGGACTTACAGCCCCGGGCGAGGCACAGAAAATCGCTCACGTGTTAAAAGCCTACGGACTGCCAGCCACATGCGGGCTGCCGATGGCTGACCTTACAGACGCAGTCAAGCTGGATAAGAAGAACCTGGATGACCATCTGAATGTGGTTCTTCTCCATAAGATCGGTGACAGCTATGTTTACCCGACGGATTTAGATTTTTTTAAAAAGGCAGGAACTATCTGATATGAATACAGAAACCACAGACACAATCCATCTTGGAGTCCTGGGCAAAACGTTAGGCCACAGCCTGTCTCCAGAGATACATGAAGATCTATTAAAACAGCAGAACATCCGGGGAAGCTACCAGAAATATGAAATGGATGAGCAGGAAGTCCGTCAGATACTCGATGTGATGAAAAAAGAGCATGTCATCGGAATGAATGTGACAATCCCATATAAAGAAGTGGTTTACCGCCTGGTAGATAAACTGGACGAACATGCAGAGGCGATCGGTGCCGTCAATACGATTCTGATAGAAGACGGCGTTTCTTATGGGTACAATACCGATTATATCGGAATCATCAGTATGTTCCATAAAGCCGGTGTCAGCCTTGCCGGAAAGGACATCGTCATCCTGGGCTCCGGCGGCGCAGCAAAAGCTTTGATTTATGGCTTCCACCTGGAAGGTGCCGCCAGTATCACAGTCGCAGCCCGAAACGAAAAAGCAATCAACTGCTTAAAGGAGCTTTTCCCTTACATTCACACCTGTACGCTTACAGATATCTCCACTGGTGATATTTTGGTCAACACGACTCCGGTAGGAATGTATCCTCATACAAGTGAAAGCCCGGTAGGCCCTTCTATTATCAGACAATTCAAAATTGCTGCAGATATTGTCTATAATCCCCTGATCACTGAATTCTTAAAAATTGCCCGGGAAGAAGGCTTAAAAATCGTCACCGGACTGATGATGCTTGTAGATCAGGCGATTGCTTCCGAAGAAATCTGGCTCCATAAGAAGCTTGATTACAATATGGGCAACAAAATACACGACGAATTAGCTAAACAATTCTGACAATGGCGAGCAAAAGGGTCAGACCCCTTTTCAAGGCGCTCTGTCCCCTTTTGCTCTCGCCTCTACTCAAGCCCATAGTGTCTGATCGCCTGTGCGATCCCATCTTTCTCTACCTCCGCAGTCACATACTCCGTATAAGGCTCCAGTCCTTCTGCATGGTTTCCCATTGCGATCGTATGCACGGCGTATTCAAACATAGACAGGTCATTCATGCTGTCACCGAACACGTAAGCCTGATCCTTCTCCATTCCAAACTTTTTCAGGATAAAATCACATGCCGTAGCCTTAGAGTACTCCTTCTGTGTACATTCGTAGGTATCCCCTCCCCGGTCGATCACCACCATGTCACTCTCAATGAACTTAAAGAACGTTTCCCTGTCACTCTTCTCATCCGCATAGACAAACAGTTTATCATAAATAAACTTCCCGGTCTCAAGATAACATTCCATCCCAAGCCCCTCATTCTGGAAATATCTCCTGGATCCCTCCAGCCTGTCAAACCGGGATATCCGCTGTGGCAGATAAATATCATCCACCGCCTCCACAATCCCGTCCAGTCTGCATTCTATCATCTTATTGATGATCTCCCTCCCCCGCTTTTCCGGCAGGGAACTTGAAAACAACACCTCATCCTGATAAACCAGATAAGTCCCGCATCCGCATAGAAAGCCGTCAAACGGGAACTGTTTTATGAGGGCAGGTATACTGCACAGTGTCCTTCCTGTATTAATAAAAAGCAGATGTCCCGCCGCCTTTGCAGCCCGCATGGCATCTATGGCACTCTGGGGGATCTTCATCGTGATCTCACTTAATATGGTTCCGTCAATATCAAAAAATAACGCTGCCTGTTTCATATAACTCTCCCATCTCTTGTAATTTCTTCTATCACTTTATCACGGTTTTGTACAAAAATCCATTTCCATACTCAACAAAAAATACGGAATCCTTCCCATAACTTTTACCGTTTTCCCCCAACTGAATATAATTTTAAAATTCCATCATATACTATAGAGAATAAGATCTTGGTGATGCAATGAAAATCAACCTGAAACATCTGGAAAAGAAAAAACTCCTGAAAAAAACCGTTAAATCTGTCTTTCTGCTTGCCGCTGCCTTCCTGGCTGGAACCGCCGCCGGCAAAGTACAGGATCACTTTTTCCCCATCGTCAGTGAGACGATCACGTCCGCAGATACGATATCCGAAGGCAGCACCTACGCTTCTGCCGGGATCGCACCCGCAGCGGACGGAAACTGGGGTCTTAGCTTCCAGCAGGAGGGACAGCCGCCGATCGCCAACGCGACGGCCCAAGATTTGGAAAAGTATGACGCATACTATACAGGCAGCAGCGATGAAAAGGTCATCTATCTCACCTTTGATGCCGGATTTGAAAATGGAAATACTCCCGCGATCCTGGATGCCCTCAAAAAGCATAATGTCCCTGCTACATTTTTCGTAGTGGGAACCTTCATTACCACTAACCCGGATCTTGTAAAACGAATGGTGGAGGAAGGGCATACCGTAGGAAACCATACATACCATCATCCCGACATGTCAAAGATCTCCACAAAGGAAGCCTTTCAAAAAGAACTGAATGACGTGGCTGATGTCTATCAGGAGATCACTGGAAAGGAAATGATCAAATTCTACCGCCCGCCCCAAGGGAAATACAGCGAGTCCAACCTGCAGATGGCAAAGGAGCTGGGCTACAAGACCTTTTTCTGGAGCCTGGCCTATGTAGACTGGTATGAGAATGACCAGCCGACTAAAGAAGAAGCCTTCGAAAAGCTCCTCGGCCGGATCCATCCCGGCGCGGTCGTCCTGTTACACAGCACCTCCAAGACCAATGGGGAGATCCTGGATGAACTTCTGACAAAATGGGAAGAAATGGGATATACCTTCAAGCCATTATCAGACCTGGCCCAATAAAACTGCGTATTTAAAAAGACAGCAGCAGGACTTCAAAAGTCCTGTACTGCTGTCTTACTCTACTTTTTCCTGCGCTCTTTAAACATCTCTACGATCTCTACCATCTCCTGCGATGGATTTGAGATCACTGCGGAATTAAAAATCTTACAGGGAGAAGCCGTCGTCACGCTCTCCACGGCTGCACTCACTGCTGAAACACTTCCACTGATAAAGATCAGGGCATGTCCTCCGCACTTCGTATCCTGCGTCTCATAGGATACCTCTGCCGCCTTCAGCATCTGGTCTGTGACCAGAACCGCATTAGCTTCCCCAAGAACCTCAACCAGTCCATATGCTCCGTATGCCATAACTCTACCTCTTCCTTACTTATTAATCGTCATCGTAATCGCTGGTTCCGTCTCTGCTAATGGAGCCGCGATCACAGTATGAGAAACAATTTTAGAAATCGGCTCCGCAACGCGCAAGGCCGCCTCCATTGCCGCCTTCACATTCGAAACATTCCCGCGCATCTTTACACATGCGCCTGCCCCGAGGCGGTTTCTCTCCACTGCCTGGATCTTTACATCTGCAGCTTTGGCTGCTGCATCTAGTGCTACAAAACATGCGCATTCACTATCTAACTCAAACACGCCTATCGCCATACCTTCATACTGTCCGGCCATAATTCCCTCCTGACTGCAGGACCATTCTTCGCTCTAACCCTGCCGATAGTCTCATTATATATAAATGATCCTGTGATTTCAACTACATTCTTTTCAAGGCTTTCCCCTTAGGCAGGGTACACAGCACAATCCTGACAGTCCCACGGTTACTCATCGGCAGTCATACCGGCTGCTGCACTGTCCGCCTGTAATCGCTCCATGGGCTTATTCGCACGCATTTCTATCAGCTGCGCCGCAATGCTGACTGCGATCTCTGCAGGCGTCTCCGCCCCAATGGACAATCCGATAGGTGTTGTGATGCGTTCCAGATCTGCATCTGTAAATCCCATCTCTCTCAGTTTTTCAAACACGCCTGCCTTTTTGTGCCTGCTGCCGATCACACCGATATAATACGCCCCCGTCTTCAAGACCTGTGCCTGGACAGTCAAGTCATCTTTATGCCCCCGCGTCATAATACAGACATAGTCTGCCGGGCTGATATCCACATAATCTGCTATATGGCTGTTCTCGATCAAAAGCACCTCTTCCGCCCCCGGAAATAACTCCTTATGGCAGAACTCCTCCCGGTCCTCCAGCACCACACAGCGAAAATCCACAGCCTTCAATGCCGGAACCAGTGCCTGTGACACATGTCCCCCGCCAAAAATATAGACTCTGCCCGCCTTTACCATCTTTTCACAATAAAAGACCTTACCGTCCGCCTCAATTTGTTTTGTCTTTTCACAAAGGTTCTCTATCACCGGTTCCGGTACTGGTATTCCCACCAATCCGCCGGTCTGGGCAAAGACCGCCATGCCTCCTAGTCCGTCGAAAGACAGGTCATTGATCATCCAAAATTCTTCTCCTGTCTGATACAATGCCTCAATATGCTGCATCAATGCGATATTCTGCGGGTCTTCTGAGGAAACATATTGAAAATACACGTTCACATCACCACCGCATATCATCCCCAGATCCTGGACCTCATTCTGCCTCAGAGTAAAGTGCTCCATACGGGAATCCTTCGTTCTAAGCACTTCTATTGCGGTCTTCTCGCTGTGATGTTCTACTGCACCGCCGCCGATCGTCCCCCCGATCCTCCCGGCATTTGTCACTAACATCCTTGCCCCCGCTCCCCGGGGTGTGGAACCAGAGCTTGCCACGATCGTCACAAGTACTGCATCTTGCCCATGTTTTAAGGTTTCTTCCAGTAATTGAAATACTTTTCTCATTTATCTGTCCTCTTTTTTCATTTTATAACTTTATTTATTATAACCGATTCCCAGATAAATTGCACTTCTGAATTGATTTCGTTTTGTGGATTCGTTTTGTGGATTCATTTTGCAGATTTTGAATCCGTATGATGTCCAGCTTAAATTCATAGATCTAAATAAGAAGAGGAAAGTTTTCATGATTTGCTCTTGTTTTTCCGACACACATGTCGTATAATACTTTTTACAGACACATGTGTCGGATTTTTTAATAATAAGGAGCCCCTATGAGTAAACGTGGAGAATCAACCAGACAGCTGATCAAAGAAAAGTCTTATCAGCTCTTTGCAGAAAAAGGATTTAAAGAAGTGACCATGAAAGATATCTGTATGGCCACCGGCTTAAGCAGAGGCGGATTATACTGCCATTATACCGGTACAGATCAGATTTTTGGAGAGATCATCGAAGACCTAATGCAGATGCAGGATGAAGAATTTGACTTAAAGATAAGACTTCAACTGCCCGCTGCCCGGATACTGGATGAAGTTTTGAAGCGATATGAGCGTGAGATGGCAGACAGCAGCGCCTCTCTAAGCGTCGCAATTTTTGAATATTTCAGCCTGGAACACAACTGTTCCGAAGGAAATGCCATCGCTGCACAATATCTCCTGTCTGTGGGAATGTGGCAAAGGCTGATCCAATATGGCATCGAGCGGGAGGAATTCCATCCCGTTGATATCCAGGCCGTGATCGACCTGATCATTTTTTCCTATCAGGGCGTGCGTATGTACAGTAAACTCATGCCCATTAAGCCGGAGCTTCCTGCACGCATCACCGGACAAATCCGCAGCATATTAGTCAAATCGTAGCTGTTTAGAGCCATGAACAGTGACATCAAAACATAAAAAGGAGGTATCCTAATGTCAACCATATTCACTCACTTTACCGGGGAAAAACAGGCCTTCATAAATCCGCAGGATTTCATAGAACAGCTGCCTGATTTTCCCAAGCTGTGCGTCACCACTTTTTCAGAAAACATCATCCAGAAATTTGCCGGGATGGACGGGGTTAAAACGATTGCCTCCCTCTATTCAGCGAACGGGATCCTTCCCGTCTATGAGATTACCTATCAGGGAAACAGAATCGCCTTCTTCCTATCCCGGGTCGGCGCTCCCGCCTGTGCCGTCGGCCTGGAGGAAATCATCGCCCTGGGTGCGAAGAAAATCGTCATGTTCGGAAGTGCAGGGATTCTGGATGAATCCGTCGTCCGGGATAAGATCATCATTCCCACTTCTGCGATCCGGGATGAAGGAACCAGTTATCACTATCTTCCTGCGGATGAGGAGATCGTTATGGATGAACATTCCGTCAATGTGATGGTAAACTGCCTGTCCAGGCTTCAAATCCCATATGTCCTCGGGAAAACATGGACCTTAGACGGGATCTACCGGGAAACGCCAAAGGCCATCGATGCACGTAAAAAGCAGGGCTGCATTTCCGTGGAAATGGAATGTTCGGCCGCCATCGCTGTCACAAGATTTCGCGGGATCCCTTTCGCTCAGTTTCTTTACGGGGCCGACAGCCTGGCCGGCGAAACCTGGGAACCCAATGACCTGACGGATTATGGACTTAAGGGCGCCGAAAAATATATGACACTTGCTATTGAGTGTGCCGCCTGTTTATGATAAGGTTCGCACCTTTCGGGCACGCACTTTATCGGCATCCGGTCATTTAGAATCGCCTTTGGCGACGGACCGGATGCCTGGCTCCAAGACTTTTAAGCCTCCTCTTAATTTCCAACAATACATGCCATCTTCCCGCATGCCGTAACGGTCTGCTCATATTGCGTCCCCATGACCGTTTCTCCTCCCGTAAAGATGACCATCACGGTAGGATCTTTTTCCCGTCTGGCAAGGGTCTTTAAATCTACCCTAAGCAGGGGATCTCCTTTTTTCACTTCCTGGCCTTCTGACACCAGCCGTTCAAAGCCTTCCCCGTTTAAGGACACCGTATCGATCCCTACATGGATCAAAAGCTCTGTACCCAATACTGTTGTCATCCCGATTGCATGCCCGGTCTCATATGCCACCTCTATCCGTCCGTCTGCCGGAGCTTTGATGATCCCATCTGACGGAATTACTGCAAATCCGTCGCCTAAGAGTTTCCGGGAAAAAGTCGGGTCATTGACGCTTTCCAATGCGATCATCTGCCCGGTTACAGGAGATGCGATTTCTTCTCCCTCAAAATCGCCCTCCAGCTTAGTCTCCCCGCTGTCTGATACAAGCACTTCCTTCGGAATCCCGAACATGCAGGTCATCACAAAGCAGAACACGACAGAGAAGACAGAAATCACAAAATACCATAAAGGCTGTCTGCCCTCATAGATATACATCAGGTAAGACGGAAGCACTGCCAGTCCATATGAGTTAGACCGGATATTCAGGATGGATAAAAACGCGGCTCCCAGTCCTGAGGAACAGAGCATGATCACCAGCGGTCTCAAATTATAACGAAGCTGAATACCAAAAAGCACTGGTTCGCTGATTCCAAACAGCTGTGAGAGCATCGCGCCGATGGCTGTCTGGCGGACATTTTCCTTTTTTGATTTCACAAAAAATGCCAGACAGGTCCCTACATTTGCAAATCCATACATTGCGCAGAGAGTGATAACTGGATTGAAGCCCGTATTGGCCAGCAGGGAGGTCTCGATCATCGTATAGGTATGATGAAGCCCCGTGATCACCAGCAGAGGATAGGTTGCACCGATCAGGAATCCACCGATCCCAAACGGAATATGGATCAATAGTTCTACAATCTGTACCAGTTTCAGTTCTATCACATGCATAATGGGTCCGATTCCAAGAATGACAGCCAGAAATGTCACCAGCATGACGATAAATGGAGTCATGATCAAATCCAGTGCATTCGGCATGACCTTCCGAAGCTTCTTTTCCAGATTTGCACCGATCAGAGCAGTCAGTATGGCCGTCAGAACACTGCCCTGGCAGCCGACGATTGGGATCATTCCAAAAGCCTTCACCGCTTCTACCCCGCTGTTCGGATCCGCGACTGAATAGGCATTTGGCAGGATCGGTGAGACAAGCATCAGGCCCAGTACGATCCCGATGACCGGCATCCCACCAAACACCTTGTACGCCGACCAGCAGATAATCGCCGGAAGGAAGGCAAACGCCGTTTCTGTGAGTACATTTACCAGGGTCACCACATAGTCCGGGATCATGCCGGAATTGGCCCCGAAAAGTTCCAGCACATTGTCGTTAAATACACATCCCTTTAAGCCCAGGAACAGACCTGTCGCCGCAATCACCGGAATGATGGGGACAAAAATATCTCCCAGGGTCCGCATCAGGCGCTTGATCCCCTTTTGCTGCTTCTTCACGATCTCATCCTGTTCCTGCTTGGAAAGTGTGTTCAGATTCAGCTTTTCCAGTTCTGCGTATACCTTATTCACAATCCCGGTGCCCAGAATGATCTGATACTGCCCGGCATTAAAAAAGGTTCCTTTCACCAGCGGGACTTTTTCCAGTTTCTTTTCATCAATCGCATCCTTCTCCTTTACGATCAGACGGAGACGTGTCGCGCAGTGCGTTGCAGAAATAATATTGTCTTTTCCTACAATTTCAATGATCTGTCGTGCGATATCCTGATAATTACTCTTCTCCATTATCCTTTCCTCCTGTTTTTACTCTCAGAAGCAGTGACTGATATGGCTTTAGCACCAGTTGACCGCCCTTTCTTTCTGCCTCTCCATAATTTGACCAGATCGTTTCCACTTCATTTTCCGGCATATTTTCTATGGTCTTATCCCTGCCAAAGTTAAACCAGCAGTAGATTTTCTCGTCTTTTGTATACCGCTGGTATGCGATTACATTTTCACTGCTTACAGTGGGCTTGATGTTTCCATAAATCAGACAGTGACGATAAGGCCCCTTCTGCCTGAAAGAAATCATGGATTTATAAAATTCGTAAATGCTTCCTTCCCTTCCCACCTGATCCTTCGCATTGACGGCCGGATATGCTTCTGTCATTTCAAGCCATGGCTGATGGGTGGAAAAGCCGCCAAACTGTTCTCCATTCCACGGAAACGGAGTCCGTGCGTTGTCTCTGCTTCTTAAATTCACGAATTTTAACGCTTCCTCTTTGCTAAAGCCTTCTTCTAAGGACCGCTCATACTGATCGATACTGGACAGATCATTGAACTGCGCAATACTCTTCCGTTTGAAATTCTGCATTCCCAGCTCCTGTCCCTGGTAAATAAAGGGCATCCCTCTTAAGAAGAAATACATGGCAGCCAGTGTTTTAACGGCATCAGGATGATTCTCATCCTCTCTTAAGTATTTCGTGACGGCACGGGGCTGGTCATGATTTTCTATAAAATTCGCACACCAGCCGTATCTTTGCAGAGCCATCTGGCTTGCCATGATCTTCTCATTGAGGTCCCGGATCTTCCAGTCGATGCGCTTGAACCACTCACTCCCGGAAGCAATATCAAGATCCGCATAGCGGAAATCAAAGATCATCGAGAAGTATCCCTTTTCTCCGATGAACTCCTCCAATTCATCATAGGGAACTCCCGGAGCTTCTGCAACCGTAACACACTCATGCCTGTCAAACGTGTGCTCCTTTAATTCATGAAGAAAGGTTCCTATCCCCGGCTGGTTTCGGGAAGCCTTCGTACATTTTGCCAGTCCGTCCGCCCCGTCCGGACACCGTTCTTTAAAGGACAGATCCTTTTTCACGAATGTAATTGCATCGATCCGAAAGCCTGCGATCCCCTTTTCCAGCCACCAGTTGACCATCTCATATAACCGTTCCCGAAGCTTTGGATTCTCCCAGTTCAGATCCGGCTGCTTCTTCCCGAACGCATGGAAATAGTACTCTTCCCGGTCCGGAACCTTTTCCCACACGCTGCCGCCAAAAACAGACCTCCAGTTATTCGGCTCCCTGTCTCCTTCCCTGAAAATGTAGAAATCATGATATGGAGAATCGGGATCGGCCAATGCTTTTTGAAACCATTCATGTTCATCCGAAGTATGGTTAATGACCAGATCCAGCATGATCTTGATCCCTCTTTTCGCGGCCTCCGAAATCAGCTCATCTAAATCCTCCATGGTTCCAAATTCCTCTGCCACCGCCCTGTAGTCAGATATATCGTATCCATTGTCATCCATCGGCGATTGATAGATCGGACAGATCCAGAGCATCGTTATCCCCAGATCCTCCAGATAATCCAGCTTCTGAGTAATTCCTCTTAGATCCCCGATTCCATCCCCATTACTGTCATAAAAGCTCTTCGGATAGATCTGGTATACCACTTCTTCCTGCCACCACTTATTTTCCATACTCATTGTTCCTCCCTGTATTTGGTCTGATGATCCTTCGTCTGACAAGTTCCTTATAGATTCCGTCTTCCATCACCGGTTCACATATAGATGACGCCGCTTCCCGAACCGGTAAACTGCAGCTTCCTACCGCAACTGCTGCATTTGTTTCCTTCATCATTGCAATATCATTTTCACTGTCGCCAAAACTGATCGTATGTTCCTTCGAGATTCCAAGCCTTTGATTGACCCTTCGTACCGCCTTTCCTTTGTCACACCCCTTCGGCAGCAACTCCAGGTACCACTGTCCGTTCCATCGCTTCTCCTGTGCGATTTCCGATTCCTCTCTTAACAAAAGCCTCATTCTCTCTATCTCTGTTTTCTCCCCTGTCATGCACAGCTTGTGGACCTTGGTTGTTTTCTCATCATACCGCTCCAGATTCGCCTCATACCCGATCTTATTCTGGGTCAAAAATAATTCCTTCTGCGCTTCATTCAATCCTCTGATTTTCAAAGCGATGTCCTCCCGGTAAAATCTGGCAGCCCTCTCATCCATAAAAATATCCTTCCCAGTCTCCACAGCCAGTGAAAACTCCCCCTGCATATGCAGCTTTAACACTTCCTCTATGATCCGGGGTGAAAAATGCTGCTCCCACCAGGTTTCGCCGTGATACCGGATATAACAGCCGCCCCCCGAAATCATCCCGTCCAGGGGCAGGCTCCAGACATCATTCTGGATCGAGAATAAGTTTCTTCCGGTGCAGATGATGACTTTGATATTTTGTTCCCTGCATTGTTCCAGGGCCCATACTGCACTTTTGGGAATCCCCCTCTGTTCATCTCTTAAGGTCCCGTCAATATCCAGATAAACCGCCTCTGTCATATCTTTGCTTCCTCTCTCTTTGCTTCTTCTTTGTTTGATCTGAGGTCAGAGTAACACAAAAAAAAGAGTCCTTCAATCATCTGGACTCTTTTAAGAATTATGTACTCTTTTTGTACATAGTTTTTGTTTTTGTAACTTTGTACACCAAGTTTTATCCTTTTTAGATACGTTTTATTCGCTTTGTGGATCCACCTTTTTCCCGGACAGATAATTCTGATAAGAGAGGTAGAGATACTCGATCAGGATAAAATAAGGCGTACTGCTTTCATATTCTATGTGGTACTTTACCGGTAACCGAACCGAGTTGATATACAGATTTTCCTCGCATATTGAGGCCAGTCTGTTGCTTGTCAGCCTGGTGATGGAAACCATCGGCACACGGTTCACCCGCAAGGTCTTCGCAAGCTCCACCACAGTGTCCGACTCACCGGACAGCGAAATGATAATCACCAGATCTTCCGGGGACGCGCTCTTTAAGAGTGCATAGCACATATCATGTCCGTGCACATGGATGATTTCCCTGGCCGGAAGGAAGATCCGCTTCATCTCGCTGGCTGCACGTGCCTGTGACGAGCCGCTGCCATAGACAAAGACCCGCCTGGCCTGATACAGTTTTTCAAAAAATCCGGACAGATCCTTTTGATTCAGATCATCCATCATCTTGTGATAGCTGTCAGTCATGGTCTGCAGTAAGCCCTTCACATCCCCTTCCTGCTCTTTAAGCTCAAGCTTGATCCTCGCCTTTAATTCGCTGTACCCCGTCAGACCAAGCTTTTTTGCAAATCTGACAAGCAGGGTTTTCGAAACATTACAGGAAACTGCAAATTCATCAATTGTCTCTTTTACACATTCAGTATAATGACTGCGCAGATAATGGCATACATATTTTTCATTCTCACTGAATGCTTCATAATGACTGTTCAACAGCTCTTCCACTCTCATCTGCCATCTTCCTTTCCTGGTTCTGTACAAACTCAAGATAACGGACCGACAGTACATCCAGCAATATATAAAAGGATGCCACCATCTCATAAGTTCTGCCCGCCGACTGGCTGACCGTCCTCGTCCCCACGTATAAGCTTTCCTGACAGAGCCTTGCAAGCGAATTATTCTCCCACCGTGTGAAGGAAATGCTCTTAACACCTGCTTTTTGAACGGTTCTCACAACATCCATGGATTCCTTATTTTCTCCGGATAAAGAGATTGCAAGCAGAAGGTCCTTCTCTGTCATCCTGGCGGCAGCAAATTCTACCTCCCCCAGATCAAACAGATCCACGCAGCATTTCCCGAACGTCATAAAGATCCGCTTAAACTCTTCCGCTATCGTCTTCTGCTCATTGCCTGAACCGTACATATAAACCGTATCCGCTTCATAGATGCTCTGACATATTTTTTCATATCTATGCTTCTTAAGCTCATCTACCATAAGATGATATTCACTTACAATGTCCTGCAGATTATAGGAACAGGGCGAAAGCGCCTCCTCCCGTCTCATGTCCAGCAGCACCTTGAATTCTTTATATGTATCAATGCCAAGCTTTTTCATCAACCGAACCAGGGTAGTTCTCGATACATGCAGATAAGAGGCCAGCTGTGTACTGTTCATTTCCCTGACCCTCTGTTTATTACGAAAAACAGCCGTCACCATTTCCTTATCGTTAGCCGTCAGCAGATGATATTTTTGATTCACAAGTTCTTCCAGATTCATCTTCGCACCTCAAAATTTGTTCTGATTATCCTTCTGGAGAACATACGTTGTAAAATGTCCGCCAGATATAAAATATTTTTAAATCCTCTTAAAGTCAGACAACATTCTGCACGAAATTCCTTTAGGCGTTCTTTACTCTCACCTACTGACATGTTCATCCATATTCTCTTTTTAGAATATGGATGAACATCCTTAATATATTTTATAACATATAGAGGCTCCGCCTGCTATCCTTTTTTCTTGTTACAAATATTTCTGTTCTAATATTTCATAACAAAAACACAGGGATCAAGTCGTTTCCAATACTTGATCCCTGTGCTCTTAATGACTTATAGCGGATCTTCAAAGTCTGCTTTACTGTTACTCTGATAAGTTTAAATGCACGGCTCCTTACAACAGCTGTGCCCTTAATTCCTCTGCGCTCTTCATAGAAAGCATTCCCGGAGCAATATCGAATACGCTTCTTGCTCCTGACTCTCCTTTTTTAGACAGCCTGTATGCCGCTCTTGCATAGCATGCCAGAACGCTTGCTGTAAATTCCGGGTTCGAATCTAATTTCAGAGAATACTCGATCACATGCTTGCTGCCGTCATGTCCTGTCTCACCGCTTCTGATCACAAAGCCGCCGTGAGGCATCTTGCTGTGGTTCGCTTTCAATTCTTCCTCGGTAATAAATGTTACTGTTGTGTCGTAATCTGAGAAATAGTTCGGCATATTTTTGATCGTCTCTTCGATTTCCTTTAAATCTGCCCCCTCTTCTGCCACTACATAGCATTCACGCAGATGCTTGTCTCTGGTTGTCAGCTTCGGTCCGCAGCCGCTTCTTACCTTTTCCACTGCTTCTTCCACCGGAACGGTATACTGAATCGCGTTCTTCACACCTTTCACGCGTCGGATCGCATCTGAATGTCCCTGACTGACTCCCTTGCCCCAGAATGTATACGTGTCTCCCTGTACAAGGACGGATTCCGCATAGATTCTGTTCAGAGAAAACAGTCCCGGATCCCAGCCTACAGAGATGATACCGATATTACCGCCTTCTTTTGCCGCCTGGTCCATATTTGTAAAATACTCAGGAATCTTTGCATGTGTATCAAAGCTGTCGATCGTATTAAAATTCTTTACAATCTCAGGCCCGATCACCGGCAGATCTGTTGCAGAACCTCCGCAAAGGATCATCACATCGATCTCATCCTTCATACTCAGCATGTCATCTGTATGTATGACCGGCACACCTTCAGTCATGATCTTCACAGTCTCCGGTGCACGTCTTGTAAAAACAGCCTTCAGTTCCATATCCTCATTGCGTTCTACTGCAAGCTCCACGCCGCGTCCGATGTTACCGTATCCTACAATTCCAATTCTGATTTTGTCCATCGTATATCCTTCCTTCCATATATTCATGTCACATGTTACAACTTGGTTTTTTAACCGTTAATTAGTATACCATAACAAGAAGCGATGCACAATTTAAAATTGATTATCATTTTAAATATAACGTTTAAATTGTTATGGTTCAATCTCTTCCTCCAAACTTAAGATTATCTTCTGCACTTCGATGTCCAGATCATAATCATATTCAGCTATCAGCATATTGATCACCTCGCTGCCTTTCTTTTCCAGATAATCCGACAGTATCCCTTCGCGGATACATGTCTCAACCGCATGTTTGTAAGCATCTGAGTCACTCATCTTCTGAAATCTGCGCACCGTGTACGGTAAATCCCGTCGGTCCCCCTTCCGGCACCGCGTGTGCTGTTAGCAATTCTTACTGAAGTGGTCAGCTTTCAAAAAGTCTTGTATAAGGCACTGCCGTAGAAAATACGGGCAGGCGTCCCCCCTCTTGTCACTTTCTTGTCACTTTCCCCCTGTATTATGATATCATCATAAAAGAAAGGAGTTTCATTCTATGGAAATTTTACGCTGCACAAATCTGACCAAAACATACGGCAGTGGTTCAAATACCGTGACCGCCCTTGACCACGTGGATCTTTCACTGGAACGTGGGAGCTTTACCGCCATCATCGGCGCATCCGGTTCTGGAAAATCAACACTTTTACACATGTTAGGAGGTGTGGACCGCCCTACAGACGGCAGTATTTTTATCGAGGATACGGATATCTCCACACTGAACCAGGAACAGCTTGCTATTTTCCGCCGTAGGAAGGTCGGGCTTGTCTATCAATTTTACAACCTGATCCCAACCTTAAACGTACGAAAAAACATCCTGCTCCCGGTCCTCTTAGACAATCAAAAGCCTGATGAGAGCCGTTTTAACCAGTTAGTCACCACACTTGGCCTGACAGACCGCCTTACGCATCTGCCCAGCGAGCTATCCGGCGGACAGCAGCAGAGAGTGGCGATCGCAAGAAGTCTGATCTACCGTCCTGCGATCTTACTGGCAGATGAACCTACCGGAAATCTGGACCGGAAAAATTCAGAGGAAACGATCGAGCTTTTAAAGCTTTCCAACCGTCTGTATGGTCAGACGATCCTGCTGATCACACATGATGAAAAGACCGCGCTCAAAGCCGACCGCATCATCACCCTGGAAGACGGGAAAATCCTGCATGACGAGGTGGTGTCCTAATGAAGATTTTACGAGAATATGTTTGGGATTCGCTGAAACGCAACAAGAGAACCAGTCTCGCCATCATGACCGCCCTGTTTCTTATGACAACACTGATGACCTGTTTTTGCGGCTTTATCTACACGATGTGGACCGATAACATTGCACTTACCATCAATGAAACCGGGAATTGGCACGGGGAGCTGTTTGATGACACCAAAGGCAGCCATCTGGAAGACATCAAAAATTATGCATCCGTCTCTGCAGTTATGATCAAAGGCCCCTGGGAGGTTGCAAAGGTTGATGATGCCGGAAAAAGGAATTATATCATTACCCGGGGTGCAAATACTGAATATTGGAATTCAATGTCCGAAAAGGAGCTCGTCATCGAAGGCCGTCTTCCTGAAAATGAAAATGAACTCGTCATCTCCAAGCAGTTTTTCGACGACCACCCGGAGGTTTCATTGGGAGATACCCTCACGCTTCCGGTGGGACAGCGCATCTGCGAAGGAAAGGTCTGCCAGGAAACAGCTGCGTTCCACGAGAATGAAGATTTCCACCAGACAGGCACCAAAACCTATGTGCTGGCAGGCAGCATGGATATCACCACGTCCTCCAGCGTACCCGCATATACGGCAATGAGCTTTCTGGATGAAAAAAAGATCCGGCCGGAGGATAACCTGACGATTTACCTGCGGTTCGATCCGATGAGAAGCACCTACAAGGAACTGCCTGCGCTGGCAGAATCCATCGGCTATGAAAAAGATGAATATGGAAAATATGCGCTTCGATACAACACAGATCTGCTTTCCAAATATGCGATCCTGCCTCCGGGGCAGCTTCAGGGCATCAAAAGCATCTCTTTCCTATCTGTGCCGCTTATGTTTCTCATCATGGCTGCCCTGCTGATCGGGGTGTTTGTCCTGGTCATCCACAATGCTTTTGCATTATCGGCAAATGAAAAACTGTCCCAGCTTGGAACCCTGGCAGGGATCGGTGCCTCCCCGAAACAGATCCGGTCCGCCGTATCCACGGAAGCATTGATCCTTTTGCTGCCGCCGCTTCCGCTGGGTATCTTATGCGGCTGGCTTTTGGATACCAAACTGATCGATCTGATCAATGCCTCCAATAACATTGACAGAGCCACTTCAGATGTTGTTATGACATTCGGTCTGCCTGCCATCCTCCCTGCAGTTCTCTTGTCCGTCATCACGGCCTGGCTGTCTGCGAGGATCCCTGCCAAAAAGGCAGCAAAGATGATGCCTGTAGAAGCACTTCGTCAGACAGAGACCTTAAAAGGAAAGAAGATCCGGCGCAGCCGTATTTCCGGCCGCTTTGGCATCAGCGGTGAATTAGCAGCAAATGCACTTAGAGCGCGCAAAAAATCCTATCGCACCGCCACGATCTCCCTTTCTCTTTCTTTTCTGCTGCTGACCGGATTCTTATACATCATGACTGCACAGGATGCGGCCAGAGAGGTCTACCGGGCACAGGATGAAGCCAAAGGCCATATCACACTCTGGATCGGCGACGGCAGAGAGCCTGAACAAAAGGCCCTTGATGAACTCAAGGCAGTTCCAAACATAGCAAGCTATGTATTTTATAACAAAATGCCATGCGCTACCTGGATCACAGACAACCAGTCATCGGATGATATTGAATCCCATCTGGGCGGTTTTGATAAGATCGTCACAGAGAAGAAATATACTCCGATAAAGCAGGATGGAAAATACCGGATCTACAGTGCACTCATCGGATTGGAGAGGGATAGTTTCCTTGAATACTGCAAGAAAATGGGAATTGACCCCCAGCCCTATCTAAGCGATCATACCAGGGCATTGTTTTATAACAAGACTGCTGACCCCTATGCCAGCACACGCCGGAAACAGGTTTACCGGGAAATATTAAAGCTCAAAGAAGGACAGGTCATTCCTTTTACAGAGAGGGCCTATAATGAAGATACAGGAGACTTTGAGTTTGATCTGACTGTAGGCAGAATCGTGGATGAACTGCCTGTCGAAATACTAAACAGCCTTCCGCGTTTTACTCTGACAGCTATCATGCCTATGGAACACGTCCTGGAGCTGTCTAAATCCTGCAGCGACAAGAGACGGGTGAATGCATCTGCCATACATGGAGTATTTATGGTGAACAGTACAGGTGAATTGTCTTATCCAAAGGTAGAAGAGACCTCCGGGAGAATAGATGAGATTCTGGAACGCTACTATGGCAGTGGAGACTACCTGCTCACGGATGTTGCCGAAGACGAACAAATGCAGAAGAATACCAATAAAGTCATGAATACAGTGGTTCTCTTCCTGACAGGACTGTTGGGATTGATCGGGATCTCCAACATCTGGGCCAGCATCTCGGGGAACTTAAGGCAGAGGAGCCGGGAATTTGCTATGCTCAAATCAGCCGGACTTTCTCCTGCTCAGCTCTGGCGGATGCTGTTCTTAGAAGGACTCAACCTGGGACTAAAACCGCTGCTCTACAGCATCCCGTTCCAGATCGCAGTCCTTTGGGCCTTCCTCTCCATCAATGAGGTCACCCTGGCGGAATATCTGCCCTTTGCCCCCTACGGCATACTAATCGGGTACACGGCATTGGTTCTTTTGACCATCGTCGGAGCCTATCTCATGGGTGGAATCAGGATCCAGCGCCAGAATATCATCGAAGCCATCAAAGATGATACGATCTGATCATACCATCAGCCGGCTATCTGCCTTATCGCAGCATATGCTTCCTGAATCATCCACTCAGGAAGCATACATCTTAATACAAAACCGGGCATGTCCGTCTGCAGTATTTTCTGCACTGATCTGCCCGTTTTGTGCTTCTATTATCAGTTTCGTCAGAGCCAGACCGATTCCTGCACTGTCCTTTGTCCCTTGTTCACCTTTGTAAAATCTCTCAAACAGATGTGGAAGATCTCTCTTGGAAAAGCCTTTCCCACTGTCCTCGATCATCAATTCTGTATACAACGGATTTTTTGTACAGCTGACCGTGATCTTTCCCCCGTCCGGGGTATGCTCCACACAGTTTTTCAACACATTGAGCAAAGCCTCTGCGGTCCACTGAACATCCGCCTCGATCACGGTTTCCTCTGCCTGAACGATCTTAAGAAGGATCCCCCTTGCCGCCATCTGCTCACGCAGCGGTTCTGCCGCCTCCAAAAGCAGTTCTTCTACTTTGATCTGCTCTCTGTCAAATTGAATCGTATGGGAATCTAACTTTGCCAGTGATAAAAGTCCGTTCACCAGGCCTTTCAAACGCTCTGCCTGGTTTCTGAGTCTGTCCAGATATTCCTGTTCCTCCTCCTTTGCCGGTTCCAGCAGTTCTGTCATCAATGACATCGAAGTAAGCGGCGTTTTCAGCTGATGGGCAATATCTGCGATTCTGGCCGCAAGGATTTCGTGGTCCTTCACCGCTTTCTCTTTCGTACCGGCAAGCTCTGCAACCGTCTTATAAATCTCATCCTCCAGATGGGAAAATGAATCCTCGTGCCGCACAAGCACTGCCGCCTCGCCCCGGTCAACAGCCTTTAGATATTCCGTCAGCTTTTCGATACGTTCCTCGTTATACATCTCTTCTTTTCTTTTCACAAAAAACACGACACCCCCGGCAAGCTCAAAAAGAAGCAGATTGACCAGAAGCGTAAACGGCAGATTTCTGGTCAGTTTACCATATTTCCTGTAACCCAGCTTTTCCAGAGATGCCTTCCCAATTTCCGCAAGATCCTCATCTTCTGAAATAGTATTCTGTCCTGGAATATCATCCTTTCCTGAATCCGCATCCCTATGCACATCCTCTGTTCCCTGCGCTCTTTTCAGTGCCGCCGGAATCGTTCCTTCCTCCTCTAAAGCTCCCGCCAGGCGCGACATTTCCTGATACTCCCGGGCGCTTAAACATGCTGCGGACAAAATTCCCCCTGCCAGTCCCGGCAAGATCCAGAAGGCACAGGAGATCAGAAACGCCTTCATTCCCCGCCGTTTCATACGCATTCCTCCATCCGGTATCCGATCCCCCGTATTGTCACGATATGCTTTGTATCCAGCAGCTTCTTACGCAGACGCTTTACCGTAACGGTCAGCGTATTGTCATTGACAAAATTTCCTTCTGCATCCCAGAGCTTCTCCAGAATCAGATTCCTCGGCAGAGTCCGGCCCTTATTTTCCAGCATTACATAGAGAAGGCGGTATTCTAAAGCTGTCAGATCTACGGTACTGCCGTCCAGGCATACCTCCATCTTCTCCTTGTCCAGCCGGATATTTCCACAGGTAAGGACATTGGGATTCTCTCCAGGATCAGCTCCGTCAGGAACTCTGCGCAGGACCGCTGCGATCCGGGATTCCAGAACTGCAATGTGAAACGGCTTGGTGATATAATCATCCGCCCCCATGTCCAGCCCCTTAGTAATATCCTTTACATCATCCCGGACCGTCAGAAAAATGATCGGTGTATTCGAGCGTTCCTTCACCCAGCGGCAGAATTCGTATCCGGTCCCATCCGGCAGATTCAAATCCAGAAGAACTAACTGGAAGGAATCCCCGAATAAATTCTTAGCCTCCTCTATGGCCGTGCATGACGTACATTCATAATCTTTGCGTCTCAGTGCGGCCTTCACCCCAAATGAAATATTTTCATCGTCTTCTACTAATAATATCCGAATCATATGTCCCTCCATCGATGTGATACAACGTGTACAATGAAAATCCCCCTGAGATATATCTTATCCTATCCAGGGGAATTCTACAATCTGAAAATAACTCCAGATCACCATATTATAACGTTTACTTATCCAGAAGACGCTTTGCCTTCCATTTTCCGCTTTTAATACGCAGAAATGAGAAGATGGCACCCACGCCCCAGCCAATCGGTATAGACCACCAGATGGCACTGGACCCGATAAAGTGAGCCAGCAGATATGCGATAGCCACACGCACAAACAGGTTGGAGATGGAGCTTAGCATGAATGCCCCCATATCTCCTGCCCCGCGGAGCAGACCGTTTCCCACAAACATGAAGCCCATCAGAACATAAAATACTGATACTGTTTTCATGTATTTCAGACCATACGCCATGGCACTGCCTGCAGATCCTGCATTCAGGAAAAGCCCCAGCAGATTCGGACCGAATAAAAAGATGATCACTGTAATGATCACGGAAAAGATCAGAACCATAAACAGGCTTGCTTTATATCCTTCTGTGACCCGCTCATCTTTTCCAGCTCCGATATTCTGCGCCGTATAACTGGACATGGCATTGGAAAAGTTCATATTCGGCATCATTGCCAGAGTATCGATCTTGGTAGCCGCCGTATAACCTGCCACAAACACCTTTCCATAAGAATTAACCAGTCCCTGCATCAGCATCATGCTCAGTGAGACAATGGACTGCTGGATCATAGACGGAACCCCCACCTTCGCGATCCGCTTTGCCGCTGCCATCTCGAACAGTCCTGGTTTTACATCTGCATAGATTGGTTCGTTTTCCATTCTTCCGATTCTTCGATACAGGACAAAGAACGAGATCACCGCACACATTCCCTGCGCGATCAGGGTTGCCCAGGCCACGCCTGCGACCCCCATATGAAAACGGATGACAAATAAAAGATCCAGTCCGATATTCGTCAGTGCAGAGACCATCAGGAATTTCAGCGGTGTATTACTGTCACCAAGTGCATTATAGATACCGTTTAGAGTATTATACAAAAACAGGAATACCGCTCCGCCAAAATAGATCCGCAGATAGGTCAGTGAATCTGCCATGATATCCGGGTCTGTCCCCAGGATTTTTAAGAGTGGGGAAGAAATCAGCTCTCCCACCCCCATGATCAACAGGCCGATCACACCTAACGCGATCAGAGCCGTGGAAATGGTCGTCTTCATCTCCTTGATCTGTCCTGCACCGAACAATTGGGAGATGACGACCGTACAGCCCATGGACAGCCCTGCTGCGACTGCTACCGCCAAGAATACCACCGGGAAGGAAGAGCCTACTGCTGCCAGAGCATCCTCACCCACGAATTTCCCCACGACCATCGAATCCACCATATTATAAAGCTGCTGGAACAGATTTCCCAGCACCATCGGCAGCGCAAAGAAAAACAAGAGCTTCAAGGGTCTGCCCTCTGTAAGATTTTTAACCATTCTTTCTTCCTCCATTCTCTTTCTTGTAATCCTGTACATTTTGAGAGATTCTTTTTATAAACTCATGATTCAGTCTCTTTTCTTCTTCTGTAAATCCCTGGTAACAAATCTGATTCCAGGCCTCATAGATCTCACAGATCTTACCATACATCCCGTCCCCCTTCTCCGTCAAAGAGACAAGCTTTTTGCGGCGGTTCTGGTCATTCGTATTTCTGCATGCCAGCCCCTTCGCCTCTAACATGGAAATCGCCCTCGCAATGCGCCCTTTATCCAGATCCAGACAAGTCCCCAGCTCCTCCTGACTGCAGCAGCGGTCCTTTAACAGACCAATCAGCCGCCCCTCCAGAGGGCTAAGTCCAAACTGCTCCAGCTCACTTCGTATGTAGGAAAGTTCTCCCCGCCTGATAATACTTACATAATGATTCTTCATGCTTACTCCTTCTATCTGTGTTAAATTTTCAATTCTATTGCTTCGGATTCTTAATTATAGACTTTCAATAACAGATTCCTTACAGAATAGCTGCAGATCTTGATTGTTGTAAAATACAACAGTTGCCAAACACAACTATTATATGTATATTTTCATCTCATGTCAAGAAAAGGAAGGAAAAATCCCCACATGTACCGGTGCCTTTTGCAGTGAACACGCAGCTCTCTATGGATTTTTATGGATTACGGAAATTAAAAGAACAAAAAGAGCTCATTTTGTGCTATAATATATAAATAAGCTACGTTTGGTTACTCTTTCGCAGTAACAACGCAGCTTATTCCTTTTTAGTCATTCTATAGAAAGTAAAGGTGAAGAATGTATCAGATCAATGAAATTGTAGTTTATGAAAATGGCGACCTGTACCAGATTAAAGATATCGGCATTCCTGATTTTATCACATCAGACCGAAAGTACTATACTTTAGAATCCATCGAGAATTCTAAAAATGTGGTTTATGTCACACTTGCCCACGAGTCCAAGCTCCGCCGGGTCATTTCGAAAGAAACGGCCAAATGCTGTCTGGCGAAGCTCCCTGGCCTGGAAGGACAGTACAATCCGAATGCAAAGCTGCGTGATAAGGAATATCTGGATGTCTTAAAGAACGGCTGCTGCCTCACAAGACTTAAGATGTTCAAAGGCATACTGCTGGAAAAAGACCGGCGTATCAAAAATGGAAAGCACCTCTGTGTCAGCGATGACAGATACCTCCAGAAGGTAACTAAGCTCATCGATTATGAATTTTCAGTGGCGCTTGACATCCCGATCAGGGAACTGCATGCCCGGATTGCTGATGCTATTTAACACGTAGACCAGGATCGTGTACTCCAGACTTTGTACATAAAGATTCCGTATATAAAAATACCGGTACAGGGCAGAAATCACCTGCCCTGCATCGGTATTTTTTATTACGCAAGATCTGCCGGTCCAAATCCCATCGGAAATAACTCCGCCAGGGTAAAAATCTCGTAATGTTCTAAACTGTCCGCCAGAATCACTTTAAATTCTGCCGGATCACAGAATTCTGTCATGACCTGCCTGCATACACCGCAGGGCGCCGTAAATCCAGACAGTACTCCGTCCTTCCCCCCGACGATGCAGATCGCCTCAAACTCCTTCACCCCTTCACTCACAGCCTTGAAAAATGCGGTCCTCTCCGCACAGTTGCTGGGCGTGTATGCCGCATTTTCTATATTGCAGCCCTGGTAAACACTCCCGTTCTTCGCAAGCAGCGCAGCTCCCACTTTAAACCCGGAGTACGGGGCATAAGCCTTTAGCATCGCTTCCACCGCCTGGCGGATCAATTCTTCTGTCTGCAGCATCCTGCATCCCCCTTTCTTCCTGGTATCCTGCCAGCTCCTTATTTACTTTGGTCTGCCGCCTGTGCCTCATCCATTTTGATCAGCTCTCTTACCGCCTCTACTGCCACGCGGATCGCCGCATCCGTATCATGCACGACCGGGTTTTCCATCCCCCGCTTCGCCCGTTCCTGATTTGCCAGAACAAGAAGTACGGAGCCTGCACGTACCTTTAAGCTGCTTGCCACGATAAACAGAGCCGCTGACTCCATCTCTGAGGCCTTGCATCCTAGTTTTACCCATGCATCCCATTTGTCAAGCAGCTCATATCCCACCGGCTTCGTCTCCGGTGAATGCTGTCCATAGAAGGAATCCTTGCACTGGACTACTCCCACATGATACGGCATAGAAAGCTTCTTTGCTGCCTTTACAAGTGCATTCGTAACGCCAAAATCCGGTACCGCCGGGAATTCGATCGGCGCATATTCCTTACTGGTCCCCTCCGCCCGGATGGCTCCATTGGCGATCACCAGATCCCCGCTTTGCACCTCAATATCCATCCCGCCGCTGGTTCCGATCCTAATAAAGGTGTCGGCCCCTGACATGACCAGCTCCTCCACGGCGATGGATGCTGATGGTCCGCCGATCCCGGTAGATGTCACGCTCACCTTCACTCCATCCAGGGTCCCTGTATAGGTCACATATTCTCTGCTGTCTGCCATCAGTACCGGTGAATCCAGATATCTGGCAATCAGTGCACATCTTTTGGGGTCTCCCGGCAGGATGACATATCTGCCCACATCCCCTCTGCCGACCTGGATATGATACTGCTTTCCTTCATTTTCCGAGTAATTGATCATACGTCTTAGCTCCTTATCTTCTTTTCTGCGCCGCCTCGTTCTTCTCCTCAAGCACCCTGACTGCCTGCAAAAATACCCAGCATACAGGGGTCTCGATTCCCAGCTCTTTTCCCATTCTCACCATGCTTCCTGCAAACATCTCGATCTCCGTTTTCTTCTTTGCCTCCAGATCCTGCAGGGTGGACGGCTTATTCTCATACGGGATCCTGCAGATCGTCTCATACTGCTTACGCATCTGCTCCTCTGTGATGATGATCCCCTTTGCCTGTGCTACTGCCTGGACCTCCTTCATCGCTGCCCAGCGGATCTCATTGGCCGGTTCGCTGTCCCGAAACATCCCGAACGGGATCCCCAGCATTGCACAGGTCAAATTCTCGCCTACGTTGCACATGTACTTGAACCAAAGCCCCCACATCATATCCTTCTCCACTTTATAGGGAATATCGCAGTATTCCATCAGATCGCTGACTGCCCGGACCCGTTCTGTCAGTGTCTCGTTCTTTGCCTCACCAAAATAAAGCTTTCCCCAGTAAGGATCGAAATCAGCCCTGCCATTCTTCATGACAATGGACATCCTCATATAGGAATACAGGACATGATCCCAGCCATAGACTGCTGCGACACGCTCCTCACTGTCCACACCATTCATAACACATAGGATCTGCGTCTTCTCTCCCACAAACTCCCGGATATCCTCGATCGCCTGATCCAGCCCCATATCTTTTACCGCCATGATGACCAGATCCTTCGGTGTACCATCCTTAGGCGCACAGATAGGAAACCGGTAATTCTCCCCGTTGACAGTCACACCCTTAGTTTCCAGACGTTCCTTTCTCCTGCCCTGTGCGATCACACAAAAATTTTCTCTTCCCAGATGTTCTTCCAGACGGGGTGCAAAAAATACCCCCATTGCTCCAAGCCCGATTAATGCAACACTTTTCATTTCCATCATGATCTGCCTCCTTCGCCTGACTGATGATACCTTTATTAGGCTTAATTAGTATTTTCAATTTGTATGTATTATATCACGAATACAAGACTCGTGGAAGATTCCTGCTGATCCTTTTACACCATTTCTATATCATACGTCTTATCTGTATGGTTCATAGAATGATCTATGAATATCCCCTTTAGGTAAAACTTTTTCTACAAATTTCCTTAATTTCCTTGACATACCATTCTGTAACTGTTATCATTACAGTATAAACTGTACACATAGTAATTACAGAAAGAGGTGAACCCTTCATGAAGAAAAAACCGGCCTTTTTAGCAGCACTGTTGATCGCAGCATTATCACTGACTGCCTGCGGCAATCGTCCAAAAGCAGAGGACACTGCAAAGACTAAGCCGTCGCAGGAAACAAAACTCAAGACTGCCGCCGCCCCAGATTCAGATACTACCTTTGAGAATTTTAAAATCATGAAATCTGATGGAACCGGAACAGAATTGACCAATCTCCTCCAGGATGCAGAGCTGACCGTGATCAACATCTGGGACCCATCCTGTGAATCCTGTAAGGATGAGATGAAAGCTTTTTCCACAATTTCCGGTCAATATTTTGGAAAAGGAGTTCAGATCGTAGGAGTGATCCGGGGCATTACGCAGAAACGAGACAAGGATGCCCTTGCAGTCATCGCAGAGACTGATGCCAACTATGTCCATCTGTTAGACACTAAAGAGCTGGACCAGCAAATACTCAGCAAATATCCCGAAACACCTACTACCCTGTTCTTAAACCGTGACGGACAGCTGGTTGCAGATCCTTATACCGGTGTCAAAGACCAGGCATTCTGGGAGAAAGAGATTGAAAAATATCACAGTCAGGTCTGCGAAAACGACCATCCCGCAGACTGCGCCACGGGATGAACGCCCTGGTAGCAGCAGGCTGCTGCTTTTACAACAAAAACTGCGTCCGAAAAAAGCTTTCTATCGGACGCAGTTTTTCATTCAGACAATTCTGTTACTTTCCACAGAGTGTCACCCCTTTTGCTGCAAATATCACGTCCGGCTCCTACAGCAGTACGATCTTCCCCGTACTCTCAAGGCTGTATCCTCCGGCTGCTTCTGCCTTTTCGCGAAACTCGCTGCTTTTTAACACTTCCAGGAACTCTTTGACTTCCAAAAGCTCTAAAGACTCTCTGCGGACGGCGAAGTCATATTCCTCTTCCCCCACAGGGATAAAGTCAAGATCCATCGCACGGGCCGCCGAGCAGACTCCCATTCCGGCATCCGCCCCGCCGCTTTTTACCAGCGCGGCCACAGCCATATGGGTTGCTGCCTCCTTGTCATAACCGTCAATCTCTTCCGGTCGGATTCCCGCGGTCTTTAGCTTGTAGTCAAGCAGCACTCTGGTCCCGGCTCCCCGCTGGCGGTTGACATAGGTGACCCGGGTCAAGTCTTCGATTCCCCGGATTCCTTTCGGATTCCCCTTTTGGACCAGGATCCCCTGGATACGCTTCACACCCTTGATCAACGCCATCTCCTGTCCCTGGAAAAGCTTCTGAAGATAGGAAATATTATAGATCCCCGTTTCCTCATCGAGAAGATGAGTCGGTGCGATATGCGTCTCCCCCCGCTTTAATGCCATCAGTCCGGCCATACTTCCCACATGGGTGCTGGATAAGAAGCTTCCCGGATAGGAAAGCGGCATCAGATCTGCCAGGAAGTCCAGAATCAGGTCATGGCTTCCAATGGACACTACTGTATGCTCGATCTCTTCCAGGCTTCGGTATAATTCGACTTCCACCGTCTCCCCGGCCTCGATCCCTTCACTGTTTTGTCCGATGATGCAGAATCCGTCCGCCCGCACCAGACTCATAGCTGCTCCTGCACCTCTTGCCAGCGGAGAGGCGATCAGTTTGTCACCGACCTTCCCCACCTTGACCCGGACATATTCCTGATGCTTTAAGGAAGACACCAGCCGCTTGGAAAGGACCGCCTCCACAGTATGCCCGGCAGGACTTCGTTCTCCCGACATCAGATCCATGACCGGCCTGACAAAATTCTCAAAGTCGATATATGCAGATACCGGATATCCCGGAAGGCCTATGACAGGCTTGCCCTCGACGATGGCTAAAATCACAGGCTTGCCCGGCTTGATCGCAACGCCGTGGACTAAGACCTCACCCATTTCCCTTAAAATATGAACCGTATAATCCTCTGTTCCCGCACTGGATCCGGCATTCACCACCACGATATCGTTTTCAGAGAGTGCCTCCCGGATGGCAGACTTGATCTTCTCATAATCATCCTCCACCGGAGGATAGCGATGCGGGATTCCGCCGTAGGTCACAGCCATGGCCGCAAACATCCGGCTGTTGGACTCGATGATATCGCCCTCCTTCGGGCTCTGATCCGGCTCAATGATCTCCGTTCCTGTGGGGATCAGTCCGATCCTTGGCTTTTTCACGACCTCCACATTAAGGATCCCGCCGCTTAATAACACGCCGATATCGATGGGACGGATCTTATGACCTCCGGGGAGCAGCATCTCTCCTGCCACGATATCCTCGCCGATGGGCCGCACGTGCTGCCATCCGCCCGCCGCCTCCAATATCTGCACCCGGTCCTCATCCACCTCCAGCAGATCCTCTGCCATGATCACCGCATCATAAGGAGGACGGACCGGATCCCCTGTATCTACGATCTGAAAATCCGTGCCTTTTACAAGAGTGAGCGGATTTTCCTGTGAGGCGCCTTTCGTCTGTCTGGATACCACTGCGATCCCGTCCATGGCTGCCGCATTAAACAGAGGAGAACAGCATCTGGCATAGACCGCCTTTGCCGTCATCCGTCCGAGAGAATCCTCCACAGGCAGAACCTCTGTCTTTTGTACCGCAAGCTTTTGTACCGCCTCCCTGTACAGCTTTTGCGCCTCATTCACCGGTATCGTTTTTAAGTATAAATTGCGTTTTCCCATAAACTCCTCCTTCGGGTCATGTAGCTTATCTAGATTTCAAATACAGACACCTGCTCGCCCTTTTTTAATCCTTCTTTATTCTCCTCGATCAGGATATACCCGTCCGCCCTGGACAGCGTACTGATCAGACCGGAGCGGCCGAACACCGGATACGCCACAAGCTTTCCTTCTTCCTCTCTCTTTAACTGCACCAGCTGACAGGTCAGTTTACCCGGTGCAGCGGGAAGGTTGGTGGAGATCTCTGCGGTCCACGGATAGGGTTCCTTTTCTCCGGTCACCGCACGCCACAGCCAGCCCACCAGCAGTTCAAAGACCAGCATGGCAGCCGTGGGATGTCCCGGCAGTCCCGCCAGAAGGGTCTTTGTTGTCCTGTCATATCCGAGAATGGTAGGCTTTCCCGGCTTTAGGGCAAGCCCGTGGGTAAATGCACCTTCACTGGCAAGTTCGTCGATGACGGAATTGGTCTCATCCTTTTTCCCCTGGGAGCTTCCCCCGGAAACAACGACGATATCACTGTCTTTCATGGCCCTTGCGGCACTTTTCAGCAAAAGAGCACGTTCATCCTTTAGCACCTCATGGCCTGCCACACAAAAGCCCAGTTTTTCTGCCATGGCATAAAGCCCGTAGGTGTTGATATCCCTCACCTGCCCCATCTTTGGGGTCTGTCCGGGCGCTGTCAGCTCATCTCCTGTGGAAAGGATGGTAATCCTCCAGGGACGGTAGACATTTACCCGGGTGATCCCTAAAGAAGCCAGGACGCCGATGGCGGGCGGGGTAAGCCTCGTGCCCTTTGTAAGAACCTTCTCCCCTTGTTTCATGTCATCTCCGGCCTCCACGATGTTGGCCCCTGCCGCTACACACTGGTAGACTGCCGCCTCGGTATCAGAAAACAATTCGCAGTACTCCACCATCACGACACCGTCGGCCCCCTCAGGGATCATGCCTCCGGTGGGTACATACACACAGGTCCCCGGTGTAACAGGCACGTCCGCCGCCTTCCCCATTTCCACCTCGCCGATGACCTTTAAAAAGACTGGGATACTCTCTCCCGCGCCCCCTGTGTCCGCCGAACACACCGCGTAGCCGTCCACCGAGGATCTCCTGAAAAACGGTACATTTTCTCCTGCACAGATATCCTGGGCCAGCACAAACCCTCCCGCATCCAGAAGCTCTTTTTCCATGATCTTTGGCACCGGATCTCCCATGGCCCTTAAAATCTTCCGGCGGGCCTCCTCCACCGTATCTACATTCAGCAATTTCATGATTTTACAAACCTTCCTTTTTCCATATAGTGGATCTCATCACAGATCTGATAAATATGATCCAGCTGATGATTCACGATCAGCCACGTAACAGGCTCCTTTTTCTGCACTTCCAGGATCATTTCTTCAAATAGTTTTTCGCTTTCCGGGTCCAGATTGGATAATGTCTCATCTACCATGATCAGTTTCGGACGGAAGATCAGCGCCCGCAGAAATGACAGCTTCTGCCGCTCCCCGCTGGAGAGAGACTTCGCATACTGCTTCTTCTGGCTCAGAAGTCCGGCCTTTTCAAGCAGCCCGTCGATCTGCTGTTCATCCGGCCGGATCTTTCGGATGGTAAGAGGGTAGATCAGGTTCTGGTAGACCGATGTGTCCATTAGATAAGGTCTCTGCAGCATCATGGTGATTTCCCGCATGTTCAGCCCTTCATAATCGATACTGCCGCGGTCCGGTTTCCATATTCCTGCCGCCGTTTTTAAAAATACCGTCTTTCCGCAGCCATTCGGACCGACGATCCCATGAATTTTCCCCGGCTCTATATATAAGTCGTCCACTTCCAAACGGAACTTTCCGACCGTCTTTTCCAAATTAGTAATTCTCATCCTGCTCCTCCTCTTTCTGGAGCATGTCGCAGACCCACTGCAAGACGAATGCCATCACTAGAAGGAGAACTCCAAGCGCGACCCCCTCTGTAAAGATCCCCTGGCTTTTTAAAAGCGAGATCGTTGTGGTCATAGTCCGCGTCCTGCCCTTGATATTGCCGCCCACCAGCATGACCGCCCCCACTTCACTGATGGAACGGCCGAATCCGGTCACCATGCAGAAGTAGATCTCCCGCCTCATCTCACGGATCGTAAGGAGTGCCGTCTGAAAACGGCTGGCCCCCATCGTCACAGCAAAGATACGGATGCCCGGCGCCGATTTTCTGGCATAAGAATAGATCATCCCGCAAATGATCGGAGTGATGATCAGCGTCTGTGCGATCACCATCCCCTTCATGGTAAACAGAAGAGACAGAGGGCCTAAGGGCCCCCTGCGCATGATCAGGAGATATACCACCAGACCTACGACCACCGGAGGCACTCCCATCAATGTCCGGTTGATCCTCACGATCACCTTCTTCCCCGAAAACTGGAACTTCTCAAGCAGAAGCCCCAGCATGATCCCCAGTACAGATGATATTGCGGTAGAACAGACTGCCATCGTAAATGTCACCTTGACGGCACTTATAATTCCCGGATCTGATATCACACTTTTCAGCCACTCTATCATCCGCCTTTTCCTCCTGTCTATGAATCAGTTCCCGCGTTCGGCGTAAATAATGCCTGTCCATATTCATCGATTCCATATTCCCCGATCAGTTTCTGTATCTTGTCAGAGCAGATCCATTTGATAAAATCGTTCGCTCCCTCGTTATTTACTTCCGGATATTTCTCCGGATTCACAGCGATCACGCCATACTGGTTCAGCAGATTCTTATCTCCTTCGCAGACAATGTCAAGCTCACTCTTAAGTGTGGCATCCTTGCTCTGTTTTAACCAGGTACCCCTGTCAGTCAGGCAGTAAGCCTTCTGCTCGTCTGCCATGGTAATGGTAGCGCCCATGCCCTGTCCGGATTCGATATAATTCGGGTCTGCGGACGGGTCAAGCTCCAGTGCCGCCCAGATCTTCTTTTCCTTCTTATCTGTGCCGGAATCGTCTCCTCTGGATACGAACGGAAGCTGGTCGTTGATGATCTGGGTAAATACCGCATTGATATCATCGGTCTTTGCGATCGGCTCCTTTGGCCCGATGACGATAAAATCATTGTACATCACCGGAAATCTCTCGACTCCAAAGCCGTTTGCGAGGAATTCCTCCTCGCTGGACTTTGCATGAACGAGCACCACATCTACGTCCCCGTTCTCTCCCATCTTTAAGGCCTCTCCTGTCCCTACGGCGCTCCATTCTAAGTCCCATCCGGTATCCTCTTTAAAGATCGGCTTTAGATAATCCAGAAGCCCCGTATCCTCCGTGCTTGTGGTAGTTGCCATCATCAGTTTACCCTTGTCACTGCCCTCATCTTTCGCAGTGTCCTTCGCTGCATCCTTTTGGGTATCGTCTGGTGCCTCTGTCTTCGTATCTTCCTTTTTCTCCTCTTTCGGGCCGCCGCATGCGACGAGTCCAACTCCCATTGCCATTACGAGCATTACTGCCAAAACTTTTTTCTTCATAAATTTTTCCTCCTTTTCAGCACTGTTTATTACATAATCCTGCCATCCTTTTGATCGGAAATAGAGTGTTCTATTCCACAAAAAAATGGCCTCTGAAAAAGAAGACCACGCAAAATATACCTGATAAATTTTCTGCGGATATTCTTTTCAAATACGGAAGGCGCCCTCTTTTCAAAAAGCACCCATTGGCCTGCTGTCATGACTACACCGCCGCTTTAGACAGCCAGGCTCGAATTCCTGCAACCGATATGTAATTTTCAAGTCTGCTGTGATATATTTAAAATGCCGCCGGCCTTATTTACACCTCCCTTCTTACATTTCCCGGCAGCGTTTTAGTCTCTGACCGCTCTTATCTTCAATGAATCGCTCTCCTATCTTCTATGTGCCTTACAGATCTTACCGGGTCCCATAGGTATGCGCCAGCACATCCGCCATGTCTTTCTTTTTGCACTCCGGGCAGAGCTCCTTTGGCTCCTCGCCAGAGCGGGCCGCAGCATATTCGATTTCTTCCCTTGTGCCTACCACTGCATCGCATTCCTGACAGTGTACCAGTTCAAACTCCCGTCCCCAGATCCTTCTCTTATCAGGGCCGTCCTCAAAAGCGATGGCATTCGTCGGACAGACCTTCACGCAGCTTAAGCAGCCGATGCAGGCGCTGCTTGGCTCATCATAGGGAGTCGATATCTTCTTCGAAGTTCCCCTCATGACTGTGGAGATGGCTCCGGTTCCCAGGCTTGCACAGGCTCTTGCACAGAGTCCGCACATGATACACTTTTCTCCTTCAATGGGCTGAAAACGGCTGCCATCCATGGCTCCATAGTGGCTGCATAAAGCCGCGATCTCTGCACTCTGTGGTGCTCTTTTCGCCAGCAGCATCAGGACCGCACCCCGGTCCTTTTTCACCCGTTCGCTGTCCGTATAGACTTCACAGGGACGTTCCACAGGATATACGCAGGATACCACGATCTTACTTCTTCCCTTTTCCACAACTTCTACCAGACATACCCTGCAGCATCCCTGCTCCGAAAGCCCGGGATGATGGCACAGCGTGGGGATATAAAATCCATTTCTTCTGGCAACTTCAAGAAGAAATTCTCCTTTTTCACAGGTACAGACTTTACCGTTGATCGTAATCTCTATCATGCCTGCTGCCCCCTTTCTGCGGTATCATTTCTTCCCAGGGTCACAACCGCATCAAACTTACATGCCTCCCTGCAGCTTCCGCAGGCGATACACTTCGCCTGATCGATGACATGTACTTCTTTCTTATTCCCACTGATCGCATCCGCAGGACATCCTCTTGCACACATGTCACAGCCGATACATTTATCAGACAGGATCGCGAATCTGGTCAGCTCCTTGCACACACCTGCCGGACATCTCTTCTCACGGATATGTGCCTCATACTCCTCCCTGAAATACTGGATCGTAGTCAGTACCGGATTGGCCGCGGTTTTTCCGAGACTGCACAGGGACGCATCCTGCATCGCATGGCCTAAATCCTCCAGAAGTTCGATGTCTCCTTCCCTTCCTCTGCCTTCGCAGATATCGGTCAGGATCTCCAGCATTCTTCTTAAGCCCTCACGGCACGGGGTGCACTTTCCGCAGCTTTCCTCACACAGGAAATTAGTATAATACCGGGCAACCTCCACCATACAGCTTCTGTCATCCATAACGATCATACCGCCGGATCCCATCATGGCCCCATACTCTGCCAGAGAATCAAAATCTACCTCCAGATCCAGCATGGATTCCGGGATACAACCCCCTGACGGACCGCCTGTCTGTACCGCCTTAAAGGCACGGTTGTTTAAAATTCCGCCGCCGATATCATAGATCAGGTGGCGCAGCGTGCTTCCCATGGGCACCTCAACAAGCCCGGTCCTTTTGACCTTTCCTACCAGGGCAAATACCTTTGTCCCGCTGCTGCCCCTGGTTCCGAGCTGTGCAAACTTCTCCCCGCCGTCTCTGATGATGACCGGGATATTTGCCAGCGTCTCCACATTGTTTAAAACAGTGGGCTGGTTCCACAATCCTCTCTGCACGGAACGGATATACTTAGCCCTCGGCTCTCCTACCCGGCCCTCGATGGACGCCATCAGTGCCGTGGACTCCCCACAGACGAATGCACCGCCGCCCCGGACTACCGTAAGCTTTAGCTTATGCGCGGATCCCATAACCGACTCTCCGATGATTCCCCTTGCTTCGGCATCCCGGATCGCCTTCTTAATGTGCTTCACTGCCAGATCATACTCGTCACGGATATAGAAAAAGCCTTCCTCGGCGCCTACCGCCACTGCCGCGATCGCTAACCCTTCTATCACACAGTGGGGATCTCCTTCCAGAATGGAACGGTCCATAAAGGCTCCCGGATCGCCCTCATCTCCATTGCATGCTACATATTTCGGGAAGGTCTCATAAGAAGCCGCGGTCCGCCACTTTCTTCCTGCCGGGAATCCTGCTCCGCCTCTTCCGCGCAGCCCTGACTTCTCGACTTCTGTGATGATCTCATCGGCTGACATGGACACCGCCTTTTTCAGTGCCTCATATCCTCCTTCCCTTAGATAATCTTCAATATTCTCCGGGTCGATCCGTCCGATATGTCTAAGCGCCACCTTTTCCTGGTGGGCATAGAAAGGATTCTCCTCCTGGGAGCGTACCCTTGTCCCGGTATCATCCTTATACATCAGGCGAGGGATCTCCTCCCCGCCAATCACCGTCTTTTCTATGATCTCCCGGGCATCCTCAGGTTTTACCTTATAATATACCAGATTATCCGGCAGGATCTTTACAATGGGACCATTCTCACAGAACCCGTTGCATCCGGTCGTCTTCACGTCCGCGATGATCTGAGCAGCCGCACATTTCTCACAGGCGGCCTCATTTAACGCCTCCACAACCTTCATACTGCCATTCGCCCGGCACCCGGTACCACAGCATATCAGAATCTGCTTCTCCATCTATGCAGCACCACCTTTCCGGACATCATTTAAAATCTCTTTTAGTTTCTCAAGCGTTACCTTTCCATAATACACGTCATCCACCACCAGCACCGGTGCCAGCGCACAGGAGCCCAGGCAGTTCACCGTCTCGAAGGAGAAAAATCCGTCCTCTGTCGTCTCACCCGGCCCGATGCCCAGTTCTCTTCTCACCCCGTCGATCAGAGTAGATGCCCCCCTGATATGACAGGCCGTACCGTCACAGCATTTGATGATATGTTCGCCTTTGGGTACCAGACTAAGCGCCTTATAAAAAGTAGCCATGGCATATAAGGCAGACACCGGACAGCCCAGATACCCTGCAAGCGCTTCCATACCCTCTCTCGGCACATACTGGTAAGTCCTCTGCATATCCTGCATAATTGCCAGCGCATGTCTCTGGCTGCATTCATAAGAATGAATGATCTTCTCGATACTCTCTATGGATACTTCCACAATTCCACCACCTTTACCCGCCTGCAACAACAGGGAAAATCGATACTACATCATCCGGAAGAAGCTTTGCATGGATTCCTCCCAGATGTGCCACATGCCTTCCGTTGACCAGAATAATGATCTCTTCTCCCAGTTCCTCCCCGTCAGGCGTAAGCATTTTTTTCCTCAGCTTATCTCCATAGACATCACACAGGGAATGAGCCAGATGATATAGATCCTCCTCATATGGAAAATCGGTCGTCTTGCAGCCGGTATAATCTCTGAGATAAGCAAAAAACTTGATCTGCATTGCTTCCTCTCCTTTTTTATACGGCAGAAGATCACTCCTCTGCCGCATTCATGTTCTTATAAACCTAATTCCTGTTCCTTTTCCGGGGTCGGAATACCTTCGGCATCCCAGCCTCTTACCTGGTAATATTCTGCCAGCATGGTATAAAGATCGTTGACCTTGCCCTTTGCAGGCCCTTCCGGCAGTTCTTCTCTTAACAGTCTCGGCGGCAGCGTATCCTTCTCCACTCCGGCAGCGATGTTAAATTTTTTCTCCAGATTCCATACACGCTCACCCTTTAACAGGATATCCGCATCCGATTCATCACTTCCGACTGCCTCACGGTATTGTGCAGCCACCTCCGGAAGTCCGATCGCAAATGAGGTGAACAGACAGATTCCTACAGAATCGATCAGTGCCGTCAGATCCTGGAATACCTTCAGCATGGATGCCTTGCCTTCTGTTACCAGCGGATCCATCTTAACAGGAAGTCCCAGTACCTCCGGTGAGGTCATATATCCGCGCACATGGCAGCCGCCACGGTTGGAGGTTGCATACTCCAGTCCGATTCCCTGCATTGCACGCCCGTCATATGCCGGCATCTCCTGTTTCTTTACAGACATAGAGAGTTCCGGATGGCCATACCTTTCTGCCAGACGGTAGGATCCCATCGCAAGCTGGGAACCGAATCCCTCGTTCTTTCCTGTCATCTCTGCCAGCTTCACCATGGTCGGTGCATCGCCGAAACGGATCGGGATCCCGCCGGTATCTTCCTCTGTCAGATAGCCTGCTTCGAATAATTCCATGGCACAGGCAATGGTCGCACCCAGTGTGATCGGGTCAAATCCATACTCATTACAGATGAAGTTTGCCTTACATACTGCTTCCAGATCGTCGATTCCGCAGTCTGCACCAAAGGACCAGCCTGCCTCATACTCCGGTCCTTCCCCTCTGGACTTGAACGGTCCGTCCGGGATATCTACCACACGTCCGCAGCCGATACAGCAGCCGAAGCAGCCCTTGTTGCGGATCAGATACTTCTCTGCCAGTGCCTCTCCTGAGATATTGTCTGCATCTGCATATACAGATCCGTCACGTCCGTTGTTCTTCGGAAGTGCACCGGATTCATTGATAATGTTGACCAGGATCTCTGTTCCATATGCTCCAAGTCCTTCTCCGGTAACCGGATGTGCTTTTAAGACCTTTCTCGCATTTTCGATGGCATCCATGAAGCCCTCCGGCCTTGCAACATAGATGGACTTCGTTCCTTTCACAGCAACTGCTTTGAGCTTCTTACTTCCCATCACAGCGCCCATTCCGCCTCTGCCTGCCGCGCGGTGCTTATCATTCATAACGCCCGCATACAGACATAAATTCTCGCCTGTCGGTCCGATACAGGAAATCCTGAAAGACGGACCACAGATCTGATTCAGTTCATCTGTCGTATCATATACGGTCCTGCCCCACAGTTCATCCGCATCCCGAAGCTCTACCACATCATCGTTGATATACAGATAAACCGGATGGTCACTCACTCCTTCAAAAATAATCCCGTCATATCCGGCAAACTTAAGCTCCGGTCCGAAATGCCCGCCGGAATTGGCTGCGCCTATGGTTCCGGTAAGCGGAGCTTTCGCTACGACTTCAAAACGTCCGCTGCAGGAAGCTGCTGTTCCGGTAAGCGGTCCTGTCATAAAGATCAGCTTGTTGTCCGGTCCCAGCGGATCGATCCCCGGATCTACCTCATCGCAGAAATACTTCGTTCCCAGTCCTCTTGCGCCAACATAATCCTTCGCTGACTGCATATTCAGCGGTTCCTTTTTCACGGTACCGTCTGATAAATTCACTCTGATGATCTGTCCCATATATCCGTACATCATGCTTTTGCCTCCTCTCCGAATACATCCTTAAAGTGGTCGGCAACTGCACGCTTCCTGTCGATTCCCTCTTCCGGATCTTCATAGGTAATCGCCCCTGTCGGACAGAACTTCGCGCATTTCGGGTCTCCGCCGCACAAGTCACACTTATGTACCTGCCTTCTCTCCGTATTAAATCCAATGTTGCCGAGAGGACATGCATTCATACACATCTTGCATCCGATGCATTTATCCTGGTTGATCACAACTGCATCCTTGTCATCCCTGGAGATCGCACCTACCGGACAGACATCCAGGCAGCACGGGTTCTCACACTGCATGCACATCACCGGAATACAGATGGCTGCCTCCTCATACGCCATGATGCTGACGTTGGCAAACCTCGGATTAAATGCTCCATTGTGCCCAAAGGAGCAGACCAGTTCGCAGGTTCTGCATCCCAGGCATTTCTCGGGCTTGATCAATAACTGTTTCCCCATTAGCCAATACCTCCTTCATTAAAAAAATCCATTACTATGCCGGCCGGCATAATAATGGACTCCTTTGCAATCAGGCAGGCAGCACCGTTACCCGTGCTACCCATTGGTCCCGCTTTCCCGTATGCTTATCGGCCTTCATACGTCAGAAACCCGGGACTCGGAGTTGATTTACTTGTTCTTGTAAATATTATAGTATAAGTTGCCCAAAAATACCAGATAATTTTTGAAATTTTTGTAAATTTTTATATTTCATGTTAAATTATGTTAATTTTTTATCAAATTGTCCTTCTTGTCTGACCGCATACCGGACATTCTGGATTCCGAAATGCCGGGATCTCCTCCACAGTGCCATATATTCCGTCATAACTCAGTATACTGCTGCCCTTTCGTTTCTGTCCTGTGAGATAAGCGACCGCCCTTCCTGCCTCCAATGCACCGACGATCATCGTGGTCGTCCCCATGGAGCTGCTGACATGCTCCGGCTCCTTTCCCTCGGGGTTTAGACAGGCCAGGCAGGGATCGTCTTCCCCTGTTACAGCGGTTATAGTGCCATAATATCCGTCAATGGCTCCGTCGATGAGAGGTTTATGAAGCTCTGCCGCGATCCGGTTGATCATCAGACGCGTCTTTACCCGGTCCACCGCACAGATCACCAGGTCAAAATCTATAAGGATCCTGGGACCATTCTCCTGTGTCAAACGCTCCTCCCAGACCTGTACCTCAAGATCCGGCCGGAATCTCTTAAGCCACGCACCTGCACAGGCGGCCTTCTTCTTCCCAATGTCCGCCGGGGTATACAGATACTGACGGTTTAAATTCGTTAATTCTATCACATCTGCGTCCATCACGCCGATACGGCCCACCCCTGCCTCTGCAAGCGCGGTGAGTACAGGACTGCCCAGCCCTCCTGCACCGACCACCAGAACGGAGGACTCCTTTAGGCGCTCCTGGGCTTCTCTTCCCATGCCCGGCACCATCATCTGCCTTGTGTATCGCTCCCAGACGTAGTCAGAAACATTCCGATCCTTCATTCTATCAGCATCCCCCTCCTCTTTACGGACATCAGAATCCCTGGTCACCACTTTTTCCAAAAGATCACCTGTATGGATTTCTCCCCCCTCAAGAGCAGATGCATAGAAACAGGATTCCTTAAGCAGGCAGTCCATCCCCTTTTGGCGGCGCCTGCATTCATCGAAGCATAGACCTTTTCTGCCTGTGACCTGAAGAACTGCGCTGCCTATACTGATCCGATCCCCGACCTCCAGTTTCATCTGTCCTTCCATAACCAGATTTGCCTTAAATCTCGGAAAACAAAGCCCCTTTATCTCCTCCGTTTCCAAAAAACGGCAGGCCTCCTCCGTCATGATGCTGATCTGCTTACTCTCATCCATACAGTGCAGATCCCCGGCGATGCCTCTGTTTTTTATAACTCGGACCGTCTCTGTCTGCCTGCCTGGTTTCTTCTTTTCTTCAAAAATCTGTAATCTGCTTATCCTGGCTGTACCCATTTTATGCACCTCCATCTTATATTATGAGCCTTTGATGTTCTCACGGTGATACTTCTTTGTGTAAATGACAACGTGGTCACCGTTTTTTGATATCCCTGCGTTCCCGCATGGCAACTTCCTTGATCTCCTGATATTTTCCTGTTACATACCCATAGTTCTCCCTCCTATGCGGCAGAAGACAGTTTGTACAATCCTTTACGCCTTTTTCCGTATACTGAAAATTACCTCCGCATCTGTCGCCCAGTGCATATAACGGACAGTAACAGAACAGGCAGTTAAAATTTTCGGGGTCACTCGTTTTGTGACAGGGAAAATACTCACATTCCCTGTGACTGAAGAAGGAATATTTCTTTTCCTTCCAGGTTTGATTTTCCTGACTCATACTATCATACTCCTTTGAAAGCATCCTGCTTATTGGATCCTCTGTTTTGTTCTCGTTTGTTTTTACTATAGCACTTGGGGGAACGTAGTGCAATTACTGCCAATCTCAAGATTCTATTCGAGATTCTATTTGACACTGCCTGCCCTACCCCCTACAATGAAAGTAATATAAATCTTATCCTAAAAAACGGAGGTGCTATTATGTTACATGAGGTTAGTTTCCCATCCTACAACAAACGAGATGAAGTCCAGGGCTGGATCTATGTTCCCGCTTCCAAACCAAAGGGAATCGTCCAGATCATCCACGGCTTTGGTGAGCATTCCAGAAGGTATCTGCACATGATCGTCAGTTTCATGGAGGCCGGTTATATCGTTGCCGCCGATGACCATGTGGGGCACGGCAAAACCGCCATGGTGAATGATGCATGGGGTGACTGGGGCGATACCGGATTCCACACAATGATGGAGGACGAACATACTTTGAAAGAACTGGTATGCGGGAAATATCCAGGGCTTCCATATTTTCTGTTCGGACACAGTATGGGGTCTTTTATTACCAGGGACTACGCTGCTAAATATGGGGAGGAGCTTGCCGGGATCACGATCTGCGGAACTACGGGCACCTTCCGCGGGGCAAAAGAGACGGCAGAGCTTTTAAAGAAGATCTGTGAGGAAGGGCACGGTTTGGAATCTAATCCTGAATTTACCGGTGCATTGATGGGCTGGATGTGTGAACGCTGTGGAGAAGTTACGATCGGAAATGAATGGATCTGCGCAGATCCATATGTACAGCGTGACCATGCAGAGGATCCCTTCGATGCTTTCACCAGGCCAGCCAGCAACCGCTCTCTGTATGATTTCACACAGATGATGGAGGCGATCAAAGGCACGCAGTGGGCCGAAAAAGTACCGAAAGCACTTCCGATCTACAATATCGGCGGGGACCAGGATCCGGTCGGAGAATATGGAAAGGGAATCTATGAAGTCTCAAACTGGCTGTGTGAGACCGGGCATCAGGTTACAACAAAAGTGTATTCCGGTTATCGTCATGAAATACATAACTATGCTGCCATAAAGAATGAGGTAGAGGCCGGGATCATTGAATTTATGGATGGAGTGCTTGATCAATCATGATCATAGCTTTCAACTTCCTCCACATGATCTAAGGGGGCACCTGACCGTGCCTCCTCCTAAAGCTCAAACAATAGAAAGCACGCTTACGCGAACTTTCTATTGTCATGAATAAAAAGTAACCGGGAATTGACAGTGCAAAACCCGGTTGCTTTTTTATTTTCCATTATGATCTGTTCCGTTCCAGAGTAAAAAAACTGATCCGTTTTTTTCACCGGCACAACTTTCTCATCTGTCATGCCGGTTCAATCTCCGGTACACTCCTGACAATACCAGGCCGGCCACTACCAGTCCCAGTGCGATCAGGAACGCCCTGTGGTAGCTTAGATCTGCTGCATACACTTTGCTTACCAGTGTCGGCCCGATATAACCTGCTGCCGCAAATCCGATGAACATGATCCCATAGTTCACACTGTTATTTTTTGCACCAAACTGGTCCGCCGTGAATCCTGGATATACCCCCATGAAAGAGCCAAAGCAAAGTCCGATAATGGAAATGCCGATATAGAATTTCAGAACGTCTCCTTCCCCTGAAAAGAGAAGTAAAAGTAATCCAAACGCTGCAAGAACCAGCATTACGGTAAGTGTGTTAATTCTCCCGATAATGTCCGATACAAATCCTGCCATTACCCGCCCTGCCGCGTTGAACAATGCAAGGACAGATACAGCGATCGTCGCAGAGGCAACCGGCATTCCAATCATATTCTGAGCGATCGGCGATGCCTGTGAGATGGTCATCATGCCGAAAACAGCCCCGCTTGTCATCATAATGATCATTACATAAAAGATAGGATCTGCAAGCATCTGTTTCCAGTTTTTATCCCTTGTCTCAACTGCAGCTGTATACTCTGCCTGTACAGGCTCAAAACCGGCCGGCATAAAGCCTTCCGGGCACTGCACGATAAAGAATGCCCCAATACACACGATCAGTAAAAATGCGACGCCAAAAATCTGAAAGGTATTTGTTACCCCCATTTTTTCAATGAATACATTTGCAATCGGAGGGATCAACACCGAACTGATCCCGTAGGATGCTGTTGCAATTCCACCGATCAGACCTCTTTTATCGGGAAAAAACTTTACAGAATTGCTGATCGTACATCCATAGACAAGTCCCATTCCAAGTCCGCAGCCAAGTCCATATCCCACCAGGAGCATTCCCCTGCCAGAGGCCAGGCCTGACAGGAACATACCTGATCCAAATAAGATCCCGCCGGCAAAAATAACCCACTTAGGTCCAAATTTATCATTAAAAAATCCACCGGAAATCAGTGTCACAGGTCCAACTGAATTGGCTACGGTAAAAACAATAGCCAGATCACCTGCTGTTACCGCCTTTGCCCCGATCTGTGTTAAATATTCTGCCATAGGTGTTGAAAAAACACTCCATGCATAGAGCGAACCAATGCAAAGATTGATCAGACAGCTTGCAATCAGAACACTCCATCTTTTTTTCGTCAATCGATCTCTCATCTCTTTTGTTAACTGCATACTTTTTCTCCCTCATTTTCCATTATTCTAATCATGGAACCATTTTTCTTCATTTTGATATTCATTATTTATTATATAAATTCTAAAAGTAAAGTTCCATGTGCATACAGTTAAAAAATCATGCGGATTCCTGTACCTCATTTGTGCAGTTGCATAAAAAAGAAGCCGATCAATGCTGATATTTATTCTCCAAAGACAGATAAGGCGGACACCCACGGTCCGCTCTTATGCTAATCCGAGTTTTTCTGCCGCTTTTTTATCATGCTGAGAATAATGATCGCAGCGATGATTCCCAAAGTGATTTTATGACTCAGCAAAAAGGTAAGGATCAATATAAATATCAAAAAGAAAAATAACAGTAAAAATAAAATTTTCATATCATTCCCCCACTTTCAATGACAGACTTCCTGTAAAGTTATCGCCTTCTATAACTATAAAATTATCTCCCGGGGACATCGTAAACTCGTAGACATCACTCCCATTTACTTCTGCAATTGTATGTATCTCTTTATCCCCGGAAATAATATGCTCTTTTGGACTGCCCAGCCAGTATAACGCTGCCTTACCGGATCGGATCGTAAGTGAGTACGTTACTTTCAAGGCATTTCCCTGCTCACGATCTACAGAAGTACCGCCGAAAAGATATTCCGTTCCATGAAACTGATGATACTCAGCTTCATAATTTCCAACGTAATCATCTGCGCCAAGTTCCCGTTTTCCTGCCAGATCCTGATCTTTTGTGATCGAATATCTGCTGATTGATCCGGCCCAGTCATTGAGTTCCTCCCTGAAACCTTCTTTCAATTCTTCCAGCTCACTTTTTATCCCGTCTTCGTGATCTTCCAGTTCCCTGATCAGCCCGCTGCCCAGCTCTGAGCATCCGGTAAGACATGTGATCAGCAGCAGCATAAGTGAGAATACCGAAATCCATTTACGCATGTTCATCCCTCCTGACCGTCTGCTTCATTTATATACACCATCCTTTCCTGATCCTTATTTTGACTGTATTATATATGGCTGTTTGATTGAAATCAACAAATGTGACATATCGTAAATAATTAAATAAACGACTCCCCGGCTGCAGCAAAATCAGGGCCGGCGCACTAACGTAAATTAGTACACCGGCCCCTTCACTTCTGCTTTTTATTCCAGTTCTTCTCCATTCGTCTCGATCACTTTTTTATACCAATAAAACGATTTTTTCCGCAGCCTCTTTAGGCTTCCCTTTCCTTCGTTATCCCGGTCCACATAGATGAAGCCATATCGTTTCTTCATCTCTCCGGTGGTAAAGGACACGCAGTCGATGCATCCCCATGGAGTATACCCCATCAAGTCCACACCATCTTCAATGACTGCTTTCTTCATTTCTTCGATGTGGGCTTTTAAATATTCGATGCGGTAATCGTCACGGATGCTTCCATCCTCTTCTACTTGATCGATCGCACCAAAGCCATTTTCTACGATGAACAGTGGAATCTGATAACGCTCATATAACAGGTTCAGTGCATAACGAAGTCCCACCGGATCGATCTGCCAGCCCCAGTCGCTTGCTTTTACATAAGGGTTGGGCACGCTTCCCGGAAAACCATCGACTCCATTGCCCTCTGCCGCGGCATCTGCCTTTACAGCATTTGTCATATAATAGCTGAGACCAACATAATCTACGGTTCCTTCCCGGAGTATCCTTTCATCCTCCGGCTCCATTTCCACATGGATCCCCTTTCGCTCCCACTCCGGCCACACATAAGAAGGATATCTGCCTCTTACATGGACATCCCCGAAAAGAAATCGATCGTGCATCGCTTCCACGGAAAACATCATGTCGTCCGGGTTACAGGAATAGGGATACAGCGGCACACATGCCATCATACAGCCGATCTTAAAATCAGGATCGATCTTATGTCCCTCCTTCACCACCAGTGCGCTTGCGACTAATTCGTGGTGTACGACCTGATACATGCACTCCTCCGGGTTCGGCTCCTGATTGAAGATCACCCCGGAACAGGTGTAGCCGAATAACGGATATTTATAGTTCTTCTGGTTATTGATCTCATTAAATGTCATCCAGTATTTTACTTTCTTCTGATACCGCTTCATAACCGTAAGAGAATAGTTCACAAAAAAATCGATTACCTTACGGTTCTTCCATCCGCCGTACTCTTTTACCAGATGGTATGGCATCTCGAAGTGAGACAGTGTCACAACCGGCTGGATCTGGTATTTTAACAGCTCATCAAACAGATCGTCATAGAACTTTAACCCCTCTTCATTGGGCAATTCCTCATCTCCATTCGGGAAGATCCTGGTCCATGCGATGGAGGTGCGGAAACACTTGAACCCCATCTCTGCCAGCAGCTTGATATCCTCTTTGTAATGTCCGTAAAAATCGGATGCCTCATGATTCGGATAATAGTATCCGTCCAGAACGCCGTCCGTTATTTTACGGTCCACTCCATGTGCCCCTGCAGTCAGTACGTCCGCGATGCTCACGCCTTTTTTGCCTTTGTTCCATCCGCCCTCGACCTGGTGGGCGGCAACAGCACCGCCCCACATAAAATCGTCTGGTAATGTACGCATAAGTTTCCCTCCTACATTGCTCTGATCACAGTGTCAGACAGTGCCTCATGCCTGCCTTCTGCGATTTCAATCTTTTTGTCAGCGTCCGTCAGAATGTAAATGACCGTGCTGTCATATCCGGCTTTTTCAATTTCGTCTTTGTCAAATTCCACAAGCAGATCTCCCTTTTTCACGGCATCCCCCTGCTTCACATAGACCGTAAAACCCTGTCCGTTTAATTTCACTGTGTCAATCCCAATATGGATCAGGAATTCATTCCCGTCTGCATCGGTCAGCCCCACGGCATGTCCGGTAGGGAAAACAGCTTCTGCTGTTCCGTCAAAGGGTGCATATACTTTTCCCTCTTCTGCCTGGATCCCGACGCCCTTTCCCATGGCTTCGGATGCAAAGGCTTCGTCCCTGACATTTTTTACCGGGATCACGATTCCTGTAACCGGAGAAACAAATTCAAAGACTTCACCCGCTTTTCTCTCTGCCGGATGCTCCGCCATGACAGGTTCTGCCTGATCTTCCACAATCACAGATTCTGCCGTTTCTGCCGGATTCTTCTCTGTCACAGAGTCTGCTTCCTCTTCTTTGAATCCGACGATATATGTCAATACAGCTCCTAACACAAATGCCACTACAATAGAAATTAAAAGTCCGATGAACTGTGTCATATGCCCTGCCTTAAAATATGCCGGAAGTGTGGCGATCCCAGGCATATTATAGCCCCAGGATACCGCATGGAACGCGCCGCCGATGGCTCCGCCTGCCGCACCTGCAATACAGCCGCAGATCATCGGCTTTTTCAGCCTCAAGTTTACACCGTAGATCGCCGGCTCTGTGATTCCAAACAGTCCGGTCAGTGCCGCGGATGCTGACACACCTTTCATTTCCTTATCCTTTGTTTTTAAGAATACCCCCAGTGCCGCTCCGGCCTGTGAAAATACGGCTGCTGCCTGTAAGCCGGTAAAGGTATCATATCCGAGGGCTGCATAGTTTCCAACGGTAACCGGTGTGATCCCCCAGTGTACGCCGAAGATCACCAGCACCTCCCAGAGACCACCGACCACAATTCCGGCCACGATCGGGCTGAGATCGTAAAGTGTATTGTAGATTCCTCCGATCGCGCCGCCGATCGTATTTCCAATGGGGCCGAATGCCAGCAGCGTAAGTGGAACCATGATGGCGATCGTGAACATCGGTGTGAACAGGTTTCTTACAACCAGGGGCAGACGTTTCTCAAAAAACCGCTCCACATAAGATGCTGCCCAGACCGCTAAAATGATCGGTATAACCGAGGATGTGTAGCTTAAGAGCTGTACCGGAAGCCCCAGAAACCGGATCGAATCCCCTGCATTGACCATGGCGATATAATCCGGTGAGACCAGTGCACATGCAATGACCACTGCGATAAATGTATTCATGCCGAATTTCTTCGATGCAGTCACAGCGATCAATACCGGAAGGAATGTGAACGCCGTCCAGGAAATAAAATTCAGGATCTGATAAGTTCCTCCTGTCGTGTCGATGGCGTTCACTGCCACCAGGATACCCAGGATTCCCTGCAGGATACCGCAGGCTGCCAGGGTATAAAGGAATGGGGCGAAAATAGCCGAGATCACATCTACGATCCTGCTGAATACCCCGGCTTTTTGTCCGCCCTTATCTTTTGCATCTTCATCGATGGTCACCAGCTGTGTCACAAATCCATATGCATCCTTCACGTGATTTCCGATCACCACCTGGAACTGGCCCCCGGCCTGTACTGTCGTGATGACACCTGCAATCTTTGCGACCTTATCCTTATCCACGACCGACTCGTCTTTTAAAATGAATCGCAGTCTTGTCGCACAGTGCGTAACATTGGTAATGTTTTCATTTCCGCCAAGCTCTTTTACTAATTCACCCGCTGTTTTGCGATAGTCAATAGCCATCTCATCTCTCTCCTTTTTCGTTCAAGTTTTTTTTCTGAGGGCATTGTAGCATTTTTATTTTTCCATATCTACAAAATATCCGATCCTGTAACATGTACGAGATAGAAAGAATTTGTTCCATTTCTGGTACAGGGTGTGTCTGGAAAACTAATCTATATCTTACCTATATTCCCGGCTTTTATGTAAAACAATAGAAATCATGCCTGCGCGAACTTTCTATTGTCATAAATGATACAGGGCAGTGTGGTCCAAATGACTCACACTGCCCCGCATGGAGTAGTCTGTTATATTCTCTCTTCTCTTTACTGTGAATCTGTTGGTTCATATCCTTTCGATCAGCTCAGACGGAGTAAATGCAACCACTTTGCTCCTGATAAAATCTCTCACATTTCTTGTAATAATATAATCCGCATGTATCCGCTCTGCAGTTACGCTCTGCACCGCATCTTCAAAATCATCCCAGTTTAATTCTGCGGCACGTAAAAGATCAGAAGCATTAAAATCCGCAAATTCAAAGATTAAAGACAACGCATGTAAAGTTTCCTCTATCTTCTCTGGATCAAGTTCCTTCCTCATGATGTAGACCAAATTAGCAAATGTCAATGCAGAAACATAACCTTTCGCTTTTTCTGTCTCACACAATTTCCAGATAACCGAAGAAGCCTGTACAAACGGTTCACGGTTTTGAAGAACATCCAACAGTATATTTGCATCAATCAATAGCTTCATACTTTTCCTTCAGCCTTTCCGCTTTCGCTTCATCCAGATCATAGCTGTTTTTCAAAATACCTGTTAATGAATCCGTCAAGTAAGACACCGTCGCATCTTTCGGAATAAAACGCCCTACCTCCCGGCCATTTTTTGTCACAATGACCTCCTGACCGGACATCACAAGATTCAGGTATCTGCCAAAATTGTTTTGCATTTCTGTTGCAGTTGCCGTTGCAGTAATCATATGAACACCTCCTTTAGCTAATTTTAGTGTATCAGATTTTAGCCATTTTATCAAGAAAACTACATTTTTTTATCTTCCCCTGTTCGAACAAATGTTACAGTTCACACGCGCCATTACAGCCGTCTTCCAATTGCTTCTATCAGATAAATCACAGGAACCTGCGTAGTCATATTTACATGGTTTCCAATATCCGCTTCCATCACGTAATAGGAAAGATTAAAATCCGATATCTTCGCGAGTGTCGAAGAATTTCTGTTTGTGATACTGATGATCTTACATTGATTCTGCTTAAACCGGTTTACCATCTCTATGACCTGTTCTGTTTCCCCGGATACAGACAGTGCGATCACAACCAGATCGTCCACTCCTCCCAGTACAGGAAAGTATGGATCCTCAATATACTGGCTGAATTTCCCAAGATTCGAGAAATACCTGGCGCCATACTTTCCCAGGATCCCGGATGTTCCAAGTCCTATAAAGATCACCTGCTTCGCTGCCCTGACAATGTCAGCCGCCTCATATACCGCGTTTTGAAAGGACGTAGTCCCTGCCTTATCAAAATATTCCTGCAGCTCCTGAAGGTCTTCCACATTCTGATGTCTGGCCTCTTCTTCCACATACATCTTGAACCTTACTTTGAACTCTGAATATCCATCAAAGCCGGCCTTCTTACAGAAACGCATCACTGTAGATGCAGACACATGGACTGCATCGGCTAATTCACGCACGGTCATATAGACAACCGTCTGCTTATGTTTCATGATGTAATCGTACACCAGCATTTCCAGATCATTCAATGACTTTATCACTTCATAACCAAACATTCTACCTCCACAATCCCTCCCTCTTTCACAGTAACCTTCATTCCATCCTTCACATATTGAAGGAATTCTTCCCCTAAAGAATCCACCACCGGCATCTTCACACCTTCCAGCCACACATCCGCTAAGATTGCACCGGCCCCGGCCAGGGAATCGATCGGTTCAGAAAACAGCATGCATGCGGGCTGCCGTTTCATGGAACAAGCACAGTACAGCACCAGCCCCCCTGTCGTAGAACCAATTGTTCTGGGCAGGCACAAGGCCTTCCCTGCCATCTGCTTTCCATACAGATCCGGGTTATTCTGATCCCCGCAGGTTGCCTTCTTATCCCCGAACTGCAGTGCCTTTTGAAACGAAGCCAGCGTATTCAAGCCTCCATGGGAAACCAGCGCCTGCGCTGTCACATTCCCCGGAGTAACAACTCTTCCTTGAAATTCTTTCATCGTATCCTCCCCCCTTACTTACCTTGTTATCTGTTCCAGAATCTCATCATCTGTATAATATCTGGCACTTGTATATGTCCGCAGCTTATTACTGGATGTGATAACCGGCATGCTCGTACTTAACGGATTATTCATATACATTAAAGGACAGATATAAGAGACGATCACACCGCTCTTCTTAAGCCTTGACGCGTAGGGCGTCTCCCCAAACCTTTTCAGCACAGCCGGAGCGGCAGTAAATACTGTAGGGATCGTTACCTTCTCATTTCCTGTTTTTTTCAAAGCCTGCTCTACCTTTTCGGTCCAGCTGATCAATTGATTCAGGCTCATATGCGGACAGCCCATAAAACACAGCTTCGGCCTGGCATCTTTCTTTTTCCAGATCACCGGATAGCTGTCATAGACACGCTTAAGCTCCTCATCGTCGATCACATAGACCTTCGGATTCTCTTTCAAAAGGCCTCTCTTTTGCTGCACCGCCTCCGGTGTGATTCCTTCCACGTGATACAATCCTACCGCACCGTTTGAAGCTGTGGCTGCCCCGAAATCCTTCAAATATGTGCGTGCATCCTCGTCAAGAGTCCCAAGCCACTTATCTAAGCCCACAATATATGGTACATCCTCCATGACCTTCATTCCGATGGCGGAACCCAGCAGCTGTGCCTCCGGCTTCTTCGTAGTTTTGATTTCCACGATCCACGATGCCTTTCGTCCCTCATCGGTGAGTAGTCCGAAATATGGTACATATCCCACGACAGAACCCATCAGATCAATGATTCCCGAATTCCGGTTACATCTTGCCCCCAGCACAGAGTTCGCATAGACAACAGCGGATGACTCTGACCAGGAAAGAACATCCCCCTGTTTGGGAGTATTCCCCACCTCGTCCATATAGCAGGTGCACGTAAATGCATCCTTTTCAAGCAGTCCTAACTTTTTTAGCTGGTCTTCATAAAACTCCTGCCTGGTGTACATAAAATGATCAAACACAAAATTCTGTAAAAAAGAACTCGGCACATTCTTATCCAGAGGCCGCGGGTCTGCGGTAAATTTCTGAATTGAGCCGCACCCGGCATCGATCAGCTGTTCCATCAGGTCATACACCGGACCCAGTGCTTTTAATCCAAAGGAGGTGACCAGATGATTATACTCACTGGTAATCGGCACCAAAGACTCTGCGCCGAATAATTCCCCATAACGGATGACCGTCTCCATCACCTTCGACATAACCTCGCCTTTACTGCCATTTCGGATCGCGTTCTGCTCATCCGACAGTTTCATTTTAACCTCTCCCATACTCTTTGGCCTCCCTTTAGATTTTCATTGCCGCCTCATATGCGCTCCAGACCACAGTCCTTAGGTTGCCCACCTTTTTGCAGTCTCCCACCAGATAAGTATTCTTTCTTTGATCCACCAATGGAGTGGAAATATATCCTGCGGAACTAATGACAGAATCGCATGGTATTTCCATCTCTTTTCCATCCTTCGTCTGGCAGATGATGGCCCCCTCTTTTACCTCCTTCAATGTAGTTTCCAGATAAACCGGAATCTCATGGAGTGCAAACCACTCACGTAGATAAGAACTGTTAGACAGGCAGACCCCTTTCTGGGAAATCAGGTCGTCCTTCATCTCTATAATAACCGGTTTCTTCCCTTTTAATGCCAGCTCGTATGCGATCTCGCTTCCGGTCAGCCCGCCGCCGATCACAGCCACAGTCTCACCGACCTTGGCGCCGTTTAGATAATCACACGCCTCGATCATCAGCTCATGTCCAGGCACGCCTTTCAAAAGCCGCGGCGCTGCACCGGTTGCAACGATCACCGGCTCATGTCCGAACTGACCTGTATCATGAATATCATCATGCAGATGGATCTCGATGTCAAGCAGGTCCATCTGACGAACATACCATGCAAGCAGGTCTCTTAGTTTATCCTTATAAGACTCCGCACTCGCCGGAATAAAGGTACCGCCTAAAACACCGCTCTTTTCATGGATGACCGGCTCATGTCCCCGAAGCTTTAAGACTCTGGCCGCCTCCATGCCGCCGATGCCGCCCCCGATGATATGTACCTTTTTCGGTGAGGAGGTCTTCTGAATGTAGTGCTTGTCCCACTGCATCGTCTCCGCATTTACCGCACACCGTGAAAGGTGCAGGCTGTCCGAAAGATCCTGGTCATTCGGCACGCCCTTATAATGACACATATTGAAACAGCCGTTATGGCAGAGGATACAGGGTCTGATATCCTCCTCTTTTCCCTCCAGCATCTTCGTGACCCATTCCTGATCCGCAAGGAACTGACGGGCGAATCCTGCACCATCAAGCTTCCCCGCCGCAATTGAATCGGCAGCCACACGCGGATCCATCCGTCCTGCGCAGACAACCGGGATATCCACGAACTTCCGAATATGCTCCACATCCTCTAAGTTACAATTCTCCGGCATATAGATCGGCGGATGCGCCCAGTACCATGCGTCATATGTACCATTGTCGCAGTTGAGCATGTCATAGCCTGCATCCTGGAGATATTTTGCCGCCTTCTCAGACTCCTTCATATCTCTTCCTGCTTCCGTAAAATCTTCTCCCGGCAGCGCTCCTTCCCGGAACCCTTTGGTCATGGAACGGACGCTGTATCTTAAAGATACCGGGAAGTCTTTTCCGCATTCTTTCTTGATCGCCTGCACGATCTCCACCGGGAAGCGGTACCTGTTTTCAAAAGAGCCTCCATACTGGTCTGTGCGGTGGTTCACGTATTTCAGAGTAAACTGATCCAGCAGATACCCCTCATGCACGGCATGGATCTCCACGCCGTCTACACCTGCATCCTTAAGAAGCCTTGCACACTTCGCAAATGCGGCTACATACTCCTGGATCTCCTCCACAGTCAGCTCCCGGGAGGGAACCTTGTCGGACCAGCGGTTCGGCGACGGACTTGCCGTTGCCGTGATCTTGTCCAGATCCATGAACGGCTTGGAAACCACGCGCAGGAGCTTGTTTGTGTAAAGAGTCTCCATCATCGTGCTGATCGTAAAGGATCGTCCGAATCCTGCGGTCAGCTGGACAAACAGCTTTGCGCCTGTCTTGTGGAACTTAGGAAGCCAGGCCTTTAAATCCTCATACATCTTCTTGTTCTTATACAGCCACTGTCCGAACATAGGGTTGTAGACCGGCTGGCACCCCGGCAGCACCAATCCGGCATTGTTCTTAGCCACCTCCATGATAAATCGGGCGCCCTTCTCGTCAAAATGGTGCTTCTCCATCCATCCTAACAGGTTTGTTCCTCCCATAGAAGTTAGCACGATCCGGTTCTTGATCTCACAATTTCCGATCTTCCATGGGGTAAATAGTGGTTCCAGTCTTGCATCCATTCTCATTCCTCCTTGATATGCGCTTGTTTTTCCGTGTCTTAGCACGAAGATCATGTTAGGTATATTGTACCATAAATACTAAGCTCGTAAAATACCTCGCTAAGGATTCAGGTATATGTCTTCGTAGGCTCGAAAATACCTCACCAACTGCGAGCATTATGCCATAAATAAGAAAAAAGTGCCCTATCTTTTAGCATTTATAGCCAAAAAGGGACATAAGCCATCATCATTGCTTACGTCCCTTTTTCACTCTTTATTTCCGTTTCTTCTTATAAACCGCCGCTGCTGTGATCACCACTGCTGCCATCAGCAGCATGAGGATGTATCCCCAGATATTTGCATAATCTCCTGTCTTAACTTTATTGACAAGCTTCTTTACCGGAGTATCCTGTTTGTCTTTCTTCTCATCCGCACCTGGCTTCCTGTCTGGTTCCTCTTTCTTAGGTATCTTCTTATCGATCATCTCAACCTGGATCACCTTGTTCTCATTCGGTCCCACAGCTTCCGCCGGGATGGTGAATTCCACCGGCTTAGCGATCTCGTATCCTTTTGGTGCCTCAGTCTCAATCAAACGGTAAATCTCTCCGCTTACGAGTTTCCCGTAAGAAGTATATGGCTGGTCTGCCCGGGAGGTCCAGGATTCGATGACATTTCCTTCCCTGTCCTGCACTTCAAGGCTGGCGCCTTCAAGCAGGCTGCCCTGCTCATCCTTCTTGGAGAATTCTACCTCTACCTGAGGCTCCCTCCAGACGATCTTCCCGGTCTTAGGATCTACCATGGTCGTACCTTCTCCATCATCATATGACTGGATCACCGCATCCCCGTTCTCCATTTTAAACCGGATCGTCAATGGTTTACCGGATACATAAGAGCCATCCGGCGCGATCAGCTCACGGACCTGATATTCGGTATCCATCAGGACTCCGGTAAATCTCAGGATTCCCTTCTCGTCTGTCACAGCCTGTGCGATCTGTATCCATTCCTCCTTACCGGACTCTTCTGTCTGTGTTTCTTCGTCCTGTATTCCTTCGGCTCTTGCCGCTCCTAACATACCTTTCACATCAGAAACCCGTTTAAACAGACCGTATGTTGATCCCGGCAGTTTCCGGTCCGGATTCTTTTCATCTACCTTTTCGATTACGATATCCGTACGCTCCACATCATTGACCACTGTATTATTCGCCGCCTCTGATCCGTCCGACAGCTTTAATCCGGCAAACTGGCCGTTTTTATCGAGTATTGCCATATAGATCTTTTCGTCCAGCTTGTAATGTGCTTCGACAGCCTCCTTCGGAAGTAGAGTCTCTCTGATATAATAGGTTCCGACCGGTAACTTCTTAAATATTACCTCGCCGTTTGTATCACTGACTGCCTCTGCCACTTTGGAGTCTTCTAAGGCTTCCGGGTCTGTATAGGCTGTAAATGTCACACCTTCCATGATTTGGGCCGCATCCGGCGACGGTGCGCCGATGACCGGATCAGAACAGCTTTCGTTATAAATTCCCACCTTTGAGAACCGGATCTTAGTCTGTGTATTTGTGATCACACCCTGATCCACACGCAGCACGATCTCGGACTCATATCTTCCGATGGTAAATTCATACTTCGTATCATTGGTCACGTAACCATTAAGCGGGGAGGTTTCTTCGATATAGTATTCTCCCCATAACAGTCCGCTGATGTTAAGCTCACCTGTTTCACCCGGCTGTTCGTTCCACTCCTCACTGGCTGTCCTGCTGTAATTCTTTCCGGTGAAGAATTCTCCTTCTTTCTGGAAATTGTTTTCTTCATCCTTCCTAAAAAGTGTAAAACCTACATCGTCCAGCTTTTCTTCATCCAGTCCGTCCTGCTTAGTCAGTGTCAGTGTTCCCGTCTTGCGTTCGTTGGCGACAACATTCTTCGTTGTATCTGCCTCTAACATGACTGACGCTTCGGTCTGATCATCTACCGTAAATTCCTTCACATATACTGGCTTCTCGCCGGATGCATCCACATATCCGTTCGGAGCTTTGATCTCGGCAAGACGATAAGTGCCCTTCCTCGTAATCGTAAACGCTGCGGTTCCTTCCGTGTCAGTGGCTGCCTCCCAGGCAGGTTCGTTCACTTCATTACCCTTTCCGTCTTTGATCCGTGTCAGGCTGAATACTGCGCCTGAGAGTGCTCTTTGATCTTCCTGATCCTGCTTCTGAACCTTGAGTTCTCTGAGATAGACCTCATTTTCTGCCTTGACGGTCTTGATATCCGGCTGGCTTATCACATCACCGTCTGCTTTCCCTTCGATGGTAAATGGAATCGGTGCTGTATCCAGCTGATATTCGTCCGGTGTACTCATTTCTTTCAGATAATATCTGCCATAACCAAGGCCGTCTTTCAGCATCCTGGTCGCATCGTCCTTTCGCCGGATCATTGAATCCTTCGAACTCCATGTTCCGTCCGCTCCAGTTGTGATTCCTTCTGCCAGAAGCACATCTGCCTGCGACACAGCTTCTCCTGTCTGCTGATACAGGGCAAATACCGCATCCTTCACTGCACTATTGGTTCCGGCCTGATTCTTCACCAGTGTAAATGCTCCCACAACCGCATCATCTGTCATAGTGATGGTATTTTTGTTTACGGTTCCCTGATTATTCATGATCTGGATCGTGTCATCACTCTTTAACTCAAACTGAATTGGTTCTGCTGTCACATATCCTGTCGGTGTTTTTGTTTCTTTTATCCAGTAAATACCTGTCGGAAGACCGCGCAGTGTATATGTCTTGTCTGCTTCACTGATCCATTTTAGTTTCACTTTGTTTAACTCAACAAGCTTTCCGGCCTCTCCCTGGTCATCACTGTAGATGCCAAGCTCTGCGCCCGGCAGTAACTGACCGCTTACATCTACCTTTTTGATGCTTAGGCTGGTCCTGTCATTTCTAATCTCCAGTGTCTGTCCGGTCTCATCTAATGTCAGCCGGCCTGCAAGCTCTGTATTTTCTGTATCTAATCTCTCCTTCACAATTCTGCCGTCCCGGCTTAAATGGATCTTCACTGGTGCTTTGAGCGCCACATATGGGGATGCATGTTCTGTCTTTTCGGTCAGCAGATAGCTCTGACCTGCCTCTAAAACACTTGCCAGCTCCGCTGTTTTACTGCCTTTACTATCTATTACCTCTAACACACCGTCTGCGTTTGATCTCAGGCTCCATGACTGCCCTAAACTGCTCATGTCTTTCGTCAATGTGAACCCAATTCCCTGAATCTTCTGACCTGCATCATCCTTCTTGACGATCCGGATTGTCAATGCCTGATCCACGACCGGATATGGCTGGTCAGCCGTCACCACGGTATCTCCCACTTTTACAACACCATCTTCGTCCACAGCAATCTCGAAATCCTCTGCATAACAATATCCTGCCAACGCTTTTTCTTCATGTATGGTATACCTATTTCCATGCTTTAACTGGTTGGAAAGCTTCGCAGTTCCATCCGCACCCGTGGTAAGCGTTAAAACGTTTTTATCTGCATCCATAAAAGAGCTTCCGTTCTTGGGGGTTATGGTAAACTCTACCCCTTCCTGTGCTTCCCCGGATTCTGCTGTCTTCTTTAAGGAGAATACGATTGGCTCATCCTTTAATTGAACTACAACTGCCTGATCCTTTTCCTTTACGATACGGTAGCCGGTAGCCTCCCATGCGCTCTGGTCTGCTTCTGATATCGTACCATCCTGATTCACGATAAACCGGACAGAAGATTTCTCCCGGATATACCCCTGAGGAGCTTTTGTCTCTGTCAATGTGTAGATCTGTCCCTGAGCAAGATTCATTCCTGTTGTGTTCAGCATCTTATTCAACGATTCTGTAAATGAAATGTCTTCCCCTGTGCTGGTCACGGTCAGTTTTCCGGGAGCTGTCTCAAGCACTCCATCCCTGACAAACGTTCCCTCTAATTCGAAGACAGCCCCTTCTAATGGATGATCGGATTCATCTACTTTACGAAGCTTGATCTCAAGCGGTTCATCCTCATAGATCAGCGTCTGCTTCTCATTGTCGTCAGGATCTAACCTGGCCGGACAATTTTCTGGCGGAGATATGATCTGAACCTCTCCCTTTTCGTTAAACCGGATCTGAACATCTGCGCCTGCTAGGAATCCGGCGGGAGCACTTTCCTCATGAAGCGTATAGGTCTCCCCTGCCAGGAATGCCCTCTCAAGATTTGCCTGTTCCAGCGTTTTTACTGCGTCTGTCTGATTCTTATCGTCCTTAAACTTTCCTCTTACTGTAAACTTGGCTCCGTTTAGATCCACCTTCGTATCCGCAGCCCTTTTCCTGATCTCAAGGCTCACTGGAGTTTCCTTTAGTGTGATCCTGACATCACGGCTTTTTGATACTCCAACCTCTATTGAATCCGTATCACCCTCGCAGATCTTCTGTGCTTTCTCATAGCCTTCCGGTACTGTTGTTTCTTCAATATCATACTTCCCAGTCAGTATCCGATAATCCGGTTTTTCTTCTGTCCCCGCATTATAAAGATAATTGGCCTCTATACCGCCTTTCATCTCTTTTACTTCTATACGGTCAGATATAGTGTCAGGTACTGGTGCCAGCGTATATCTTCCATCTCCGGAATCTTTCAAAATAGCAGCGGCTTTCCCCTGATTCTTCCCTTCTGTCTCTTTCAGCAGGAATTCGGCACCCTCTATCGTGATACTCTCATCCTTTGCATCCACTTTGGTCAGTGTGATATTACCGCGGCTGTAAGCATTTACAAACAGCTTGTCCTTGTTTCGCTCCTCTTTGTCTGCGACTACCAGATCTGCATCCGTAGAATTTTTCTCTCTCCATACATAGAAGGTATCTCCCTGACTGGCCTTTGTTCCCTTGACGGCTGCTGCCAGGCCTGTGCCAGAAACGATATCAAACCCATCCGGTGCGGCTGTTTCCCTGATGGTATAGTCCTGTCCTACCCAGAGATGCTTAGAGACCCCCGGGTCACGTGCATCCTGGTATGCCCCTTCTGCATCCGCCTCAAATTGCCCTTTGCTGTTCGTCTCTAAAGTGAGATATGGTGTCCCTTTCACCTCACTGCCTTCATAAATCTCAAATCTGGCACCTTCCAACGCTTTTTTCATCCCCTGCTCGTTCTCTTCTGCTTCCAATTTTCCGGCGGTATTTTCATTACCTGCCACTTTTTGAACCTGGATGAAAAAATGCTGAAGATTATTAACGATAGGATAGCTTCCGTCTGTCTCTGCCTTTACCTGTGTCCAACGCCCTGCCATGATCGGCGTAAAGCCATCATAATGGTCTTTCTGTAATTCACCGTCAAAATTCTGTGTCATATTCACTGAAACCGCTTCTGAAGCGTCGTCTGTGATGGAGATGTGGATCGCTGGTTTCCCATAATTATCCTGAAGATTCCCTCCTAACGTGTTTTCCACAAGCAGATAGTCACCATAAGGTAATTTCTCTAACTTCAAAATTCCATTTTCATCTGTTGCAGGTGTTGTTATCGCATCTGTCTGAGATGTTTTTGTCAACGGCTGATATTGATAATACTTATCCGCTGTACCTGCATCCACTTCTAAGCCTGCACCATCCGTTTGGATCGCCTGACTATTACGGCGGTAAATGAAAAATTCTTTTCCTGCCAGCGGATTCCCGTCCTGATCTTTTTTACTGAATTTGACGGAATAAGCATTCAGGCTGTTCTTAACTTCGCCCTGCTGTGCATCCGCGCCCGTCACAGTGTAAGAGAAGCTTTTGTTATCTGAACTCACGTTCAAATCCGTACGTTTGATTTCGATCGGTTCGATCGTTTTATAACCGCTCGGAGTATCCGTTTCTTTTAATACATAATCACCATACTCTACATTTTCAAATCGAACCGCCCCATCATTCCCGGAAACAGCTGTATATGTAGGTGCCTCCGCAGTCTTGGTCCCGATCTTACGGTATAATCCGAATTGGGCCCCTGGTAAGACTGAGGTGCTGGAATTAAATGCGTCAAGTCCCACTGCTTTTGCATCTGTCAGCTTTGTAAAAGAAATCGTTCCCTCAACAGCAGTATTCGAATATACATCATTCTGGATAAAATCCGGTATATCCGCTGCAAAATCCATCTTCTGGTACTCGGCCACTGCTTTTTTTCCGTAATATGTGGTCTCATTGTCGGTTCCCAGAATCGTTTCTTTGTCCTCTGTCTCCTTTACGATCACCTTCACGGCATCCCTCTTTATATATCCCGTTACTTTTGCTTCAAAGTTCCCGTTATTTAAAGTCCCCTCTGTTAAAGTATATTCTCCGACCGGAACATCTGTAAACTCAACTTTCCCGCCTGCGCCTGATGTCACAGTCTTAACGAAAGTGTCATTTTCTTTCCCTGCTATTTTGGTACTTTTCAGCTGGAATGCGACACCGCTCAGATCTTCTGCATTCGAGTTCGGATTCGTTCCTTCTTTTGGGCTGTCTTCATATTGGATCTGTTTCCTGAAGGAAAAGCTGCCCAGCAAATAACCATTTCTGATCTCCTGTTTTCCTGATCTACTTTCTGTCCCCAGCTCTGTATTATGATTTGGATTCCCTTTGATCTCATACTCATAGTCTCCTGAATCATTGATCGTCACTGTCAGCTGGTATTCTGCTTCGATGGAGAAATTCTCAGGAGATGCTGCCTCTGTCAGTTTATAGTTCCCTGGATCCAGATTCTGAATCGTAAAGTTCCCTGAGGCATCATTGGCTACATACTGCGTTTTCACCTTATCCTCTAGATTCCCAGCCGGAGTGATCTTAAACACAACGCTGCCTGCTGCAGGAATCCCTCCATAGGTATAGGCTGCTTTCCCCGTATTGTCATAGGTGATACCGTCGGCCGTCTTCTTTCCGAAAGTAAAGCTGCTGTCCAGCGGCTTATCCTTCAATGTCAGTGCCGCTGTTGTCTCTTTCGAGTCGCTTGACGCGGCTTTACGCACAAAATAATTAGAATCCAGGCTTAATTCTTCTTCCTTCCCTGCCGTTTCCTGAATCTTTGTAAAACCAGAATAGTCTATGGTCCCTTCTGAGTATATGATATATACTGGTTCTGTCACTTTGTAACCGGAAGGTGCTTTCGTTTCCTCCAATTTATAGATCAATGGCTCGTCAGTACTTGACTTTGCTTTGATATTTAAGAACAGCGCATCGCCGTCCTCTTTGGTCGTCCTGATTTTGTTATATCTGCCTGTCTCTGCTTTCAGCTTGATCGACTTCCCGACAGTATCCGCATCAAATGTATATGCTGTCAGCTGAAAGTCTGCGTCCTGCAGTAAAAGCTTTGCATCCGGAACATTCAGATCCACACTGTTACTGCTCGCCTTTGTCATTGTTATTTTCGGACGTGTGCTCTTAGTCACCATATGATCCGCGTCAAAATCTCCGCCATAACCACCGTCACTGGTGTCGCTTTCGTCATATACCCCGTCGTTCTTATTTTTCAGGTACACCTTGTTCTCGATGAGCTTCCCTGTCGGTGCGCCTGCCAGCAGCTCCGTCGTAAATGTAATACGATAGGTGCTGTGATCTGCTGCTCCCTCCGGGATATAAAATGCAAATCCTCTTACATCCGGCAGATCTCCTTTTTGTGCCCCCGGAGCTATCGTACGCAGATCCGGATCTGGCACCGTCTGGGCCTGAGGATCTTCCGCCACATTCCCGGCATCATCAAGGCTGACCTTTTCTACTTTAATAGAATCCATGTCTAATTCATGAATATCAGGCCTTCCGGGTGTCTGAGAATTTGCGGTCATATCCTCCACCAGATGCATTCCGCTGATATCAGCCTTGTCCACGTTCATCAGGACTGTCCATGTGATCGTCCCCTCATCCTTATGATATACACCGGATTTTCCGACATTCATATGACCGACTTTATGCTCTGCCGTATCCATTGCATTCGAGATACTCTGTCCATAAATTTCCCCGTCCAGCTGTACCGTATTTATAACACTTCCATCCCTGGCCTTACCATCCTCACCGATCAGGTTGTCTTTTATCCACTCATCAGTCACATCGCTTTCAAAGGTAAATGTGTAAGTCTCTTCGATTGGATTCTTAAACTGAATGGTGGTCTTCTCTCCCAAGACCGTACTTGGCAAAGCTGTCTGAGGACCACTGATCACTGCTGCCCACTGATCTTTCGCCAAAGACTGACCATCCTTCTTGATATCTGTGAGCTCTGACCACTGTATGCCAACAGGCAGCGTATCTGTGATCTTAGCATCTTTGATGGGCAGCCTGTTTGGGTTTATCTTGATCTGCCATTTCAGCTTATGCGTCTTATAGTTGTAGCTTCCCACAGCTGTCTTATCGATCAATCGGTTGGGGATCTGAATCGTTCCCTGTGCAGTATCCTCAAATGGTTTCTCATTTAATACCGCCTGGATCCTGGCCCCATTCTTAATTTCCTTTCCATCTGTCTGCTCAGCCAGATATTGGGGATCTTTCAATTTCAGCTGAAAGTCAAGGACACAATAATAATGTGTGGCCATCCCATTTTCCCAGGACACCAGATCGCCGAGTGAAATCTTGACTGTTTTTCTGCCTGCATTTTCCGAGATCATATAGGTTCCGGGAAACAGATCACTTTCACTTTTCACCTTTTTCAGTACAGCAGGAGAACCGCTCTCCTCCGTCAGCGTCGTCTGGTTATATTTTCTTATATTGATCGTAAGATCACTGTCTGCATTCAGATCATACTCATTAAGCAGCTCATCTTCTATCATTACATTTTTCAGACTGGCACCATACCGGTTGACATCCAGCCGCCACCTAAGCTCCTGGGTCTTCTCATTATAAGACACCGCTTTCTTAGTCATGGCTTTTACATTGGAGGTTCCCGTCTTATCCCATGTGATGTTTTCCGGGAGAGCTGGTCCGGGTCCCACACCGCCTTTATTATGCCAAAGCAATGCGGCCCTGTTTGTAATCTCAGGATTCAGGTTCTCATCTGCCTGAACCCTCAGCAGATACTCATCCACACTAAGGCCATGCAGGTTTAAGCCGGTAAAATATTTCACCTTTAGTGCCTGCTGCTTCTCCCTTCCGGTCCATCCGTCTGATGAATCAAAAGGAAGCACCAGAACAGCCATCTGCTTAAACTCTGGTTCATCGGGTGTATCCGCTTCACTTACATAAAACGGATTCTGATCTTTCGTATCATAAAGATAGTAAAACGGACCTGTAATTCCCTTGTCCTTAATAAATTCTTTCAGTCCTTCTGCAGTCAGATCTTCCCATGCCGGTCCGCCGGCTGCCGCCGTGATGTCTCCGCTCTTATAAACAGTATCTTTGTTCTGTGTATGAACCGTGATCCCTCTGTCAAAGTCATACTGATGGTCTGTCCAGCAGAGTGTATCCAGCAGATATCCGTACTCCAGATAAGGAAGCTGTGTGTTTGCGGTGATCGTCCACAAATACCTTGTTCCGTTTAGCTGCTCTTCCTGCCCCTGTTTGCTCAGGAAAGTGAACTTCATATTTGTAGTTACTTCATCTGAAACCTTCAGAGGCTCCGGCTTATCCTTTTCCCTTAGCTCTGCTTTATTCCTGAAATCCTCGTCAATCCCGCCGGCCTGGATCACCTTTCCATATTTGTCATCATTAAGCTTTGCTGTAAGTGTAAACTCAGCCTCTGTAACAGCATTGCTCTTGTCTGCCTTTAAAGCCTCGAACCGGTATGTAAATGTCCGGGTGGCTGCATCATATGTATAGCCGTCCGGCGCAGTCAGTTCCTTTCCGCCATAGGTGACCTTTTTCAGTTCCATTCCATCCGGCAGTGTATCTGTTACCAAAAGAGAATTCAGTGTCTTATCCTTGTTCAGTGCCGACACTTTTACGGTATAAGTGATCTCCGAATTGGCAACACGTATGGGTGCTTCTTTTTCTATCTGATAATTCTGATCTTCTGTGTTTCCGGTCTCATCGTCGATCTTTCCTGCTGACTGGTGCATCAGTTCCCCATGGTCCCCGAATGCTACGTCGATGGGATCATCGCTCACCGCATTGTCATTTAACTTCGCCTCCATACTGATGGAAGCGGCAATATCATCATAGTAATAGCAGGAGCCGTCAAAATGAAAGATTACGATCCCCTCCTTCACTGTGACCTCTCCACAGTGTGTACCGGCAGCGTCTACAAGATCTATGGGGTCGCTTTTGGAGTACTCTCTGAAATCCCCGCCCAGATCATATCTGTATTCCAGTACGGTAAGCTCGCCATTCTCCTCAAGCTGATTCAGATAGGCAGTCATTTTCTCCTCATATTCGCTGTCTGACATATTTCCCTGTACCGGATAATCCGTACGGTTCCTGATCTCATTTTCCAAAACTGAATAGAGAAAGTCCTCATCCAGGCTCATTACGAACTTGAAACCAACCCTAAGATCATCTGCTGTCTGGTAGCCGCCGTTCTTGTTCTTCACAGTTACCTTCACCTGATAAAAGCCTTCTGGAAGATCTGCCTGATGAAATGTATAGCCAAAGGAATGCCCTCCCGCGTAATTCTGCTCTGTACTTTCCCCCTCGCTGGTAAAGAAGCTGACGATACTGCGGTAGAAACGCTTGAAAATATTATCGTCCTTCTCTGCTGATTCCTTTTCTCCGCTGTCCTGCTTTCCTTTCGCATCCGCGCTGCCAAGTGTTTCCTCCTTCCCGGTATCATCTTTCTTTGCTTCTTCTTTTTTGGATTCTTCTTTTTTGGATTCTTCTTTCTTTAATCCTTCCGACTGGATGGTCCCGGATTTATCTGGATTCTTATTCCCGTTTTGCTCCTTATCCCCGTTCTCAGGCTCGTTCTTAGACTGATCAGCTTTTGTCTGTTCCTCTTTATCTTCCTCTGCCTTCTTTGGGAGCTGTACCAGCGTCTTTGCTCCCTCCTGAAAGGTCAGCTCACAGTCTGTTCCTTCTGATGTGAGCTTTTCCTGCTTCCACTGAAATGGAAGGACTGCCACACCAAACAGGTTCCCGGATGCCGGGATCCCGGTCACTGTAAACGTCACCACGTTATCCCTGACCGTGTAAGTCCCGAAATTCTCGGTATCCCTGATTTCTGACGGTTCTGCCTCATATGACTGACGGCTGCACACGGAAGCTGCCGAAGGTTCACCTGTATCTGTCAGCGTCATATACTCTCTTGGGACATAGAAGGAAAAGGTATCTCCCGCCTTCAATTGCTCCGTCATTCCTGCCTGATCAAATGCAAAACGTACAAAGAGCTGCTGTGAGCTTATGGCATCTGCTGTAAGCATCGAAAGGTCCAGCCTGCTCTCTATACTTTTCACTGTAAACGACTGTCCGTCATTGTCCTGATATACGATCTTATCCGGGGAAAGCTGAAAAACATCTTTTCTCTGGGTCCAGTCGATCGGATCTCTCCGCTCTGGATCTGCGCTGCCTCCCTCGGCCTGGCTCTGTCCGGATTCACTGACCTGTTCCTGTGCTTCCTTACTTTCCGGCTCTGCCGGCAGTTCTTCCCGGGGCTGCCCGTCCGGCTCCTTCCCTTGCTCTGTCAAAACCGGCTCCTTAAAAGGCTGCTCCAGATCCGGCTCTTTTCCCGGCTCCCTGCTTCCTGCTGCTTCGGACTGATCCGGCAGCGCCTCTTCCCCGGCCGGATCTGCCATGCTTTCTGTCTGGCCCTGCGTCTTCTCGTCTTTAGCGTCACTGGCCCAAACCACATTCCCCATTCCTGTCTGCATAAGCATCGTCATGATCAGGATAAAAGGCACTATCCGTTTTTTCATCTTTTTGTAGTACTTATTAAACATTTGTCTCCTCCCTCTCGATGATTATCTAAAAAATTGTGAAATTCCTCACGATATGTAAATTATATCATGCACAAAGAATTCTCTATTTCCACCTTTTCTCAAAAATAAACCATTTTTTCGCATCGTGGAAAAGGATATCTTTAAGCATCAAAAAAACGGGCTGCACCACCGCAGCCCGCCAGCTTTATTGATTATTCTTCTTTTCATTCATGTCATTATCGTATGATGCAGTCTGGATTAAAGGTTCTCGTCTAACCTGCTTTTATCCTGCACCAGAAGCCTGACAGATACGGTCTCCTCTTCCATATCATAATCGAATATGGCGTGATTCTTCCTTGCAAATGCCATCACACTCTTTAGGCCGTACCCATGCCCCTTTTCCTCCTTCGCAACCGGAAGCCCTGTATCCGTAGATATCTCAAGCGTTCCTGTATAGCTGTTCCTGACCTCCACTATTATCTGCCCTTTGATGCCGTGCATCGTTATCGCCGCCCAGCGTTTGTCCTGTTCCGGCACCTTCATCGCCCCATATACGGCATTCTCCAACAAGTTTGACACTACCGTGGCAAATTCAAACTCGTTGACAGAAAGATGCTGGGGCACCTCGATATCAATGTCCAGTCTGACCCTCTCCCGCTCGGCAATGGCATCACAGTGAGTGATCACTCCATTGACCGCCAGGTTATCGCAGTAACGTTTCGGTGTGATTTCCAGAACCTTTTGATCCATCAGCTTAAGTACCTTGTTCACTTCCTCAATATTCCCCGCAGCAGCATAGGCCTGGATCTGTCTGAAATAGTGCCGCAGGTCGTGGCGGAACAGTGCTGTCTCGGATTCCTGGTCACGCAGACGGTCTGCCTCCTGCTTTAGCCTGGCTGCATATGTTTCCAGATACCCATTATCTCTTTCTATCTCTCCTGTTTTAAACTGATGTGCAACCCCTGCCAGGATAATAAAGTAGGAGGTCTCTAAAAGAATCAGCAGGATCATAACTCCCAGCAGATTTCTGTAATTATCGCCATTCCATACGCTTTGGGGCCAGATCGTCAAGGCATAGGTCACCAGCCAGAAGAGTAAGGGAATGAGACACAGCACACCCCAGAAGCTCCAATTTCCCTGCATCAGCCAGAGCCAGTTTGCACGGCTGAAACGGATCAGAGTAAAAATGACCATACTATGTACCAAGATCTGGCAGCCAAGAGAAACGGCAATATTCCTTGTCGCTATATATGCCACGATCCCGATTGTATTTCCCACAATCAGCACGACTGCCGTTGTCAGGCCGGAAAAAAGGGCACGAAAATCTTTATATTTACACAGCCTGAATACAGACCCTTGTAAGATGACTGCACCAAAGAATGCCTGCAGGATCTGTGTGATGTCCTGCTTTATCACAAAGTACTGCATATAATCCAGAAAAGTACACCCCACGTAGATTTCAGCCATGATTATGATTCTTCGTTTTAATGGGACATCTGCAGGAACAAAGAAGTAAATAAAGATCTGCATGAACACCATAGATACCTGGGCACGCAGAAATGATAGTAAGTACATTATCCCCTGACTCCCTTCTGTGACAGGTATTTCAGGTAACGCTTCTTTGTCGCAGCTGCCCTGTTCCTACTGATGAATATCTGCCTTCCATTATCCAGAAGCAATATCCCACCCTGTATCGCCTGTATATACTTCATGTTTACAAAAAAAGACTTATGCGGCTGCAGAAAATCCGGATGCTCATTCAACGGATGGATACTGTCTTCAAATGTTTTTCGGTTATATGTTCCTACGATCTGTGTTCCGTCCTTTAACACATAGACTGCACACCTGGACACATTTTCGATGTAAATGATATCGTTCACCTTTACTGTGATCAATCCATTTTTCGCATTCACATTCACCTTTTGGATCGTATTTCTCTCAACAGCCTGTTTGGCCACAGCCATCGCCTCCTCCAATGCCTCCGGCCCGATCGGCTTCTCCAGATACCGAAGGGCATGGATACCATAAGCATCAAAAGCAAACTCCTTGGAAGAAGTGGTATAGATGATCTCCGCTTCTTCATCCGACTTGCGGATCACCCGGCCCAGTTCGATCCCGTTGATCTTCGGCATCAGGATATCCAGTACAAAAATATCAAAACTTTTTTCCTCCAACCGGCTTTTCAGCTTTTCTGATGAGAGAAAGAGCTCAATATTCCCTTCCGTATCCTGGTTATTTTTCAAAAATCCTGTCACGTACTGACCAAGCAGCTTCAAATCTGCTTCTTCATTATCACATATCGCAATCTCAAGCATCACCGTGCCTCCTGAGTTTTATCCCCCTCAAATCCGTGATTCTGAATAAATCAAGCAGATTTTGTTAATCAAAACTTATGATCTGTCAAAATTTGACGGAATTGGTTGTTCATATTCTACCATAAGGAAAATCCTTCTGTAAACAATTTGGGGCAGAAAGATTTTGTTAGTCAGTGAAGGATTCTGATTTACCCGCTCCTTTGATCCGCTGCTCACGCTTGGTTATGGAATCTGTATCAGTAACAAAAACGGCTCTGCATGCTAAAATAGTAACAAAAATGAACTTTCATTCTATTATTCTGGTAAATGGACTTTTCTGCTCTCTGCAGGTTCCCGGGGATCCCTAAATTTTATCCGATGAGATACAGCCGGAATATATCCTACTCTGCCTCTTTCTTTCCCTCCTTCAGCAATTTCCCGATATTTTTGCAGTCCTTTGTAAGGCCAAGGTTACTCAGCATTTCAATCCCGTCCAGAAAGCCCTGACAATAGGATCTCTGCCGCTTTAAAAAATGAACATGCTCTACAATCGCCATATATTTTTCAAGATACTCTTTCTTTGACTGTTCTAGTTCTGACAAATATTTATTAAATTCCTGATCTGCCTCTCTTTGCTGTAAGACAGCCTGCTGCACATCTTTTGATTCCACTATGTACTCCCTTTCCTTATCGATCTCTTTCATAGTTATTTCCACCTTTCTCTTACCGTAAGTATCTGCAGACAGATCCAGATTCATCATTCAAAAAATCTTTTCGATACTTCATCTTTAGAAGTATATTAACAATTTTATTCCGTAAAATCAATAATAAATACTTCATCTTTAGAAAGTCTAAGGGGATTTCAATGAAAATTTACTGGAACAAAGAAACGAATTCAAAAAATATTATAGGGAAACGAGTAAAAGAATTGCGGATAGAACATCACCTTTCACAGAGGACCCTGGCTGAACAGCTGCAGCTTCGCGGGTATGATTTCAGTGATCTCACGGTTCTGAGAATTGAACAAGGCACACGGTTCGTACCTGATTATGAAGTTGTTGCAATTGCAGATTTTTTCAATGTATCTTTAGATTATCTGGTGGGGCGGACAGAGAAAAATAAGCAGTGATCCGGGGTAATCACGGATCACTGCTTGCTATGATAATACTTCTACTTGACAGGTATGCCGTTTTGCACTCTTGCTATAGCTGATTCCTACTGCCAGGATTCTTCCTGTATATCCCGGCTCTTCGCCTATCTTACCGAGAAATTTCAGTGCATATCTTTTATCTTTAATCTGTTGGATAGCTTCTGCCGGGGTACGATCGATTTTTAATTCAAGAATCATACAATCCGCACCTTTGTCCGCCTCCGGATAGAAAATAAAATCTACATATCCCTTACCAGCCTTATCCTCCCGCTCAATCCGGTAAAAATCTCTGGCTGACAAGTATACAAGATTCACTACCGCCGTCAGTTCTGTTTCGTTATTATAGCTGAGAAGAGGCACCTTTGTATCGTGGGCAAGCTCCAGAATCTCTGCCATCGTTTCCGTATCGCCTGCTAAAGTAGCACGAAGCATGCGGTCAGACTCTTTTGCCAACCGGTGTATATACCCCAAAGATGGTTCTTTTCTCAACATATCCGAGAATTTGTCCAGCAGTTCCCTATTGGGAATTGAGACTTTTCCATCCTTATAAGTCAGAAAGCCATACACAACCATAGCAGAAAAGATCTCTTCTTTTGTCTGCAAATTCATGGATGTCGCCGCATATTCCCATATTCTGACCGGAACAGCCATTCCTGCCGCCATCAATGCCAGGTCATCACGGACAGCTGCTACATTATGCTCAATGTAATAATAGATTTCATCATAAGGACCTGCACTGGTCCAATAATTCCCAAAGTTATTATTTTTCAGCGCTGTAACAACAGACCGTGGATTGTACAGCCTCTTGCCGGATTTAGAATAATACCCGTCATACCAGCTCTGTAACCCCTCCCTTGTCAGGCAGGGTTTGGCTGTATAGGAGAGGTATCTGTCAAACAACATATCCACCTCTTCTTCTGTGAAACCAAAATACTGAGAAAACTTTTCTTCCGTTGCCATGGTATACTCCAGAAACATATTCAGCTCTGAACCGCTTGAATATTTTGCGATTGGAAGTATCCCTGTCATATAGGTAAAGACCACATAAGGCATATCTTTTAGTAAGTTCTGCAGGAAGGAAAGATAGGATTCTTTGTCCTCATCCGTGACAAAATTCTGATGAAAGATATAATCCCACTCATCCAGAATAAAAATAAACTTTGAATCATCCCTGTTATTAAGTGATAAAAGGATGTCCCAAACGGCCTCGGAATCATCCACCTCAGCATCCGGATATGCATCTTTTATATCCTTTATCAGAATCCTTTCGATGCGTTCAATATAATCACTGTATGAGCTGCATCTTCTCGGCTGTTTATTAAAAGATATATGAATAACCGGGTATTGGTTCAGGTACTGCTTATAAATTTTATGATCTGCAATCCGTAATTGTTTAAAAACACCCTCTGCATCACAACCCTTTGAAAAAAAGGAAGAGATCAGATTCGCCATGACCGTTTTTCCAAAACGCCTGGGCCTTGTGATGCAGATTTGATTGCCGCCCTGTTCAACTAATGGAATGATTTCTTCTAATATCTCTGATTTATCCACGAAATATGGCTGCTCTGTATCTATTTTGAACAGATGAAACGCCGTCCTGCTGTTTAAATAAATGCCCATGATCCACTCTCACTTTCTTCTGCGTTCTGCAGTTCACAAATTATCGGATAAAACTCTTTTATAATTATAGCAGATATCCAATCCGAATCAAACTACAGATTTTCGACAAGCGCGTACGTTTCCTATTCCCGGCTTTTTTTATTCAGCGCGTCGATCACTGTACAATACAGTGCCCCCGACCCGTTTGTCACCGCAATCAGCTCCGATATCGTCATGCCATACGCTGACTTGACCAATGGATCATCCATCCTCCCCGGCACCAGCCGTTCAAACATCTCACGCCCCAGCGGATCCGCAACCAGTTCCCCGAGCGTGGACTCCATCGTATATTTGTCAAAATCGAGATATATCTGTGTCGGATACTCATAATGATAGCAGCCGGATCCCACCTCCAGTTCCTCGCCGCGCTCCGGCAGACAGATCACCGCCGTCGTATTCGCCGGAATTCGGACATCCACACGGATTAATCCGTTTCTGCAGCTCCATGCGCTCCGGATCGTTCCGTAAACGGATTCATATTCGGCAGATACCTCTGTTATTCCTTTGGTGAGCATCGGCTGAATCCGGATCTTTTTGTATCCGGGTTCCTCGCTTTGGATACCCGCCGCCTTTTCGTACAGCCAGCTGCCGATCGATCCGTACGCATAGTGGTTCAGCGAATTCATGCCGGACTGGTCGAAGTCCCCGTTCTCCAGAATCGAATTCCAGCGCTCCCAGATCGTGGTGGCGCCTTTCTTCACCGCGTAAAGCCAGCCCGGAAAATCCTCTTTCATAAAGATCTCGTCCGCCAGCTCATGCAGACCGTTCTCTGACAGGCAGTGGCACAGATACGGCGTCCCCACGAAGCCCGTTGTCAGGTGATTGTGGTGTGCACGTATGTTCTGCGTCAGCGTATTCAAAATCCGTCCCCGGTGCTGTGGTTTCACCAGATCAAAATGCAGCATCAGCACGCATGCCGTCTGCGTCTCACTGACCAGCCTGCCGCTTTGGGTGACGTACTCCCGGTTAATCGCATCAACGATCTCTTCCAGCAGACGGCCATACTTGCTTTCCTCGGCCTCATATCCCAGCACCGCCGCGGCATCCCGCACAATCCTGGCAGAATATGCGTAATACGCGTTTGCCACCAGATATTTGTCCGTCCCGCCGGTCCGGTCCGTGCTCCCCGATTCGATATCCAGAGCCAGCCAATCGCCGTACTGATATCCGGTCTGCCACAGACCATTTTCGGACACTCTGGCATGGATATAATCCACCCACCGCTTCATCATCGGAAACTGCTCCGCGAGCATCTCCCTGTCTCCGTAAACTTGGTACAGCGTCCAGGGGATGATCGCTGCCGCGTCACTCCAGCCCGCTGCTCCCTCCTGGTCTCCCATGATATTCGGCACCACATGGGGCACTCCCCACTCCTCTGTCATCTCGGCCTCCATATCGCGCAGCCATTTTTTGAAAAATGCAGCCGTGTCAAAATTGTAGGAAGCGGTTCCTGAAAAGACCTGTGCATCACCGGTCCAGCCAAGCCGCTCATCCCTCTGCGGACAGTCGGTCGGGATATCGAGGAAATTACTGCGCTGGCTCCACAAAATGTTGTGCTGCAGCTGATTGACGAGCGCGTTGTCGCAGCAAAAACTTCCGGTCGGCTCCATGTCCGTGTGCAGGGCACAGGCCGTAAACTGTTCGGCTGCGGCACTCTTCGCCCCCTCCACACAGATATACCGAAATCCGTGGAAGGTAAAGTGCGGCATGACCGTCATCCCTGCCTGTTTATCCCCGTACAGATAAGTGTCGGTACAGCCGGCCTTTCGAAGATTTTCCGTATAAAAATTTCCGTCCTTATCAAGCGTCTCCGCATGCCGGATCACCAGTTTCCCGTCGTCAGTCTGCGGCAGCCGGATTTCTACAACCCCCGCCATGTTTTGCCCGAAATCAAACACGAGCTCTCCCTTTGGGGTGATGATTTTCTCCGGCATGGAAAAGCGCTCCGTCACGCGGACCGGCTCCGACTCCTGCGCCACGATCTGTCCGATCTCTCCGTTTTTTTCAAACAGGACTGCTTTGCCGATGATTTCTTTTTCCACGGTAAAATCCTGCGTCTCCCCGTGATAGATCTCGGAAAAGCGGATCGGTCCGGTCTCCACATCCCAGTCTGTGTCCGTTCCCAGGAACTCTGTCTGTCCGTCCCCGTACTCGATACGGATCATCGCCAGTACTGCCGTCCGGTCTCCGTAGTGGTCCGGCTTGTCCTCAAAGCCCAGCTTTCCTTTGTACCAGCCGTTTCCGACGGTAATCTCAATGCGATTCTCCTTTGTCAAAAGATTAGTAATGTCGTACGTCTGGTACTGAATCCGGTGATGATATGATGTCCAGCCCGGAGCCATGTACTGATCCCCCGCTTTCTGTCCGTTCACACGGGCCTCATATACACCGCAGGCTGTCACATACAGCCTCGCGCTCTGCACCTTTTTTGCAGAGGAAAACGTTCGGATAAATACCGGGCAGGCGCTCTCTTCTTTCTCCAGCCCGTGCGTAATCCATCTGGCTCTCCAGTTTTCCTCTCCCATCAAACCTGTTTCAAAGCCTGCCTGCTCCTGCGCCAGCTCCCCGTAGTTATCCAAAACGCTGACCTGCACCTGATAGGCGGTCATCGGCCTTAGCGCCTCACCCTCATAGGGCACCAGCACGGACCGGTCCGTCTTTACGAAGCCGCTGTCCCAGACCAGCTTTCCTCTGCTTCTCACCTGAATTTGGTATCCCTTCTGCACCACATTCTGCCTGTCGCTCTCCAGTTTCCAGGAAAAGCGGATTTTTCCGTCTATCCCAAGAGGGTTCTTTCTGTTCTCAATCTTCAAATCCCGGATCATGCTCTGTCCTCACTTTCTTCGTATCCGATATGCGTTTTTTCGCACTGTTTTCTCAATCAATTCGTAATATCACAACTGTCCCCGCACACAGAACATCCGTCTTTACTGCTCTGCCAAAGCTAACACAGCCATATTCTCATGCCCGGGCAGCTTCACAACATATTTGCCGCTGACGCCCATAGCCACAACGGTGTCAGTCATGTTCCAGACGTCCAGCACCCGGATGGTATAGGTCCGGTCGGACGGCAGCTCCAGTGTATCCCTGGTCAGCGGACGCGTATCATGGAAGTGCAGATAGCAGTCTGTTCCGATATGGGCATGCCAAACCATTTCCGATGCACAAAAGCCCTTTGCATCCTCCCCGCAGTCTATAAATGCCTGAATCATACGAAGCAGGCTGTCGGCTCCCTGGTTGTCTAAGGCTGCACGGCGAAGACCCTCCAGTACATTTTCCCGCTCCTTTTCATCCATGGTCATCAACGGCAGAAGCCGCTCCATAAAGGCGGGTTCACCCTCCAGACGGCCTGGCAGCGATTCCACAATTCTGCGACAGAAAGCGATGCGCTCCGGACTCTCGCCCTTTAAGGTGCCCCCCTTCGCCCACCAGAGCACATCGTCGTCGCTGTAGAAGGTCTCGCCGTGCGTGCAGTAAGCCCCGCAGCAGACCGTCCGCCAGAAGCGCCTGGTCATCTCCGCTCCGGTGATGGAGCCCCAGAACGGCTCGATATCCCCCTCGTAGGCGCACTCATCCAGCATCACAGGCTTTCCAAACTGTTTGATCCATGTTTTCAGCTTATACAGCTCCTTGGACTGGATGGAAGCATGAGTGATTTGTGGCCGTCCGGCATCCCAGACTTTAAAAATATTATGGCAGGACAGCAGGTGTCCGTACGGATCCCGGGAGGCTGCAAACGACTCGATCTCATACCACTTATCCAGGCTTCTGTGCGTCAGTTCATATTCATTAGCCAGACTCCACCAGATGTTGGGGAAAGCACTGAGACGGCGGATCAGATATTCCAGATACTGCTTATCCTTTTCCGGCCCCATACCGTCGAATCCCCATCGGTCGTACGGATGGAACAGGATCAGATCCACCTGAATCCCCATATCTCCAAGCCGGGCAATATGGCGGTCCAGGGCATCCCAAAACGGATAATTTGGCCTCGTTGTATCCCAGGAGCCGTCTTCTGCCTGCTCAAAGGCATAGTATGGCGGATCATTCTGGTTAAATTCATAGCTCTTGGGGAACACACACATCCGGATCTTGTTAAATGGCGCCGTTGAAAGTGTGTACATGGTCTGTTCAATCAGCTCATCCGGCTGCGAAATCAACGCATAGACCGTCGTCCCAAAGGGATGGAAAAGTGCTCCGTCCTCATACCTAAACGCGGTTCCGTCCGCCTGCACCATCCCATGAGCATCCGGCGCGGCCGCGGCGCATTCCCCGCTCCCCAGCGCCTCAACGATGCCGGAGACGCTCCAGCGGTAAGTACCGGTGCCCTTCGGCAGAAACCTGACCTTGTAGACACCACCTCCACAGTAAAAGCCAGGAACCTTCTTTGTCTCTCCGCCCCCGGTGAACTCCACCCACAGATCCGCCGCATGGCAATTTTCCTCCGGCTCGGGGCCGTTAAATGTCAATTCAAACATCTCATACTGTCTCATACTAATTTCCCTCCATCTAGATTTTACAAAAAAGGCTGATCTAAACCATTTGGGATTCTGCCTTTTTGATTCTGCCGCCGGTTACCTGGCCAGCTTTTCATTGAGCATTTTCACGAAAGCCTGCAGCTGCTCTGCCGTCATCACACGGAAGCTGACCAGGGACTTGAGCGGCATGCCGAACATCATGGCATTGCTGGCCTTGGCATCCGACTGGCTCTTCGTTTCCACAGCCTCCTTACGGCTGTCACCGGACTGAATCCTGCGGATCATTTCCCCGATAATCTCACCGGTTACCGGATTGTTCCAAAGCTCGCCGATCGTAGTGGATATCGTAACGGTCAGCGGCAGCACCTTTTCTGTCGTAAAGCTGATCTCGCCGCGCAGACGAATGTCATCGCTGGCATGCCCGATCAGAAGGCCATACTTTCCGCTGGGTGCGTACCAGTCCTTTAAATCCACGTTATAGTAGGACAGAGACCGCGCGTTAATCGTCATCTTCGCCGTCTTTGTCTCACCCGGTGCGAGGAAAATCTTAGTAAAGCTCTTCAGTTCCTTGACCGGACGGCCAAAGGTACCGTTCTGATCACTGATATACAGCTGTACCACCTCTTTTCCTGCCACCGCGCCGGTATTTGTCACATCCACAGACACCTCCACTGTATCATGATCGCCGAAATGATCCATCGAACAGCGCAGATTAGAGTAGGCGAACTCCGTGTAGGAAAGACCGTGCCCGAATGCCCATCGCACCGGCTGTTTCTTCGCCTCGTAGTAGCGGTAACCTACATAAACACCCTCCGTGTAATATACCTTTTTCCCGTCACCATGGAAATTAAGGTAGCTCGGATTATCCTCAAGGCGCAATGGGAAGGTCTCTGCCAGACGTCCGCAGGGATTGGCTTCGCCCCACAGAAGTGCATCTGCCGCCTCACCAACGCCCTGGCCGCCCAGATACATTTCCAAAACAGCAGCCACGCGGTCCGCCCACGGGCATTCAACCGGACTGCCGTTATGAAGTACTACGACGGTATTAGGCTGCGCGGCTGCCACCGCCTCGATCACCTTGTTCTGACAATCCGGCATCGCCATTGTATCGCGGTCGTAGCCTTCCGACTCGAAGATATCCGGCAGGCCTGCAAAGATCACAGCCACATCTGCCGCAGCAGCTGCTGCCACCGCTTTGTTCAGCTCGTCCATATCCAGCTCATCCACATTTCCGGAGAACCCTTTTATATACGTTACATCACGACCCTTTTCCTGTGCACTTGTGAGTGCTGCGGATAGATGGCTGGAATTGATATGGCTGGAGCCGCCGCCCTGATAGCGCGGATTGTGGGCATACTCTCCGATATAGACCACCTTCTGCCCTCTTGTTAAGGGCAGGACGCCGTTGTTCTCAAGCAGCACGGCGCACTCCTTTTCCACCTCGACTGCCTTTTTATGGTCTGCCTCACGGTCATAGACGGCCTCCGGATGCCGGTGGTCCACATAGGAAAACAAAACGTTCAGCACACGCTCCACGCCCCGGTTAACCAGTGTCTCATCGAGCCGCCCCTCACGCACCGCCTGCACAATCAGCGCATCATTTTCACCGTTGCTTCCCGGCATTTCCAGATCCAGTCCGGCTTCTATGCCCTTCACCCGGTCTGCCACTGCTCCCCAGTCGGTGACAACACAGCCCTCAAATCCCCATTCCTCCCGCAGGATCTCCGTCAGCAGCCGCTTATTTTCCGCGGAAAACGTGCCGTTGACCTTATTGTAGCTGCACATGACAGTCTTCGGCTGTGCTTCTTTGACGGCAGTCTCAAAACCGGCCAGATAGATCTCCCTAAGCGTCCGTTCGTCCACCTCTGATGAGCAGCTCATGCGGTTGTACTCCTGATTATTAGCCGCAAAATGCTTCAGGCTCGTGCCGACATCCCACTTCTGAACACCGCGTATGTGTGCCGCAGCCATCTTGCCCGCCAGGTACGGATCCTCAGAAAAGTATTCAAAGCTGCGTCCGCACAATGGGTTTCTCTTGATATTGACACCCGGACCCAAAAGGACGCTCAAGTTCTCCGCCTGACACTCCTCGCCCAGCGTCTCGCCCATTTTTTCGATCAGCTCCACATCAAAGCTGGATGCCGTGGCGCAGGCCGCCGGGAAACAAGTTGCTAATATACTTTCCCCCAATCCCAGATGATCACCTGCCCCGTTCTGCTTGCGCAGCCCATGAGGGCCGTCGGAGAGCATCACGGCAGGGATCCCCAGCCGCCCGACAGCCTTTGTATGCCAGAAATCCGAACCGGAGCACAGCCCGGCCTTTTCCTCCAGTGTCATCTCTGAGATCATTTTTTTGATATCACGTTCCATGTTTTGTTTTCCTCCCTAGTCAAGTAATTTCGTTTTTCTCCTTAATCAAGTGGGTTCCTTTTCTCTGCCAGATCCTTCTGAATCTGCGGCATAAGATCCCCTAGTTTCCACATCATAGCCAACACAATGCCTCCAACGAGCAGAATCACCGGCAGCCAGTTATAAAGGAAAACAATCGCACCGTTTGCGGCTGCGCTTTGAACTTCCTTCAGTCCGTTATATCCGGCTAATCCCATAAACAGACCGGTCACTCCGCTGGCGATAGCCGGACCTATCTTTTGAGCGAAGCCGACAAAGAGATTCAGCGGACCCTCCAGCCTGATTCCGTTCTTCCACTCACCGTAATCCATGGTTTCCGCGCAATATGCCGCAATCATCATGGAGAGTGGCATAGCGCCCACCATAAATAAGGCACTTCCTACTACAAGTGTTGTGATGTTTGTCTGCCCGAAAGCACGAATCAGGATACCAATCATGCTCAATACCATGCCGCCCCGGAGTATCCCGGCCGTACCGAATTTGCGGGAGAGAAGAGGGAAAAGCAGAATGATGACCGGGGTCAGGACATTTGCGAATGCCGGCAGCGACTGCAGCCCAATATTCCCTACGATATACTTAAAATAATACGTGGTCACAACCGTCATATTGGAAATAAAAGTAGTGATAAACGCCAGGCCCGTAAGGACCCAGATATATTTATTCTTAAAAATCAGACGGATCATTTCGATAATGCTCAAATCTCTGGAATTTTTGATCTTATGGCCATCCTTATCCTGCTTATACCCTTCATCCACCACGACCTCTTTAATAAATACAAAACGCAGAAGACCAAGCAGGGCCATAGGAACTGCCATCACAACGGCGATTTTCGTCCATCCGGACGCGGTCGTTCCGATCGTATTGATGATCTGCGGAAAGATGATATTGAATACAATCGCAACAATCATAACCAGAGAGCCGTTTACGGAGAGCAGCTGAATCTGGTGATCGTGGTTTGGAAACGCACGTACCAGATAAACCGCCTCATCTCCGCCGATAAAGGTATAACAAATCGAGTTAGCCAGGAAAAACATAAAGAATATGTAAACACATTTTGCCGTTGTTCCCATCGATGTCGGAACCGAAAACAAAAGTACTGTAAATATCCACAGACCGACTACAAACAATTCATATGGCCGCGCTTTCCCCCATCTGGTATGCGTCTTCTCGATGATGAACCCGACAAACATATCTGTGATGCCGTCAAACACCTTTGAAAACAGCAATAGCGTACCGACAACCGTAGCAGACAGCCCCAGCATGTCAGTGCAGTAATACGTCAGATACCCTACCAGGATGGTATTCATAGACAGAGAAATCGCGCGCGACGACCAGGCAAGCGGTTTCCAAAATGGCATCTTGTCTTTTTTTGCTGTTACTTTTTCTTTCATAGTAATCTCCTTTCAAGTGTCTGATACGACACTTTCATATCATTTATCACAAATTATACTCTAATAGAAATTTGTCTCAGTATAAATTCATGCTTATATATTGGTAATTATTGCTCTGTCTTTGGTGTCTCGAACTTTTCTGGCCCGGCGGATCCCGGCCGGGTTATCCATCCAGCCCGCCCGTCCAGCTCCCTGTACAGCCCGTCTAGCTCCCGCTTTAGCTGATTAGCATTCGGAATCTGCTAATAGTCGATTATTGCTCAATAATATTTGTTGTGATACAATAGGTTATATTATAAAAGAAGCATTATCAATATAGCTTCCTGCTTATGTATTGGTAATTATTGCTTATATTAAAGACAAGGAGTGATATGTAATGTTTGAGAATATCCGTTTTATGAGAGCATATCCGTTTCTGGATCTAAAATCCGACGAACTCCCGCGGCGAACAGGTCATTCGGAGGTTCTGCGCGACAAAGATGAACTGCGCGACATTGATTTTTATATCCGTGGTAAGGTTCTCGCTATGGAATCGGTTCCCATGCGTCCGGAAAGCAGGCTGCACTATCTGTATCTGCAGAATTTTTCCTATATGATCACCGATTCCTCGTATTATTCCAGACAGACCAATTATCATTCCTATCAGCTTCTCTATACCTACAGCGGAACCGCTGAAATGACATACATGGACAAAACCTGGCAGCTGATTCCCGGCTCTCTCTTCTTCTGCGACTGTACAAAACCGCGCGCGATTCGGTGTACAAGCGACTCCTGGGAGTCCTCCGATCTGCATTTTCACGGAGGTAATTCGGATCTTTTCTTCCGAGATTATTTTGAACAGCGGCCGCCCATATTTACGATTCCGAACCAGGCACTGTTTCAGAACAAGCTTGAAACTGTCCTGAAATATCATTCCGGGATTTCCATGCATCACGAATGGCAGGTTTCCTCAGCCCTGGAAGACCTCCTGTTATTCATCCTGTCAGTCGATGAGTCTTACTCCCACAACATTCCGGATTACATCCAGTATCTGATCGTTTATATCCAAAATAATTACAGCCGTCCTTTGACAGTGGACGAACTGGTTGAATTCGTAGGCTTAAGTAAATATCACCTCTCCCGGCAGTTTCGCAAATATACCGGCTATTCTCCTTACGCTTATATCACAGAAACCCGCCTGGAGCACGCGAAATCCATGCTGATCAATACATCCCTTCCGGCCTCCAAAATCGCGATTCTATCCGGTTTTTCTGATGAAGTAAATTTTGCCAAGCTGTTTAAGCAAAAGACGAACCTGACACCCGGTGAGTTTCGTAACGGCCGGGCTCCTGTGCTGTGAACGGGCTTGCATCCAGCGAGGAAGCCCCTCCGGATATTTTTTTGTTGGGATTCTGGTAATCACGCAGCAATAAGACAAAAATAGGCTCCGAAAACCTTATAACCACAAGAAATGCTCGTGTTTATAAGGCTTTCAGAGCCTATAAATTATTAATCTGGATTTAATTAAGAAATTCTCTTACTGTCCCATCTGTTTTGTGAACTTTCCCTTTTTTGCTTCCCGGTCACATACCCCCGGAACTATGTATTTCACTGGCATTGCAGTGATTTATGACTGTTCTAGCCCAGCGGCTTTTCAACCATATCCCCCAAATTATATTTTGGTGGAAAATTCATTTTGTTTTCTAAAATTTCCGATTTATATTTTTGAAATTTTGGGGAAAGCTATTTCCCATTTGGGGGAATTTGGGGTAAGGTTCTTCCCCCAAATTTCTAATCTTTTTCCTATTTAGGTATTTTTATTATTTCTACCTTCTAATAACTTTATTATTTCTGTGTAATACTCTCTTTTTCCCTGCCTGTCCATATATAATATATAGGAAACTCCATAAAAGTCTTCTGTTCTTCCAGCTCCATATTTTCAAAAATTCTCTTTACCTTCCTATTGTTTTCCAACAAAATATATGCTCCTAACATTACAGATGGATTATTTTTTCTTCTCTGTGCAATATTTTCTGAAATATCTAATTCTTCGTCTGACAGCTTACGGATACTATAATAACATTGATAAACATTCAAAACCACTTAGTCAGCATCATTATCTTCATCTATAAGCCATATGCTAATCCTTAATGCAGACTGAATAAGAGCCTAAATCCAATACACCACTTTTACTTGTAAAGCAATCATTCGTGATCAAATCTTTTAAAATATCTCGCTGTTTCAATACTTGGTATTTCTTCAAAGAAGCGATAACTAATAATAAAACTATCTTTATTGTTTTCTCTTTTATATTCCAAAATTATTCTTAAGAATAATTCAATGTCTTTTCTCCTAGCTTCTCTCTAATTCGCATTAAATAACACCAAAAGTCTTTCTGGGTATAATTATCTTATTCTAAATTAATCAGTCTCCTAAAGCCGTTTCATCTATCATTGAAGGTATTTTGCTTAAAATTTTTATGCTTTCTTTATAGTAGTAGGAGGTTGGAATCATTCTCTTATTAATAGATTTCAACAGATACTCTTTCGCTTTCATTTTTTCATCTAGTTTATAATATGTCTCGCCCATAAGTGCATAAATCAATTGTTCTGCAATATGTCCTCCTTCAAAGCTTTTTAAGATATCTATTACTTTTTCTCCCATTAAAATCATTTTATTTGGATAGAATTCTTTAAGAGAACACATAACATTAACCAAAGTAGATATTGAATATACTTTAGTAGTATTACTCATTATAATTTCGTAAATCTTTAATGGTAACTCATGATTTTCTGTGACCATTGCAAGACAGACAATAGAGTCACAATATCCGTCACATACAGAGCTTACCATTTTATAAATGTTTGCTGCTTTTAAATAAAACACTGCAGCAATATCCCATAACCGTTTTTCAGCCCGGTAGATATGACCCATTCCAAGTAAAGCATTTGCTATTGCCAAGTTATCCTCATTATAACAACGGTACTTGCCAAGTAATGCACAAAATTCATAATAGATAGCATCTTCATATTGGCTATTTAAAATTAACGAGTCAGCATAGTTTGTATAAGTAGTATTTCTCCAAGGGCTATGTTTAATGATTCCACATTCATCATATAATTGTATTACTTTTCGATATGTATTTATACTACCACATATATCTCCAGTATCATATAGCAGTAAAGAGTAATCGGAATAAAGATTTGCAATTTGATGCTTTTGTGATTCATTTACGTTATTTGAGATTTCTATTGCTTCTCGCAGTTTTTCTAATGCTTCCTCATTATTTTTCAAATGGGCAAAATGCATACCAACCGTTTTTTTAATAATCATTTTCTGAAAATAATAATTTGGAGAACAATCATTATTAATGGAATCTATAAGAGATTCCGCACGCTGAGCCATTTTTAGTGCCGTAGGAATATCAGATTCCATACTATAGATTTTAGAATAATTATTGTAAAGTTCTGCCAAAATTAATTTGCTTTTGTCAGCATCATCTTGATAACATGAAATAATAATATCTAAAAGCCCCTTTGATAAATCATATTTACCAACTTCCTTAAATACCAAAGCGGCTTCTTTTACAGATAAATGACGGCAGAACATACAATCTTCTTTTTTGAGCCTAATAATATTATAGATATAATCTGCATATTTAACACAATTTACTGTATCAATTTGCGGTCCTACCTGTAACTTTCTTTCTAAATCTGCCATTAATAGTTCACATTGATGAAACGCAATAGAATTGTATTCACTAATACAGCTACTTATAATTTCATGCATATAAACTTCTCGATTTTCACAAGTTACCCATCCTTTATTTGATAGTACTACTATAGTATTTGTGCATGAAAATGGCACCCAACACTTCAAATCTGATAATAATATTTTTGAAAAAGGAGGTAAAATACTCAGCAACTGAGCCATAGTCTTTTCCTCATCTGTTAAGACCGCCAACTCATATACTTTACTAATCTGTGAAGAAATATCCTCATTTATAAATCGATTATTCCAATCAGAGTTGGCTTGTAAATTCAACTCTTTTAGCTGATAATTCTGTGCTTTTAGATCATCCCAAAATTCACTAATGCTTTTATTTGTATAACAAATAGACTTAGAAATCAACTCAATCGCTAATGTATATCTTTGAGATCTGTTTATAATATCCTCAATTATTAAATCTTCTTCAAACGTCAATGCGTCCTTAAGGAAATAATTTTCTTTAAATATCCTTTTACATTCCTCTTTACTCGGCGGATTTAGTCTATAGACAGGTATTCCCACAGGTTGACACCTGGAAGTTATAAGAATATCCGCATTTGTCAATTTAAAAATCTCAAATAAATCTCCTGAGTCGATTGAATTGAAGTTATCAACTATTATTAATATATTTCCTTTCAAATTGGATAAAAACTGAAAGATTTTCTCATACTTTTCATCTTCTGTATTTTTCTCTGAAAAGTTAAAATTTACAGTAAATAATGAAGAGATAAGAGATTCTGCCCAGCTACCCTTAAATTCAATCCATGCAATATGCTTATATTTGCTTTCATAATCAAAATATATCTTCTTCGCTAACGCCGTTTTCCCTATTCCCCCTACTCCGTTAATAAATACTTTGTGATTTTTTAATAGGCTTTCAATAATTTCATCTTCCTCATCATTTCTTCCCACAAAACATGAATTTTTTATTGGCGCTGATGATAGTTTCTTTTGAAAAGTGCTGGCATCTATTGTAATATTTTGGTATGCATTTATAGTCGCATTATCTGCCGCATAATTAACTTGACTTCCAATAGGAATATTTAGAACCAAACTATCTGTGGTATCCTCTTTCATAATGTATCTCCTAATGGATAAATGGTTTAATATAGTCCACTAATTTCTGTAAACTATTTGCCAAAGCAGGTATCCCATTTGCAATCGTAAGCATTGGAGCTATCAAAGTAACACAATTTCTTAATCTACTCACTTTGGGCTCTGGTTTCATCAATTCATCCTTTGCCATATCTACAACATCTCTAATCTTATCTGCCTCTTTTTTCTCTATATCTGATAGATTTTCCATGATTTCCTTTAAAATAATATCCAATCTATTGCTACCACCATTATTTTGTGTTGCACAAATTGTTCCATTATCTCTTGCATAATTAATCTGTCCGCCGCTCATATTAAATGTAATGTTTTTATCTTCCATCATTTTTCTATCTCCTCTACTTGTTTGTCATAAACCATACATCCTTACTACATTCATTTTCACTATATTCATCCAATTAGAACTCTCTTTCCTTCAAATCCAAAGCCATATTTTCTAATCCTATCTTCTCTAATCCCGTCTATCATTAAGGCTAATTTATAATTCTTATCTTCTATCTGCTTTAAAGCTGCTTTCACTGTATCCTCCAGACTCTCTTCGTCATCAGGGTCATAGACCTTGAATTCCAAGATAATCGCATAGTCCGCTTTTTTCCGTGGCTTTAACATCACATCATATCTTCCAAACCCGCTTTCCCGATTAGATGTAATCACATACCGATCAGCCAGTTCCACCATAAGCCCTAATACAAATCCGTGGTAGAAACGTTCCGGCTCCGATCCTAACGGACGGTTGCCGGTATCAAAATAGCTGAAGGTGGTCAAGGCAATCCGGTTCATATAAACATTCATCTCCTTCGTATTGCCTTGTAATAATGCTTTGATAAATCCATTGTATTCCTTTACTGACTGCCCAAACCAATCTCGTATCATCTTTTCAAATGTAATACGGACTTCCTTATTGGTCAAACTCAGTTCATATTCCTCTATTCCAAATTCCTCATTGAACCGATAGCTGTCTGCTTTCAGATATCCACTTGCCAGAAGCAGGCTCCACACAGCGCTCTCGCTATACTCCAACTGGCTAAAAACAATCTGCTCATCAATGGTTGTGCAGAGTTTCCGTCCTTTTAAAAGATCCTCCATGGTTTCTTTTACAGCCGGACTCCCCTTCTGGATCAGCTTTCCCACTAAGCTGTTGCTGCTGGTATTCGCCCAATAGCTGGATAATCTTTGTGTTTTAAGATAGTTGGTAATAGACCAGGGATTATAAATATCCCTTTCCTTACCAAAAACAAAACCATCATACCAGGCCTTCACCGACTCTTTTTGCGCAGACAAGCCATATTCCTCCAACGCATTCCATACCTCCCGCTGTGTAAATCCAAAGCAGTCTTCATAAGCATCGGATGTTGTTGTTATCACCGTCAGATTATTTAGATCAGAAAAGACAGATTCTCTGCTGATCCTTGTAATTCCAGTCATGATAGCTCGAAAAAGATATGGGTTCGTTTTAAAAGTTGAATTAAAAAGACTTCGCATAAAGACAGCCATTTCATTCCGGTATCCGTTCACATAAGCTTCCTGCATAGGCGTATCATACTCATCCAGAAAAATGATCACCTTCTTTCCATAGTAACGGGAAAGATAAAGGGATAGCATCTTTAACGAAAGAGTAATCATACTGTTTCCCGGATCGGCAAAAATCTTACGAAAGTCTTCCTTTTCATCTTCTCCCAGAACATCACTGTCCAACAAAAAACGATACTTTCCAAAAACCATTTTTATAATCTGACAGATTTTTTCTCTTGCTGCGGGAAACGTTACTTCTTTCACATCAGCAAAGCTAAGAGCAATCACCGGATAAGTCCCCTGAAGTTCCTGATACGTTTTATCATTCCATATAGAGAAGCCTTCAAATATCTTCCCTTGTCCTTTATGTTCTACAGAGAAAAAACGCTCCAGCATACTCATATTCAGCGTTTTTCCAAAACGGCGGGGACGGACAATCAAAGTAACCACATCCTGATTTTCCCACTACTCCCGAATGAACTCTGTCTTGTCCACATAAAAACAGCCACTTGCGATTAACTCGGTAAAATCCTGATGTCCGATACCAATTATTCTTGTCATAATTGCTTATGCCCCCCTTTCCTCTATACATAGTATAACAAGTTTTCCTAAGCACTTCAACGTTAAACAAGCATATATACAGAACTTTCATGCTCCAAAGGTAAAATATTCTATTAACAAATGATCCTTAATAACCGCAAAAAAGCTGGGAATTATGATTGCTATGGCCTCCAGCTTTTAAGGGAACTAAATGACATCAAAGTATATTGTGTACCAACTAATCTTATAAGTTATGAACCTCTCTTTAGAACGCAAAAACCCCTGAAAATGCCCATTCTATGGGATTTTCAGGGGTTCGTGAATCAATTTCATTCAAAAGTTTACTGTCCCATCTGTTTTGCGAACTCTTGAATTCTGAAGCTATCACCCTATTACCAGATATGTCCATAAATACTGGACATATTATGTATTTTCGTATATTACCACACTTCTCAAATCTCTGCATCCCCAATTTTTCTTTTTGGGGGAGAAAGTTACTTCCATTTTACTACATCTAGCCTTCGATTTTTTGAATTTGGGGGCATGGAATGTTCCATTTGGGGGAAGATTATTATTCCCCCAACTTATTCCAATTAACTTCTATATATAGGTCTTTCTATTAATTTTAAATATTCCTGCAATTTTTCCTCTAAATTATTTAACGCTATTTTCTTTGTCTTCTTGTCTCCACATATTAATTTTACATCAAGTTTTTCCAATATGCTTCTTAGATTCGGAATATCATTCTTAAAAAATTCATTTAAATTTGAAAAACAATACACCGTCTTTATACCTGACATAAAATTATATATATGCGCTGTCTTAGCATTCTGCAATTGGATAATAAATTTATCTGGATCGATATAATAAAAAAACTTATTATCTGTAATATATACTTGGTTATTATCTTGACATTTCTCCCTAAAATCTTTATCCCAAGACTCTTTGTTACACAAAAAACTGTTGTCTTCTTTCTTGTCTTTGCTTTCTTTTTTATCAAGAATTTCAAATAAAGGTTGAACAATTCCAACATATTTTTTAACAAACTCTTCATCGTCACTCAAAACTTCCAAATTACGTCGTTCAAACTCTCCATCATATGTTTGTATTTTTTTAGCCATTAAATCCACAAAATCTTTGTATTCAAAGCATTTAAAATTTTGATATTCCATTTGCATAAGAGTGACTATCATATCTTTAAAATATCTTGGTTCATATTTCAGATCTTTTAATTCTGTCAAAATTTCATAAAGTATTTCCTTTATTTCATTATCTTCTAACTCCCACCATGGATGTAACTTTCCATATGCTAATGAATTTTCCAATTCTTTTGACTCATCATATAATTTTTGTTCACTTACTATTTTCAATATAGTATCAACAATTTCTTTTTCATTCAATCTACACTGTAACAAATAATCATCTACAAATTTATATCCATATACTTGGTCATTAAAAATATTTTTTTTGTCATAATGAACTATTCCTGATCTAACAGAACTGTTTTCCCAACAATATGGTGCTTTCCCAGATTTTATTCTGATTGAAGAAATCACAATATACTTCAACACGCTTTCAAGCTCTCGTTCTATATACCTATGCTCTTCAAATTTAATCGAATCAATAATATTAAAAATTTTTTCAAATGCAATCAAACTAAAAATCAGCGTGCGAATATTATAATGTTTTTGTTCATCAAACATATTTACTATTTTCTGTTTGTTTTTAAGTAAATACTCTTTACTTTTATTTTCTTTTATATAAGCATCTATTACTGATACAAACACATCTGCCATATTAGGTTGATAATAGATTGTTAAACCAATCAGTTTTTCCCTAACTTTTTTGTATAAAGCATCCTCATTAAAAAGCTGTTCTGTTCTCTTTATTAACTGTTCCTTTGTATAAACTATGGCTTTATCTTTTTCCTTTTTATCCCCTTCTTCCAAATTCAATTTATCATTTAATACTATCTGATATTTGTTTGAAATATCTTTAGAAAAATTCATTTTCCCAATTTCATTTTGATTGGCTACCAAAATAATTTTTATATCATTATGTTCAACTAAATTATTGATTACTCCAAGTGTTTGATTAATTTCTATCTCACATCGTTCTAAGTCATCAAAAATAACCACTGTACTCTTTAGTTCCTTCACATCAGATAACTTCGGTAAATCTTGTTTTTCTATATTAAAATATTTCATCCCCGCCGCAAACAATTTTGAGGTAACTAAAATTCCTTTTTCTGCTACCTTACCATTTACTTCGCCCAATCTCTCTTCCATAATTTTACCAAACATGGAAGAGTAAATTTCATCTAATATCTGTTCCGCTGAGGACACACCATATAATGAAATGTAATAAATTTTTTTATCTGGCAAATTATTTTTCAAACTTTCCAAAAGCTTCTCTTTAACAAAAAAAGTTTTTCCTGATCCCCATTCACCATCTATCAAAACAGCTTGCTTATATCTATCATCCTTTACGTAATCTTCTATAATCTTAATAACGTCTTCATCCTTCATTCCTTTTTCTCCTTCAAAACATATTATAAAGATCTTTTTATCCTCTAAGTTTCACACTTTTTATTGTATTTTTCTTATAGATTTAAATTTAGTATATCAAAAAATCCCGCCTTATAAAAGACAGGATTCTTTCTATTCTTTAACAATGACTTCGTGCTGTAATTTTTTTTACACAAATATCACCTCCACATAATTCTGCTGGTTTCTGTGTCTTTGCCACACCAAACTTCTTAATTTCTTCTTCCATTTTATTATCAAGCACATGAGTGTATATATTCAATGTGATACTAATACTGGAATGTCCCAGTAGTGTCTGAACTACTTTCGGTTCCATTTTGTTCTCAAAACATCTTGTCGCAAACGTATGACGGAGTGTATGCGGGTGGAAGTCTCTCACTTCCCTAGGTAAGCGGTTTTCTTGCACAGCAGATACCGCCTCATTTTGACGACGTCTTTTAATTACCTTTTTAATTTCCTTTTCCACAATGTACCGAGTACAAGGACTTCCCATTCCAGTCGTAAAAACCAAATCACTAAATTCCTCTTTGCCACGCCACCGTTTCCCCAACTCCTTTTTTAACTGAATTTGTTTTTCTCTTTGCAAGTTCAATATTTCTTCCATTTCGCCTAAAAATGGAATTTGCCTTGTGGAATTTACTGTTTTTGGTGTAACAAGCATTTCCTTTTTTACACCGTCACAATAACTACAACTCAAAGAACGCTTTATAAATATGACTTTTTTACCAAAATCTATGTCTCTCCATTTAAGTCCCCCTAACTCTCCTACCCGTACTCCTGTTAGACACATGAAATAAAACATTTCCTTATACCAGGAATCCTCTACTTCATCTAAAAATAAATTTTGTTCTTCTTGTGTTAACGCAATTTCTTCTTTGGATCGCTTATAAGTCCACGGTACTTCAACAATTAAACAAGGGTTTAAAGAAATCAACTGACTGCCTACAGCAAAATCCATACACTCTCTTAGCCTTCCCAATGCCTCCCTCATACAACTGTTTGACATTCCTGTTTGTTCCATAGTATTCAAAGCCTTTTGAACATCCATCGGTCTTATATCTTTTATTTTTTTGTTCCCAAATAAAATCCAAAGGTTCTCTTAAAATTATTTTTCATCGGACTTATACTTGTTTCCTTTACTTTATGAGATTTCACTTGTGTAAACCAGTCCTCAAACCACTCATTTAACGTGATGCAAATTTTACGATACTCAATATGGTTTCTTGCTTGCTCTTTTGCAGTTTCAAACTCTTTAATAAGTTCATCCAGATTACTTCCGTAAAGATGAATCTTAGTCCCATTAACCATTGCCCTCGCTTCATAGGTTCCCTTATTTTCTCGTATTCCTTTTGGTAAACTTCTTTTTGCCATTTGATACAACCTCCTATCTTAACATCATTAAGTGCAATATCAACTTAGCATTACTCTTCAAATAACTCAAAGGTGCAAAAATCTATATCAAACCCTTGACTTTTCAAGTAATCTTCACTTGTGCAAGTAACCATTTATCCAGTAACTCTTTATGAGCATAACTGCGGTTTCCTATCTTTACAACAAACACATTTTGATTGATTTTCATCAGTTCCCTTACCTTTGTCTTTCCAATATTCAAGTACAATGCTGTTTCCTCAATATTCAGTAATATCTTTTGATTATCCATTCAGTCATCACATCCTTTAGATATTTTTTTAATCACTTTCTTCCTATATAATAGTCAAAACCTCCCCTCATATTGCAGAACATACAAATCTCTTTCTCTCTCTGCTCCAGATTTACTCGCCGGATATAATAATCCGGCACATAGTAAAAATGTCCGGCACATACCGGACACAAACTCAATATTATTGGTTTTTCTGTTACTTTTGGTAATCCCATACTGAGTCGAAGTGCTCTATTGATTTTATTCATCATTCCTTGCCCCAATGTACTGATATAATCATCTAACCTCTGTTTATCCACTGTCCGTAACTGTTCCAGTAATACTACTGAATTTTTCTCCAATCTCACTATTCCATTTATTGGAACATGTGTTGGCAATTTCACCTTTGTTTTACTCGTAATTGCTGCCACAATAACAGTAGGACTGAATTCATTTCCTGTATTGTTTTGAATGACCAGCACCGGACGAAAACCGCCCTGCTCACTTCCAATAACGGGATTCAAATCTGCATAAAAAATGTCTCCTCTTCTAATTTTACCTTCCATAATTAACCTCCTTAATATCCATGACTACAAAAGGCAGTATTAAAATCTGCCTATGCGGTTATGTATCAGCCTATTTGTCCTCGACACATTTCAATTTTATCATTGGTAAGCGTTCCCAACTGTACAGTGACAGAATCTTTATAGATTGTCACCTCAAACTTCAAAAGATTCATGCTCTCATTTGTCTCACACCTCTGCTCTTCAACCACATAGGTATCATAAAGCAATGCCCCCTTACTATCATCTACCTGTGCTGTTCCAAACCAGATACCATCCGCAGAAGATTTTCCCTGATTGGTATTTTGAGAATGCTTTACCCACTCCGAAGAGGTGCTTGCATATCCGTTCTTATCCGTAACAATCGTATGGCTCTCTCCAGTTGTTTTTGAAGTAATGGAAAAAGGTACATTTGCAAGACGGTTTAATTCTCCGTCTGCCACTTTTACAAACTCTAAGTCTCCACGAAAAATTTGTTCCGGAACACTCGCTGCGTTATAGCAGGAAACAGTTTCTTCTGTTCCTTCTCCTGTGATTTTTTGTACAAATATTTCCTCGTTTGCCAAATATCCTTCCGGTGCTTTTTTTTCCCGAATTGTAATAGTTCCTAAAGGCAGACAAGGTGTTGTACCGTCCAACTGATAATAAAAATCATCCCCAGAAATAAGATAATCTTTTGTGAATTTCACTTTTCCGTCTTTATCTGTCTTAAATACCCACGTTTTCACCGGCTGTTTTCCGCTTTCCTCTGGATTGCTGTCCATTTGTTCTGTAAAGAACTTTAGTGTAAATTCTGCATGTTCCAAAGACGCAGTCCCTTGTGCCTTTGCCTCTCCTGTCTCAGCGTCCATTTTCTGCAATACAATATTCATCGGTTGATTCTGTGGAACTTCCTGCACTTTTACAGTAGCGGTCACTTCCGATTCCACCGTTACATCATAAGACTTTGTATCAATAGCATATCCAGCACTCGCTTCGATCTCACGGATGGTATAACTACCTGTTTCCAAATCTCCGGACTTTGCATACCCTTCGGCATTTGTTGTAAGGACTGCCACCTGTGAATCCCCCTGATATATTCCATACTTCGCACCTTTCAGGCTGTAATTTCCGTTTCCATCAGAAACCTGTCCGTTTACGGTGCTTTTGTATAATTCAATCCACCCATACGGTTTCTCATACCAACTTCCTGCAATGGTCTGGTGATTATCTGCCGGAAGAATAAATGCCCGGAATCTTTTTGGAGGATTCGCCAGGGAATTGATTACATCAACCACTTCTTTTGCTTTTGCTATAAAATTTGCCGGAGCGCCATAAAATGCACCGCCTCCCTCATTGTAATTATCATAAATATAGGCTAACGCCAGATGTCCAACCACATAAGCATTGGTATCCGACCAACCATGAAAGCACTGATCTCTTGTAATCGTCTCATAGCCATATCCACCATTGAGATAATACAAAGCCTTTCGAATCGGGGAATCATTTGGCAGCAAATTGTAACTATACGTTCCGGCTTCCGGTGTTTTCTTCAACGGTTCCAGACAATATGCTGTGTTCGTACCGTCAAAAGTCATTCTCGTTGTAAAATAATCTCCATAAGGAATTGTTTCTCCTGAATTAAAATTAAGCGTTCCATCTGCCGCAAATACAGTAGTTGCCGACGTACCAAATGCAGTCAGCACGGGTACAAGACTGAGCATAAATGCCAATACCCTTCTGCTTTTCCTTTTCAATCTCTGAATCATAGATTTCATTCCTTTCATAAAAAAATCCCTGCGTTGTGCAGGGTGTATAATAAGTTTCAATTTGTGGAAAAGTGGATAGCCACGCTCCCCTCTTTGTGTTTTCGGCTGGTAAACTGCTGGTAATCTTGAGGGGGTAGGGTGTGGGAAGGGGGAGAAAAGAAAAAAGGCTTTCCACGAAAGGGCATACTTTCCCCTACGGTGGCAAGCCTTATCTTTCCCGACTACGTTCCCGCTTTCGATACATTTCCAACGCCTTGATAATCGTATCTTCCACTTGTTTTACAGACGTCCCCGGTGGAAAAAATTTGCTGATACGCTCTTTCGGCATACGGAATTGCTCTTTTTGATTTCCCTTTTCCTCTGAAAGTATGGAAAATATCACATCTTCGCTTAATCTTCCCTGCTCCGAAAACTGCCGCATTTTGATTGCCTGTGCATGACTTGGTGTGCAATCCTCCGATTCAATGGTTTCATACAATGCGGTCTGCTCTTCTTCCGGCAAGTACGACAACTCTACTGCCGGACGCAAGGCAATCTGCAACATACTTTTGTCTTTCAGGACAGAGTTATCCACTAATTCAAGTAATTCCGGGATAAGATTGGTTAAACGGATATACTTTCTTATTTGTTCATGACTTTCTCCCGTTTGTTCTGCTAAAACTTGTCTTGAAGATTTCCGTTCTGACTTCTGCAACACCGTTGCAGAGGTTAAATCTGTACGAAATCCTTGTTGCTTTTTCATTGCGCCAAGTTTCATTTTATAGGCAAAGGCTTTCTCTGACGGTAAGATAGTTTCTCTTTGCAGATTGGAGTCAACCATAAGAATAGTAGCCTCTTCGTCCGATAGTTCACGGACAATACACGGTATATCTCTCTTTTCCGCCATTTCACTTGCATATTTTCTCCGGTGTCCGGCTACCATTTCATAACCGCCCTCTGGCTTTGTTCTAACAAGTGCGGGGGAAAGTACACCATACTGTCTTATACTTTCCACCAGGTTCTGCATTTCCTCGTCCATTCTCACCTTGAACGGGTGGTCTGGAAAATCACTAATTTCCTCAATCGCAATCTCCATCACCATTTCACGCTTTACCTCATCTCGCTCTTCCTGTGTACTGAATAAATCATCTGCTGAGGGAAGATTTAGATTGATTCCTCTGCCTTTCGCCATCTTTCACCACCTCCTTCGTAAAGGCTTGATATGCCCTTGCAACTGTACCGTCTTTGTCATAACTGTAAATACTTTTCCCTGATGCACTTGTTTCTGCAGCCTTGATTGCAACCGGAATCACGGTCTGATACACTTTAATAAATCTCCCATAGTTATCTTTCAGACTGCTTTCTGTGGCTCGTGCCAGATTGGTACGCATATCTGCCAGAGTAAGCAACACACCGTCCACTCTCAATGAGGGATTGATTTGACGCTGTACCTTCTTAATGGTCTGGATTAACTGTGTCATACCTTTTAAGGGCAGGTAATGAGCCTGAACAGGTACAATCACACTGTCAGCCGCCGCTAAAGCGTTAATAGTCAACATTCCCAAACTCGGCATACAGTCAATGAGAATATAATCATATTGCTTTCTCAACGACTCCAGACAAGTTTTCATCGTAGTCTCCCGGCTCATGGCATTTACAAGCAACATTTCCATACCAGATAATTCAATGTTTGCGGGGAGAAGGTCAACACCTTCCTCATGGTGCAAAATCCCCCCTCCTGTCTCCATTGGTCTGTCCCGGATAATATTTTCCATGTGCATTGTGAGTGTAACCGAAAGATTGTCTTGGTCTGCCCACCCTAAAGAAGTGGTCAAATCACCTTGCGGATCAGCGTCTACCAGAAGTACCCGTTTTCCCGCATTTGCCAGTCCAACACCTAAATTGACTGTTGTGGTTGTCTTTCCAGTGCCGCCCTTCTGATTTGCAATGGCAATCACTTTACATTTTGATGACATACTCTGTGAGTGCATTACGGATTCCTCCTTTCCTGAAAAATTTAATAGCCACTCCTTTGTGGGGAATGGCTATGTACGAAAATTTAGGCATTAAAAAACCGACTGATTTTCATGGTGAAAACCAATCGGCTATGTACGTCTTACTATTTACATTTCTTCTGCAATTCTGATTCATGTAGTTCCAATTTACCAATTATATCTTGTATTTTATCATGACATTCTATACTATACCTATTCTTTTCTTCGTATTCTTCACTTATCGGAATATCATCAGATTCTTCCAATTTTTCATAAAGTTCCACAATAGATATGTATAAGTTCCGATCATTGATAATAACAAAATCTCCGTTGTTCTCGTTCCAACGTCTGTTTTGAAATTCATAAGTATGTTTTCTAATCGTATTTTTTAATGCATTATACTTATAATATCGCTCACACAAATCATACAATTTTTTCTCCATTCCTTCTGGTCTTTCAAACGCTCTGTAGTATAAATCAAATGCATCTTGATCAAAGCAATCTTCCTTCACAACATCTGGACTAATTTCAAAGATTACTAACTTTTTATACAAAGCCTCTACATCTTCTTTTGTTTTATTTGATTTTTCATTAAAAGTTTTGATGCTTTCATAGATGTACTTTGTTATATCAAAATTCCGACCTTTATTCTCTACTTTTTCAAACACACCTTCTATCAACTGTCGTTCCATTGAAGATTGTAATTCTGAAAATTCTTTATAGATATTCCGGTCTTTCAATTTTTTACATTTCTCAATATTTTGTTCTTTTTCTTCCATTAATTGCGAGATTTTTATTTTCCTTTTTTCATCAAAAAAATCATTCGAATATCTTTTGCACTCTAAATCACTAATCTCAGAATCAATTTCTTCCAAGCGCTGTGCCAATAAGTATATTTCTGTTGGTTTGTCAAAAACAAATCCCGTACTATACATATAACTTGTTTTGATCATCTGCAATTTATCTAAAAGATCAAGCAAAAAAGTTTTCATAAATACTAATGGAAATTGAAGTTCCTTTTCTAACTGATTCTTTTCAGCAATAGAAGATATAAATTTATTTATCTGAAAATCATTTTCCTTTAATTCTCTTCGTATCAATTCGATTTGAACATACAATCTATTATTTTCTTTTTTACGTATAGTTCTTTCTGCTAAATAGTATGAAATCCACGCTGCCATTATTGGTACAACTACTCCAACCAACAAATCACTCAACGGAATTTCCCTGATAAAATTAATTATCATATTCCATAATGCTACCACTTTTTCTTGCATTCATTTTCCCTCTTTATCTCTATCCTTCCCATTACGAATTTTTATCACAAAAAGTCACAAATTCCATTTGTTCGTCTAGTATCATCCAGTCCGTTTCTTGTTCTCTAGTCCGTAAAATCCGTACTAATCGGCACTTAAAAGCACCAAAAATCACTCATTTTACCGTGAAAACATTCTAACTAACAAAATACTCTGTCAAATATTTATTTTTACCTTTTCCAACATTATAAATCATCCCACATCTTTCATCAATCCATATTTTTCATGCGATAACTTATGATAATTTGGGGGAAGATACGCAATTTTATGTTCAAATTTGGGGGATAGCGTTATCCCCCAAAAAAAGATGGCACGCAAACTTTACTTCTTTCTTCGGAAGAAAGAGGCAAACTTTAAAACAGCAGTTGGGGGAAGGCTTTCCCCCAACTCTTCCCCCAAAAATCCCCCAACTTTGACGATAAAATACGGTAATTTATGATATAATTATGAACCTTCCGAAAGAACGCAAAAAACCCCTGAAAATGCCCGTTTTACGGGATTTTCAAGGGTTCTAAAAATCTTTTTGCTTATAAGTCTACTGTCCCATCTGTGCAGCCACTTCTGCTGCAAAGTCTTCCTGTTTCTTTTCAAGACCTTCTCCTGTCTCGAAACGAACGAATCTCTTCACTGTTACGTTAGCATTGTTCTCTTTTGCTACCTTCTCTACATACTTAGCAACAGTCAGATCACTGTCCTGAACATATGTCTGGTCTAACAGGCATACTTCTTTCAGCTCTTTGTTCAGACGTCCGATGATCATCTTCTCAATGATGTTCTCCGGTTTCTCCGGGTTTTCCTTCTTAGCCTGAGCTAACAGGATCTCTTTCTCATGATCCATGTATTCCTGGGATACTTCTGCACGGGATACATACTTTGGATACATAGCTGCAACCTGCATAGCTACGTTCTTTAAGCATGTCTTGATGTCTTCGTTTACAACATCTGCATCAGCTTCTACCAGAACACCGATACGTCCACCGCCGTGGATGTAGGATACTACACATCCGTCTGTTACAACTTTCTCAAATCTTCTGATGTTTAAGTTCTCACCGATTACTGCAACTTTTTCTACTAATGCATCTTTTACAGTCTTAGTTGTATCTTCTGCCCATGCCTCAGCCATGAAAGCATCCATATCCGCTGCATCGGAGTCTGCTGCCTGATTAGCAACTGCTTCTACAAAGCTCTGGAACTCTGCGTTCTTAGCAACAAAGTCTGTCTCAGAGTTAACCTCTACGATAGCTGCAACCTTGTCATCTTTTACAACTGTCTTAACGATACCTTCTGCTGCAATTCTTCCAGCCTTCTTCTCAGCTTTAGCCTGTCCGTTCTTTCTCAGGAATTCGATCGCTGCATCCATATCTCCGTTAGTCTCTGTCAGAGCTTTCTTGCAGTCCATCATTCCTGCGCCTGTCATTTCTCTTAATTCTTTCACCATTCCTGCTGTGATTGCCATGATTCTTTCCTCCATTATTTGTTATTTGTTACGCTTATAAACTCATCTTTGCCCTAATAGGCTATTATCTTACATGAATCCTATCACTTTTTATGATATGGGAAATAAAGTTTCCTATATCATAAAAATGCTTCAACCTGTGATCCACAGGCTGAAGCATCTCAAGTCCGTAATTACTCTGCTTCTACAGTCTCTTCAGCTACTGCTTCTTCTGCAGCTTCTTCATAATATACTTCTTCGCCTGCTGCTCCCTGATTAGCTTCGATCACTGCGTCAGCCATCTTGGAAACGATTAATTTAACGGCTCTGATAGCATCATCATTACCTGGGATCACATAATCCAGTTCTTCCGGATCACAGTTTGTATCACAGATACCGATCAACGGGATTCCCAATGTGTGAGCTTCCTGAACACAGATTCTTTCTTTCTTAGGATCTACGATGAAGATCGCATCCGGGACTCTCTTCATTTCTTTGATTCCGCCCAGGTTCTTCTCTAATTTAGCCCATTCTTTCTTCAGTTCAATTACTTCCTTCTTTGGAAGTACATCGAATGTTCCGTCTTCGGCCATTCTTTCAATATCTTTTAAACGCTGAACTCTGCTCTGGATTGTCTTGAAGTTAGTCAGCATACCGCCGAGCCATCTCTCGTTAACATAGAACATTCCGCAGCGCTCTGCTTCTGTCTTGATTGCATCCTGTGCCTGTTTCTTTGTTCCAACAAACAGGATCGTTCCGCCGTTAGCAGCGATATCTGCTACAGCCTGGTAAGCATCGTCAACCATTCCTACAGATTTCTGTAAGTCGATGATGTAGATACCATTTCTCTCTGTGTAGATGTATGGAGCCATCTTAGGGTTCCATCTTCTTGTCTGATGTCCAAAATGAACACCTGCTTCTAAAAGTTGTTTCATTGAAATAACGCTCATGTTTCTTTCCTCCGTTTGGTTTTTCACTTCCGCATGCTTTTATGCTTCCTTGAGACCGGCCTGTTCTCAACTGACTTTATCTAACAGACTTAGGCACCGTCAAAGATATCCGCATACGTGTTTTTTTGCAACGGTTGTAGTATATCATAGAAAATACTGGAATGCAAGGCTTTTTATGTTGTATCTTGTAGATTGTACCATGCCGGTATTTTACGCTGGTATCTTATACTATTTCTTGTCTGTAACTCTTTCGTATGTTATTCTTAACATATCCTCTTTCGCTCTCCATTCTGATGCATTTTCTGGACAGGGAAAAGATGGATACCTTGATAAAATATCTAAAACTGGAGGTAAACGTATGAAATTTACATTTGCACATAACAATTTGAATGTCTTTGATCTGGAAAAATCTCTTGCTTTCTATAAGGAAGCACTTGGCTTGGAGATCACCAAAACCAAAGATGCCGAAGATGGCAGCTTTACTTTAGTGTACCTGGGGGACGGAGTAACGAGTCATCTGCTGGAGCTCACCTGGATCCGAGACATGAAGCGTCATTATGAGCTGGGAGACAATGAAATCCATCTTGCATTCCATGTGGATGATTTTGACGCTGCTTTTAAAAAGCATAAGGAAATGGGCTGTGTCTGCTTTGAGAACCCAGCGATGGGAATTTATTTCATTGAGGATCCGGATGGCTACTGGCTCGAGATCGTTCCTGGTAACTAAACAAAAAAATCAAACTGCAAAACATCCCGTGGAAACACCAATCTCATAATGCTGGTGTTACCACGGGATGTTTACTTTTTCTTTATCAACCTGACTTCTCTAACTCTTACCAGTATCTTACATATGCAGAAGCACGTACTGAGCTGACGCAGATGGTCGTTCCCGGCTGCTGTGCCTCGATCATCTGACCGTTACCTATGTAAATCGCTACATGACCTGGTGTCCATGCAATATCTCCCGGCTGCGGATCACTTACCTGCATTCCGCCGGCAAGCTGCTGTGAATCAACACGTCCGATAGAAATACCTGCCTGTGCATGACACCACTGTGTCAGTCCTGAACAATCCAGTCCCACATACGGGGTTGTTCCGCCCCATACATAAGGTACTCCGATCTGTGACCATGCCGCACTTACGATCGTCTGTGCTGCCCCCACATTTCCTGTACTGCTTCCACCACCGCTCGGTTCTTCTGGTGCCGGTGTACTTGGTGTCTCTGGCGCAGGAGCCGGAGTATTCGGTGCAGGTTCTGACGGATTATCTGTCACTGTTTCGCCGCCCCCATTACCACTTGGAGTATTGGTGTTCTCCTGCTGCTTCGCTTCTTCCTTCTTCGCTGCTTCCTGAGCTGCTTTCTCTCTTGCAGCCTGTTCTTCTGCTGCTTTTCTTGCTGCTTCCTGAATCTGTGCATCAAGGTTAGCGACCTCTGCACTCTTGCTTTCGATTGTTGTATTCAATTCTGTCTGCTGTGCTTCATACTCTGTCTGCATGTCCTCCAGCTTGTTCATGTCTTCTTCCAATGACGCCTTCAGATCCTTAACTTCTGTCACAGTTTCAACATACTCTTCCAGCATCTGACGGTCATAACTATGTACCTTCTGTGCATAGTCAGCCTGGTTCAGCATCTCTGCGATGCTTCCGGAATTCAAGATCCGTTCAACAGCTGAACCATCACCTTCTTCATACATATACTTAATTCGAAGCTTCATATCCTCGTATTGCTGCTTCTCTTTTTCTTCTGCTTCCTTTAACTGCTTCTCAGCTTTTGTAATCTCTTCACCCTTTGTGATCAACTGATTCTGCAGATCTGTCATCTTGGACATCAGTTCTGACAATTGGGACTGCAGGCTGTTCACTTCACTCTGCGCTGCATTCTTCTGTGCTTCTAGGCTTGACGTATTAGACGGTGCCGCAAAAACAGGTACAGCCATCATGGAACATGTCAGAGCCGTAGCCACAAGCATATTGCATACTTTTTTAAACTTCATAAATTCACCCATCCTTATCTTATTATTATCTATGTCCCCACATATATGTCATACTATACAATATTCTACCGCATTTTTCAACAGGATTTCATAAAAAATCTTTTAACATTAATTTCCATGTTATATTTTTCGCCAAATCTTCTATCACCTTTCAGCATTTCCAAGCATTTTACTAAAAAAGGATTTCCTGGTTCTTAATACCAGAAAATCCTCTTTACTTTTCTCTTATTTCATCTTAATAACGAACATAGATCATACCGCCCTGTACCGGTCCGACAATAACACCAATACCATAGTCTGCTGCATGGATCATCTGTCCTCCGCCTATGTAGATACCGCAATGGGATGCATTAACACATACATCTCCTGGCTGTGGTTCGCTCACCTGAGGCCATGCCAGGAATGTAAAGGTCGTTCCCAGGCGGGAATAGCTGCCTGTCAGACAATAGCTGACAAATCCGGAACAGTCAAAGGATCCCGGTGCACATGCCCCCCAAGAGTACTCTGCATTACCAACCCAGCTGTAAGCCCTGTCTACTACCGCATTACCTGTGGAAGCATTGTAATTCGGTTCTGGTGCCGGTGCCGGAGTGTTGTTATTATCCGGTGTTTCCGGTTCCTGTGGAGTATCAGGTGTCGGCTGCTGGTCAGGTGTATTATTGTTCGTATTGCCACTATCTGTACTGTCATTATTCGTAGAACCGCTATCTGAAGAATTATTATTGTTATTCTGGCCTGCTTTTGCGGCCTCCTCTTTTTTCTTCTTCTCTGCCGCAGCTGCCTGACGCTTCTGCTCTTCCAGTGCAGCCCTTGCTGCTTCCTGGATCATGGAGTCTAAATTTTCTACTTCGGCCAGCTTGCCGTTAAGCATCGTTGAAAGCTCATCTGACTGGGACTTATATTCCCCTTCCAGATTCTGAAGCTTGGTCATATCACTTTCCAGTGTAGACTTTAATGTCTCTACTTCTTTTACTGTCTCTGCATATTCCTGCAGCATACTTCTGTCATAAGAATGGATCTTCTGTACATATTCAGCCTGACTGAGCACCTCTGCGATCGTTCCAGAACCAAGGATCCTTTCCAACGCAGAACCGTCACCCTCTTCGTACATGTATTTAATGCGGAGCTTCATATCCTCGTATTGCTGTGCTTCCTTCTCCTCAGCAGCTACGAGATCCTCCTTTGCCTGGGAGATCTCCTGGCCTTTCGTGACCATCTGCCCTTCAAGTTCATTCATCTTCCCCATCAAAGTATTGAGCTGAGACTGTAAGGCATTTGCCTCGTTCTGTGCCGCTGCCTTTTTCTCCTGAAGTGATGACTGACTATTGTTTGATGGTGCTGCATATACCGGAGTTACTGCTAATGAACATGTCAAAATAGCCGCAATTAACATACTATGTACTTTTCTGAATTTCATTTTACCACCTATTCCCTATCCCTATGTATTTATGGTCAGTCCTGTTACAAAACGCGGTTTTTCCTTTATTTTCCAAATTTTTAGGAAATAGTAAGGAAGAAAGGCGAATCATATACGGACATTTTAATCTTTGCACTACACTTAATCATTATAAAAGAACTCCTTACTTTTTGCAACATGTTTTTAACATTTTTGTTAATTTTTATGTAACATTTTAGGTTTTCCTGCTTGCATCACAGCCCTATATGGCCCTCTAAGATAAAAGCGGCCGCAGACTGCCATAAATGAATGATATACCGCTGTATCCAGAGTATTAAAAAATCCGTAGAAAGCCCCTTTTTGAGCGATCTACGGATTTTTACTGCTAAAAACGGATCTGATGTCTGCCCCAAATGAGAGATCCAGTTTCAACGAAAAAGTGCAACAACCTTTTAACAATTATGTAATGTTTAGAAATTATCCTTACTTTTTCTTATCTCCAAATCTGTAAGCAAATTCTGTAAGCGCGTTTTCTTCCCTGCTATTACCTATTCCATGCTCCTTCACGTATTTTTTCACTTCCTCGACATCTTTACGGCTGAATGTCCATGTTTCTTCACAAGCCTTTTCTTCCTGCCATGCTGCAGTGATCGTCTCTTTATATTCTGGATCCTGGTACCATCTGGAATCTGCATGCAAACCTCCGTTTTGATTATCCCTGCCATCCAGATTCTGCTCATAATGATCCTGGTTGATGAACCGCACGTACCTTGGATCTTCCGGTTTTGCCACCTCTCCATCCTTTATTACATGAACTGTACACTGCCGGAAGGTTTCTTTTCCTTCTCCCTCCGGGCCCATACTGTCCTTCACTGCATAGGTGACTACAACATACCCGGAATCTTCAAAGGATTTAAAATCTTCCTCATGGAAGTGAAGGAGCTCTATCTTATCCTTGAGTGTCCCCGGATACAATTCATCCTCTTCTTTATCAGAAACTGTTATCCTGCCTTCCTTTACTGCATCCTCCAAAAGTGTTTTCTTAGTTACGGTCCCGCCTCTTGCTTCTTCTAATGTAAAATACCGATCCTCAGCCTGAATTTCAGGAAATTCATTATATCTCACATTCACGGTCCATACATAGCTGGTCTTGTTTCCAAAGCTATCCGTCACATTATAGGTGATCTTATGCACCACTGGAGAATCTTCCTCTGCCATCTGCATAAACCACGTATCCAGCTGGTAATCCTGCGGCATATCGTCCTTCCACTGATTTTTCTTCCCTTTCTGTCTATCACCATCTGCCAGCTTTCCGTCGGCATATTCTACCTGAGTGATCTTGATCTGACTGGTAAGACTACCGTCCTCTCGGTCCTTGGCTGTTACGTTTGAAAGAAGCATCTCCTTCGTAACCTCGGTACCTTCATAAAATTCTAATACTCCGGCTGCTGCGATCGCCGGAAATTCATCCCATGCAGCATACAGCCTGATTTCCTGTACAGCCGCCCCACTGGAAAACTTTTCTCCCTGCTGCTCGGCCGCCAGGTTTAAAAGCTGTTCAAATGTCAGTCTGTTGGTCTGCGTCTCTGGAAATCTGACTTTTTTTGCCGAAACTTCCGGCTTGATATCCCATCCGGCAAAGGCAGCATGATCCCCTTTAAACTTGGTGAATTCTGCATTTTTGCGGATCGTATAGCCCTGATTTGCCATACAGTCTTTTAAAGTTACATACTCTGCCCGTTCTTCTCCCGGTACATTCCGATTACCAACATAGGTTACCTTTATCTTCGTTCCCCACACAGCATACAAGGTGATTTTTCTATTAATAGAAGCATTCACTTCATTTCCCGGCTGATATTCTGCCTTATCAGCATCTGCATTTTCTGACCAGCCCCTGAATTTCAGATGAGGGGCTGACGGCGTCAATGCCGGCAGGCGTGCAGGCTCATACCAATACTTTTCTAGATCAGCAGGTATATTCTGTACGGTTCCATCATAGTTTTTGTTAAAATGAACCGTATATCCTGTGCTCAGTACAATATCCTGATCTGCTGCTTTAGACTGCTGTACCTGGTAGTCCCCCGGGCGCAGGCGATAGACTCCATTTGCTGTCAGATTGAACTTTTGAAAGCAAGTGCTTCCCATTTTTTTGTCATACAGGCACTCTGCGGCCTTTCTTCCATTCGCATAATTACTTGGAGTCAGCACTGCAGCAGGCTGTGCATTCAACTTTCCTGTTACCGAAACAAATTTTCCGGCACAGAGGAAAACATCATTCTCTGTACTCACAGCTCCGTTTCCACTCATATTCATAGCAGCCCCATTATGATATACACCTTTTCCCGCTTTTGCCGTATTACTCTTCACCGTTCCCCCACTGAGATTCATTCTGCCTCCCGGCAGGATACAGATTCCTCCTCCCACATTGGATGCCCGGTTTCCTGTCACGCTTCCGCCGGATTTCGTAAGCGTCCCGCTGTTTAATATCCCGCCTCCATTCTCTGCCGTGTTGGAATAGATCTCACCACCGCTGAGATTCAATGTGCTTTTATTCACAATACCGGATGCAGCGTTCGCATAGATCCTGCCTCCGGTGACGGCTGCTGTTCCGCCGTTTACCGCGACACCTGTCCTTCCATTATTATGAATCTCCACTGAACCGCCGATCGTCATCTGACGCCCCTTTGTATAGACTCCATCCAGCTTATTGCTGTATATATTTCCGGCACTGATCTGAATAGCTCCCTGGCCGTTTGAATTTTCCACTCCATACTCATTATCATGGATCACCCCTCCAGTCATAACAAAAGTACAGCTTCCTTCTCCTACATGAATCCCGCTTTTCCGATTGCCGTATATCTCACCTCCCATAAGACGGATGGTCTGTTCAGACTGGACGCCGTTGTAGCTGTTTCCATAAATCTTCCCCCCGTAAATATTGACATGTCCCATTGCCGCAATTCCATTAGATGCATTCCCATAGATCCACGCACCATCATAGAGATTTGTTGTCCCATATGCATTCCAGACCCCATTACCCAATGCATTGGTAAGTCTGACGCCGCTCTTTAGATTCACGGTTCCGGCATGAGTGCTCAATACACCTGACCCTCCTTTTTTACATGCATCTAATGTGAGCGTATATCCTTCATTGCCCCCCAGTGTCCATGTGGGACTCCCTCTGCCCGTCGGTGTACAGATAATACCGGCAGGTTCAATATGTGTCTCCCTGAATGATACCTTGACATTTTGTTCCTCAGGATAGGCCGAAAACGATTTCTCCGTGACTATATGTGTTGCTTCGCAGTTCCTTATTACATACAGAGTTCCTCCGCTGGGCATGGCATCAAATGCACTGTTAAAGGTGGTAAAATATCTGCTCCCTACTCTTACAACAGCATTTGTCTTAAGCGGTGCCTTCGTTGCTCCTGGTGCTGCCGCGCCTTTTCCCGTCAAGATGATCTGCAATGCCTCAATACGTTTGGATATATTGACCGTACCTGCCGTCTGTCCGTTCTTAGCCCAGTCGAGCCATCCGTAGGATTCACAGTATGCCCTGTAATATAAATCATAACTTCCTGCGCTCTGTCCTGTAAGTTTCATCCGCACAGCTTCCATTCTGAGCGACTGACCGGTCGTACCTGCTGTGGCTCCATTGGCCGCCCAGTTCATCCAGCCTTTTGACTGGACATGTGCCTGATAAGTGATTCCCAGATTGGCATTTCCCGTCACTTTCACCTGCAGTGCTTCCACCCGTTTCTGACTACCTGCTGTTCCGGATGAGCCGCCGTTGCTGCTCCATCCCTGCCAGCCCGTAGTCTGACAGGAAGCACGGTAGGTCACTCCAGCCCCGGATGCGGATGCCAATGCCGGCAGATTATTCCCAGGAACAGCCTTTGCGGCTGCCCTCTCCTTTTTCTGTCTTTCGTCCAGCCCCTCTTTTGCTTTGCTTTCCGGATCTTCCAAACTCTCCAAATCCTCTTCTTTGGCAGTCTCATCACCTGTATCGTCCGCCTCTATGCCATACACAAGGTACAAAAAATGAGATGCTTCGCTTAACGCCTGCTGAACATGTTCTTCCCCTGCATGCTCCACCGCTTCCAGCAGGTGTATCAGCTCTGCCATATCCTGTCCCGATGTCCTGGTTTGAAATTCTATATAGCTGTCAAAATCAGATATCTGATCCTTTTCTGCCTGAGACTGCTCTTTGGGCTGCCTGTTTGCTTCTAATACAACCTGCTTAAATATACGGAATGCATTTTCTTCCCATAGCTTGGCCTTTTGTTCATATGTCTGTCCATTTTCAGTTTGTTGGATCTCTGCATGTTCATCCTCTGCGGATCTGCCTTCTTCTGCCTGTCCGCCCTCTGTCTCCTCATTTTCTTCGTTCCCACTTTCTGCATGTTGATTATCCGTCCCTCCATTTTCTATTATACTGCCTGTAATACTGCTGCTCATCACCGCCTGCACTCTTTTAGACAGCTCCTGATAAAACTCCAGACTTCTGCCTATCTCCATCTGCATCCATTCTTTCAGATCCGAAAGACCAGCTTCTTTGTCCTTTGCCACAGGGTATCCCTGTGCAGCTCCGTCCACAATACTATATCTATATAAGATCAATATCTGATATAGCTCTTCTTCGGTCCGTTCATCCAAAAAAGCGGCCTTAACGTCCTCATCGCCAGTCTCCAATATCTCCCCGATATCTTCTCTCTCAAGCAGACGGCATATCATTTCTTTAAAATTCCCGGTACACCAAAACTGATCCATATCTTCACTGATCTCAGAGGAACTATCCTGTTGTGTGTCCGCTATTCGGATAGTATCATTTTCCTGCGCTCTTACATCCACAGAAAAGAGCATGGTAAAAAATATCACTGCTGCTGCAAAAAGATAAAAATTCCTAAGCTTCTTTTTCATAAATGCCCCTCCTGTCGATAAACCGCCTGCAGTTCAATATTGTCTCTTACACAGACTGTATGGATATTCTCTTCTCCATAGAGGTTTCCGATGCCATTCACCGGCTTTACCATCCTCCACCCACAAAAAACATACCCCTCCTTTGCCATCTCTGCTTTCGGCAGCACTGACGCTGTCAGATAGTCCCCGCCGTGTACGCTGGCCTGCTTTAGGACATATTCCTTTTCCTCTCCGTCTTCATGTTCCTTTCGCATTGCCAGAAAAGAAACCTTGTAAAAAACTTCCTCCTCTTCTTTTAAATCTTCCAGTATCACTGTCTTGCGCGAAGATACCCTGCCAGATCCAATGACCTGACGGTATGCAGCCGATGCCCTGACATCCAGAAGTCCCTTCTTAACATCAACATCCAATATCTCTATCGTATATTCTGAATCACTGGATGTCTTCATTAAAAATCCCTGGATAAAATCTGCCGTAAACTCTTTTGCTCCATTCTCCTTTTCTATATGATAGACCGGATTGATCGTCAATATTTTCATAGACTGCTCCATTGCCGCCCCCAGACTGTTATCCAGTTCATTCTGCCGGGCTGTCCTGTTCTCTGACGTTTGAATGGCTATTCCCGAAAATATCAGGATGATCACCATAAAAAAGCCGATGACAGCATTTTTCATATCTGCCCCTTCTCCTTCCTGTACTTTGCAGGTTATCGTGCGTAACCTACGATCTCATGTTCCAGAAATAAATCCAGGATAGGAATGGTATAGTCATAATTTAGTGTTATTTTGGCATATTTTCCGCTCCCTGAGCTTACCAGCGGTTCAATCCGCAGGCTGGTATACCCATTTTCCACTGCCTTTTCTTCGCAGTTTTGTATGACCACATCTGAGAAATCGCCCGCCTCAACTTCTGCCATTACGGCTGAATGATAGTTCTGCGCCTTCTGCGTATTTAAAGATGCCGTTATATATGCTGTGCTGAGCACTGCCATAAAAGCGATCATAATCATTCCGATCATCGTCTCAACCGCGCCCTTCATGCTTCCTCCTTTCAGTCCACAATAAAACGGTATGTTTTTTCACTGGCTTTTACACTGCCAAGATATGTCTCTTTCGCTCTGTAGATCACCTGATATGTCCCTTTTTCCTCCGGCAGGAAACGTTTTACGGCCGTTTCCGGGGTAATATCTTTTCCCGACGGGTCTACTACTTTTATAATAGAAAGCTCAACCTTCTCCCCATCCTCATTTTCTGCCTTGATCTGAAACATCTCTGCATCCAATAGATTATACTCAGTCCCCCGCTTTAGTTTTTTCGTCTTTACGGATAATTCAGGCACCGTCCTCGAAGCAATCGCTTCTGCGGTCTCAAATGCATCCTCATGCCCTACCTGCTCCACAGGCTTTGCCTGACCCAGCAGTCCTAAAAATCCATGTTCCCCTTTGCCAAATAGAAACATGACTAGCGAGCAGAGAAGCACAGACAGAATGATCACTTTACCATACTCACCGATTACAGCCTTCAAACGCCCCGCCTCCTTTCCTTTTATCCATGACACATAGAACCGATGCTTTCTGCAAAAATCTTCGCCAGCTGATATAAACCTCCGTTTCTATCCAACAGCTCTGCCATGATCCCCAAGAACATCAATCCCATGAAACAGGCCAGTATAATCCCACCGTATTCCTCTATAAATTCCTTTATCAGTACCACTTCCTATCCTTGTATATCATCTCAATCTATTACTCTATTCCTTACACACCCGTCTCACACATCATCCGCAGGATCTCCCACAGCCCTGACATGACCGCATATCCCGTAAGTGAGATAGCGATGATCCCTCCATATTCCTCTAAAAACTCTTTCACAGTTCTCCCTCCTCTCAGGCCACATTGTTGACTGCCGACAGGATATAAACCACAACCAGAGCCAGATCTGCCAGCATTTTGATCACACCTGTGATCATAGGCAGTAAAACCAGAAAACCGACTCCGGCGATCTCATCCTCCGCCCTGAGCCGTTCCGCCTTATCCGTCATGGCGGCATTCCTTTCTACTAAAGGACCGATCTGCCCTCCTATATCAGCTGCACCGAATTCTGCCATCGAATACAATACTTTCATTGCTGATGTGACGTCTGGAAGTTTCACCGGCTGCATGAAACCAAGATAGGGCTGCACAGAATCCGGCTCTCGTTCTACTGCCTCTATAAGCCCGCCCAGCTGCTCTTTCAGGACCTTAGGTGCACCTTCCACTGATTTCGCCAGTGATACATGCACATTGTCTGTCTGAAGCTTTAAGGACATGCTGAGAAGCCATTGCGGAAACGCCTTTTCAACAGCTCTGGTCAGATGTTTTAATGACACCTTGTACCGCCTTGCAGGCTGGGTTCCTATCAGGACCGCAAAAATACAGATCACGCCTGCGGCCCACACATTCCCCTTGAGACCAAAGAATATCATAAGCGGGACCAGCAGCAGTGACGCATATAAAGCTTTCCGTCTATCCCGCTGCGAATGCCCGTGCATGACATACTCATACTGCCTTTTCACCTCCTCGTACTCCATACCCTCCTCACTCAAGATCAAGCTCTTTGACAGCTTCTTTTGAGCAGCGTACCAGATCAACAGATTCAGCAGGATCGTCAGTGTTGTAACTGCCTGGGATACCGGATGATCCGTTATAGTAAATTCCTTCGGAAGCATAAACACAGTCATCCCACATATTAAAAATGATAATCCGATCCCAATCGTAATCTTGACCTTGACATTTTTCTTTTCCCTTTGCAGTTCATATACCCGGTCGATCCATAATTTCCTGTCATGAAGCAGTATATCTGCAGAAGTCCCAAAATCTCCGCCCACCTCTTCTGCTTCGATCAAAAAGTCATGGATCTTATATAATCTGGCGCATCCATATTCTCTTTCAATAAAAGCAAAGGCTTCCCTGTACAGATGAACGTCCGCCTCAGCACTGCGGATGTACTCTACTGCATCTGATATAGCATCATACAGCCTGCTCTCTCCTTTCCTGAACAAAACCTGTGTATCCTCTAATGCATTCAGAATCTTTGCCCTGCGTTTAAAGGAATACAAAATCTGTTCCATATACGCTGTGATGTCCTCAAATCGTTTCTGCTCATACATATTCCGGTATTCCATGATAAAGATCCCCGGAACAAAGCAGGCTGTCACCAGACATACGGCGATGATGCAGGGCATCTTTAACCGAAACACATATGCCAGCGCTGCTATACCTCCTGAAATTCCCAGAAAACATCCCAGATACTTCTTCAAAGAAAATTGATACCCAAGCTTATGCAGCTCTCGTTTTGCATATCTGGGATCTAAATACCGGTACACCTTCTTCTTTCTTCCACCTCTATTCATTCCTGTCTCCGTAACCCTTCCTGTATTCTTACCCTTGATTCTTTATCTGTATACTGCCGAAGGGATCCACTATATTCTCCAGCCTGAATTTCTTCCTGAGGTTGTCAGGTATCTCCTGTGAAACAAACGTTCCTCCCTCAGCGATCAGCCTCATAACATTAGATTCACCCACACGGTCAAACAGACAGATCTGATCAATGTATCTGACCACTTCCTTACTCGGTGTCACCCTCTTCCTGAGTAATATCCCTACATTCAAAAAACTGTAAATATCATTTTCCAGTCTGGACGCCGCATAACTGTCCTGCATCATATTCTGTATCCGGTCGGGTATCTTCCTCGTATCATCCGTATGCAGAGTCGTCAGTCCATGAAGCCCGGTTGAAAAACATTCCAATAAGTATTTCACTTCCATCGATCTTGCCTCCGAGAGCAGAACCCACTGTGGATTCTGCCTCAGCGCCGTCTTGATAGCCTTCGTGTAGGAAAAGAGCTCATCATCTACCTTTAACTCCACACAGTTTGCTCCCGGATTGATCTCCCTGTAATGAATCTCCAGATTGTCCTCGATCGTCATCACCTTTTCCTCTTTTGGAATATACTGTGTCAAAAACTTAAGCAGTTCCGTCTTTCCTGCACCCGGGCGGCCGCAAAAGACCATATTCATCCTGGCCCTCATGCAGTTTATCAAGAATTCCAGAACTTCCCGCGAACAGTATTGCTCCCTCAGCATCCTCTTCTCTGTCAGCCTCATTACAGCCGGAGTCTTGCGGATGGAAACTGCATATCCGGTATTTGTGGCACTCGGATGTATGATCGATATCCTCAGTACATCTGTCTCTGCCTCCAGAACGTTATTAAACTTATTGATCTGCTGACTGACCACATTAGAAACCCGGATACTGAACTGGCTGACAAACTCTTCGGATAACTGCAGCGGCACTTTATAGATACCATGCCTTAAATGCTCCACCCACACATCTGCCCCATTATAGTTTATATCTGTGATCTCATCGTCCAGTACATACTTTAAAAACGGGCCAAAACTTTCTTCCTTTAGATTCCATGCATCCTTTGAAACCTTCACCGATCAACCACCTGCCATCTATAACCCGGTAACAGCCGCAGTTGTCCCCAGTGCGGTCGTCAATTTTCCCACTGCCTCAGTGATCCCCAGTTTTATACTGTTTCCAAGCGGCGTTGCTGCCACTACAATAATCATGATCACAATTGCTGCTACAACAATAATCCCATACTCTTCCATAAATGTTTTCATATTCATCCTCCTGTAAAATCATAAACTCACCATAGGTCTGCTCAAATATACTCTTTTACTTCTATTGTTCTTATTTTCCTAACCTAGCAAAACACCATAACAATCAATACGCATCACCACCTTTCCGCCCAATAGACAGCCATCCCTGTAATAAAACAGACTGTCTATTAAGATGCTGACGCCCGGCTAAAAGATAAAGGCGCTTTATAAGATACTCCCCTGGCTTTGTAACATCAGGCCAAGGCAGACTCCCATCTTTAAAAACTTGAATATCTTTGGAGAACCTCCAAAAAAGAATTGCTATAAGATCATGAAATATCATGATAAAAATCCATCTCATCATAGACTCAAACTGACTGCGTAATCATTGATCACTTCCTTTGGCATGCACTCGAAAACAGCCTCCGGACAAACACTGTACATTCAACCCGACGCTTATCTATCCGCAGATTTCAGCATTAAATACATAGCTTGCTATACAAAAATCTTGTACACAAATAACGCTGCAGGATAATAAGCTAAAAACAAATCACTTCATAAATAATAAAAGGGAAAAAATAAAGATTCCCAGATCCCTGATAGATATATAAAAGATAAATCCCCGATACAGACCCAACCATGTCTGTGCTATTAGACTACTCTCAACTCACACAAAAGTCAAGCATATTTTTTCCATGTCACTCCTTAGTCCTGTCATAATGATCCTATAAGACGATTCAGGGGAGGTCTCCTTAACAGAAGCCTCCCCATCTCGTATAAATCACATTTTCATATAATCAATGTCCTACCGGAACATATCCGGAGTATGCTGATTTTCCTGCGGTATCTCTATTCCTTCCGGCTTTTCATCGATCCGCTGTATCAAAACAAACATCACAGATCCCACGAATGCGCATGCCACAGTCACGATTCCCAGCCGGGAAGCTTTACCCAAAAGCCAGTCAAAAACACCTGTATTTGTCATGATCAGAGAGGTCATGTTTGCTACGATATGAAGCAGGACCGGTGCCTTGAAGGAACCGAATTTTTCATAAACATAGGCAAGCAGAAATCCCAGTATAAACGTATATAGGAACTGTACCATATTCCCATGAGTCAGACTGAACAGAACTGTCGAATATAATGCGGCTGACAAAAACTTACTGCGCTCCCTATATCTCTGGAACAAAACTCCCCGGAACATCAATTCCTCTGTCAATGGAATGATGATTCCCAGACACAGATACTGTACTGGAACACTGGCAGAGTAAAAAACTTCAGAGGTCTCTTGATATTCCGCGCTTGCAAATGCAAGATTTGTCATAACTGCCAGACAGTTCAAACCAATACAGATTGCAGCCCCCAGCCCGATGATCTCCAGATATCTCCACGATTCTGCTTTTTTATTCACTGGAAGCTTAAGCGTACGTTCCCTTTTCCTGTCTGCATGAAATAAATATGCCGTTAACGGAATCGTACATAAAGCTGCCGCCGCCATTATCTCCACCTGATATTTCATAACCAGGTTAAGCATTGTTTCATACTGCTGTAATATTAGCTCTGTTGCCTGCTCCTGTGTCTGCACCCCTGCTTCTGCCATATTCCTCATGAATTCACCAAAATGAGGAAGCATGACAACAAGCCCTGCAAAGGTACTTGCCGCAAACTCGATCAGCCAATACAAAAGAATAGGGCCGCATACTCTCCAGAACTGCTTTGCCCCCGGATTCTTATTCATTCGTTGTTTCCCTCACTTTCTTCTGTATCCACTCCCTCACATCGCATTCTTTTCCTTTCAGAGAGCCCTGTACCATCTCTGGTTTACCGCCTCCCCTTCCGGAAAACATCTCATTCAACCCTTTCGCCAATGGACGCATATCCGCTGTCTTACTGCCGATCACATAACGGTATTCTTCCCGTCCTGTTTCCAAAAAGACGGCACAGCCGGTCTTTCCCTCTGCTAGGACAAGATTCATCAGGACCCTGGGGCCATCGCCTTCCAGTTCCCTTTCAAACAGACAGACAAACGTCTCTTCTTTCGGGATTTCCTTTGCCCTGTATTCCAACACTTTCTTCTGGTTTTCGGATAGTTTTCCCTTGAGCTTTCCCTGCTCTTCCTTCAAGTGCTCTACAGCCTTTGATACCTCATTCTCCTTTGCACACAGAAGGGCGGAAATATGTTTCACATGCCGTTCCTTTTCCTGGTAATCCATAAGTGCACGGAATCCGCAGAGCATGGTCACCCGGACACCGCCCTTATAACGCTGTACATTGGTCAGCTTGATCAGCCCGATCTCTCCGGTATTCTCTACGTGAGGCGCGCAGCAGGCACATACGTCGTACCCTGGTATGGTCACGATCCGGACCTGTCCCTCGATCTCGATCTTGCTGCGGTATTCCAATGTCTCCAGCACTTCTTTCGAAGGATAGGAGACCTCTACCCTCAGATTTTTAAAAACTACCTCGTTCGCCGCCCACTCAAGCTCTTTTAATTCTTCCCTGGTAATCTCGCCGTTAAAGTCCATCGTACAGTCTTCACTGCCAAGATGGAACCCCACATTACGATAACCGAATCCTGCATGGACCAGCCCTGAAACAATATGCTCCCCGGTGTGCTGCTGCATCTTCATAAAACGCAGCTCCCAGTCAATGATGCCCTCCACTTCGGTATCCACATCGAGCGGCCCCTCTGTCAGATGATATACAATACCATCTCTTTCATGAACATCCAGCACCCTTATATTTCCCAGCAGTCCGGTATCTGCATACTGCCCGCCGCCTTCTGGAAAAAAGGCAGTCCTGTCAAGGACCACCTCATATTCATTCCCTTTCGGCTGACACATCCGGACACGGGCTGTAAACGCTTTCATATGACTGTCCTGATAAAATAACTTTTCTGTCATAACCTTTTATTACATCCTTTCAGGTGCTTCAAAACCAAGCAGATCTATACAGGTCTCCAAGATTTCCTTCACCAGCTTTAACAGTGCAATATACCCTGCCCTCACCTCTTCATCTTCCTCTGTCAGGATTTTGGTTTCGTGATAGAACTTGTTGAACGCATTTGCCAGGTCGTAAATATAAGCACACAGCTTATGCGGCGCTGTCTCTGTATAAACCGCATCGATCACATCATTAAACTTCGCAGCTTCCAGCATCAATGTCTTCTCGCAGTCGTTTTCCGCCTTCCTGACAGAAAGTCCGTCAAGTTTTCCACCGTTTTCCTGATGCTTATTCAAAATAGACTTGATACGCACGATCGTATACAGGATATACGGTCCTGTATTTCCTTCAAAGGAGGTAAATCTGTCAACATCAAACACATAATCCTTGGAGGCCTGGTTGGACAGATCTCCATATTTAATCGCAGCGAGTCCGACAGTTTTAGCCGTCTTAAGTGCCTCTTCTTCTGTCACTGTGCGGTTGTCCATGATCTTTTGATACATTTCTTCATTGATCTCGCGGATCAGGTTTTCCAGACGCATGACACCGCCTTCTCTTGTCTTAAAAGGCTTGCCGTCCCTGCCGTTCATGGTGCCGAATCCAAGGAATTGCAGATCCACCTCAGGACGGACGATCCCGGTCTTTTTCGCGCATCGGAACACCTGCACAAAATGCAGCTCCTGGCGCTTATCCACCACATAAATGATCTCATCTGGCTTATATAATGCTTCCCTCTCCACCAAAGTGGCAAGATCTGTTGTATCATACAGGGCTGCCCCGTCAGATTTCAGGATCATACACGGCGGAACTTCCTTTTTATCCTCCTCTTCCTGGACGTCTACCACAAGCGCGCCCTCATCATAGTGGGCATACCCTTCATTTTTAAGCATCTCGACCATATCAGGGATGTACTTCTGGGCATCCGCCTCCCCTTTCCAGAGGTCAAATTCTACATTCAGATTCTGATAGTTCTTCTTTAAATCTGTCACCGAAACGTTCATAATATGGTTCCAGATGGCGCGGTAGCCGCGGTGTCCGTTCTGGAGCAGGAATGTGGCATTTAACGCCTCTTCACGGTAATCATCATGCTCCTTGGCATAAGCGCTGGCTGTCGGATAGATCTCTTCCAGTTCACCGATGGTAAATGGAGCCTCCTTTGGATACTCCCCTTCAAAGGCATCGTCGAAATAAGCAAGCTTTGGCTTTCTTTTCTTCAATTCTGTGATGATCAGCCCCATCTGATATCCCCAGTCGCCTAAATGGATGTCTCCGATCACCTCATTGCCCTTAAAACGAATGATACGCTTGATGCTCTCTCCGATGATCGCAGAACGAAGATGTCCTACATGGAGCGGCTTCGCCACATTCGGTCCGCCGTAATCGATCATAACCGTCTTAGGTTCTGCCTCCTTCTCCACCCCCAGGTCCGGATCAGCTGCCATTTCATTTAAAAATCCGGCTGCAAAGGATGGATCTACTTTCAGATTGATGAATCCCGGATTCACAGCCTCTGCCAGTTCAAAACAGCTTACGTCCTTTAAGCCTGCCACAACATCGTTCGCGATCATGATCGGGGCCTTTTTATAGGTCTTAGCTGCCGCCATCGCGCCATTGCATTGGTATTCACACAGATCCGGTCTGTTGGACAGTGTCACCTTCGCAAACGCTTCATCATAACCTGCTGCCTGAAATGCTTTTTTCATTTCTATGGTAATAAGTTCCAATAATGTATTCACTTTTATCTCACGCTCCGTTCTTTTTTTCTTCCATTTCGATATTCTATCATGTATAATCAGGAAGTACAAGTATTAATCATAGAAGTTTTCCCGTATTTACGGGCTTTGTTACTGTCCACTGACAGTGAACAGTGGGGTTTTGAAAAGAGATAGAAAGGCAGGATCTAATATGAAAATAGGATCACATGTCGGAATGAGCGGCAAAGAAATGCTGCTTGGTTCTGCAAAAGAAGCTGTCTCATATGGGGCAGATACATTTATGTTTTACACCGGGGCGCCGCAGAACACACGGCGCAAAGAAATCAGCGAACTGAACATCGGCCCGGCCTGGGATTATATGAAAGAACACGGGATTGATGAGATCATCGTCCATGCCCCTTACATCATCAATCTGGGGAACGCCGTCAAGCCGGAAACCTTCGAGCTGGCCGTAGAATTTCTCGATAAGGAGATCCAGCGGACCATCGCCTGCAAAAGTCATGTCCTGATCCTCCATCCCGGCGCTCATGTAGGAGAAGGCACAGACACCGGCACCGCACAGATCATCAAAGGCCTGAATGAAGTGCTGACCAAGGATACGGACTGTCTGATCGCACTGGAGACTATGGCCGGAAAAGGTTCCGAAGTGGGACGCACCTTTGAGGAGCTTGCCCGGATCTATGACGGCGTCACTCATAATGAAAAGCTGCGCGTCTGCTTTGACACATGCCACACCAGTGACAGCGGCTATGATATCATCCACCACTTTGATGATGTGATCGCGGACTTTGACCGGATCCTTGGAAAGGATCAGATTGCCGTCTTTCATATCAATGACAGCAAAAATGTGCCCGGAGCATCCAAAGACCGCCATGCGAATATTGGGTTCGGAGAGATCGGCTTTGAGGCATTGAACCGGATCGTCCATCACAAAGATTTTGAGGATGTTCCGAAAATATTGGAGACCCCTTATGTTCCCTCTCCAACAAAAGATAAGAAATCCTACGCACCTTATAGATATGAAATCGAGATGCTGAAAAAAGGTGTCTTTGACCCTGATCTACTGAACAGGATCATTGACGAGAATGAAAAGAAAAGGGGCTGACACTTGACATCTGTCCGGCCTCATTGTATGATTGTACTATACAGTTAGTACAGTCTTAGAATAGAAAAAGAGGTGACTGAGATGCCATGGGATTTAGATAATGATCGTCCCATTTACCTGCAGCTTATGGAACGTATCCAGCAGGATATCATTGCAGGTGTCTACAAGCCGGGAGATAAGCTCCCATCCGTCCGTGATCTGGCATTGGATGCCGCCGTGAATCCCAATACCATGCAGAAAGCGCTCTCGGAACTTGAGCGCAGCGGTCTGGTTTATTCCCAGCGTACAAGCGGCCGGTTTATCACGGAGGACGAAAAGATGCTCAAGAATATGAAACTGGAATTAGCATCCGAGCATATTCATCAGTTCCTGGAGAAGATGGAGCTGCTGGGATTCGAAGATGAAGAGACATTAGAATTGATTCAGAAAGCATTAAAGGGGGATAAGTAGATGAAACCACTTCTGGAATGTCAGGGATTGACGAAAAAGTACAATAACTTCTATGCCCTTTCCAACCTGGACCTGACTCTGGAAAGAGGCCAGATCGTCGGCCTGCTCGGCCCTAACGGCAGCGGTAAGACGACACTGATCAAGCTGATCAACGGGCTGTTAGTCCCCACTGGCGGCCGTGTGATGATAGGCAGCATGGCCCCCGGGGTCAAGACAAAAAAGATGATTTCCTATCTTCCTGAACGCAGCAGTGTCAGCGGACATATGCGCGTAAGCGATATTACTTCCTATTTCGCTGACTTTTATGATAATTTCAGCATAGAACGGGCTAATGCCATGTTCAAAGATTTGGAGATCGACACACATGCCAGACTCCATACGCTTTCAAAAGGAACAAAGGAAAAGGTACAGCTCATCCTGGTCATGAGCAGGGATGCGGAATTGTATATACTGGATGAACCGATCGGCGGAGTTGATCCTGCCGCGCGGGATTACATTTTACATACCATTCTGACGAATTATAATGAGAATGCAACCATCCTGATATCTACGCATTTGATTACAGATATTGAGAATGTGTTGGACCGGGTTTTGTTCCTCCAGAACGGACATCTCACATTGAATGAGACCGTAGATGACATCCGTACAAAATGGGGAAAATCTGTCGATACATTATTCAGGGAGGTATTCAAATGTTAGGGAAACTCATTAAATATGACTTAAAATACGGAGTGCGTATCTTTATCATCCTCCATGTGATTTTGATTGCTGTCTGCACACTGGGACGGTTTTTCTACATGGAAAAGATTAGCTTTAACGCGCCGGCCAATACGATCATCCCTTCTTTAATCGTATTCTGCTCAGTTTTGATTCTTTTATTTACCGCTGTGTGCTTCGGCATGACTGCTCTGATTGCGGTTCGTTTTTACAAGAATCTTTTTACGGATGAAGGCTACTTAACCTGGACGCTTCCTGCCACAGCTACCCAGCATCTGTGGGCAAAGATCATCTCCGGGGTCATCTGGGAGACAGGCAATCTTCTGCTGTGCTCATTGGGCCTGTGGATCCTGGTCAGCGGTGATAATGTGACGACAGCTTACGCAGCCATTTCTTCCGAGGTTACCGTGTCCTTAGGCATGCCGATCAGCCAGTTTGGCATCACCGGTCTGCTGTACGGGATACTCGGCACTATAGGCAGTGTGATCTTCATCTATCTCTGCATCGGTGTCGGACAGCTTTTCCCGGGGCACCGGGTTTTATGCTCCATCGTTATGTACGTGATCCTTTCAGCAGTAACTCAGATGATCACATTTGCATTGATGTTTGCATTCCATATTGCACCTGGATCTACAAATTACGTTCTCATGACAGGTACCAGTGCCACATATTATATGATGACCTCATTCCGGATATCCGCGATCATGTCTGTACTTTTAATCATCGTAGGATATATCGGCATTCACTACATCATGAACAAAAAGGTAAACTTAAATTAGCATTGTTTTATCATGTCTCTATATTTAAAAAGCTCACAGATCGATCTGTTCAGAAAACCAGATTTATCTGTGAGCTTTTTCTATACTGTTTCCTCATAGCCTCTTTTGCTGCTTCTTGGCAGGAGACTTCTATGATAAGCTTAAAATACAGCCTGGACAAGAAACATATATAAAACAGTTCCTGCACCGATACTCAGAAGATTATTCCTTTTCCAGACATGAAGAATCACGACTGTCAAAACAGCAATCAATTCCGGGATCCCATGCGGAGCAGCCATCACAGGCGTATCTTTTAAACAGTACACGACCAGCATGCCAATGACTGCAGGTGTCAGCACCTTCCCTAAATATTCTATCGTCTTAGGGATCGGCTTCCCCTTGGGAAAAATCAGAAACGGAACCGCTCTTGTTGCAAAGGTGGTGACCGCGACTGCAAGTATGATCAGCAGGGAGGTCGTTATACTTACTGGCATACTTCCACCTCCCTTTCTTTTTCTAATCTCTTTCTTGTAGCAAATAGAACCATAATACTCATCATCATTGTCGGGAACACAAAATTACCGCTGCCGAAAATCTGAAGACAAAGTACCGCGCATACAATACCGATCACTGCCGGAACACGGTTCTTCGCATCCATCCATTGTTCCACGAAAATCACAACGAACAGTGCTGTCATCGCAAATTCTATTCCTTCTGCATTAAACGGAAGTACACTTTTCAGAATCCCGCCTATTGCTGAGCCAATGATCCAATAGCTCTGGTCCATCAAAGCGATCGCAAATAAGAACTTATCCTCTTCCACGCCCTCAGGCACTTTGGTAGTGCACAGAAGAGAGTACGTCTCATCCGTCAGTCCAAAAATCATATACCATCGCTTCTTCCCCATCTTATGAAACTTATCCAAAAGGGAAAGTCCATAGAACACATGCCGTATATTGACCATAAGAGTCATAAAGATCACCTGCACAAAAGATATCCCCGGTACAAAAAAATTCACCGCCAGATATTGTCCGGAGCCGGCATAAACGAGCAGACTCATCAAAACAGCCCACCAGGCCGAGTACCCTTTTTCTGCATACATCACTCCAAAAGCGATCCCTATGAACAAGTATCCCGTCAGAACCGGGATCGTATAGGGAAACGCTTTTTTAAACGCTGTCTTATATCCTGTCATCTTTCCCATTCCCTCTTATGTCGATCTCATATCCTACATTATCTTTTCTAATACATATCTGTACTTTGCCCTCTCTTTATCCGTTCCAGGGCATAAAAAATACACGTCTGGGCGGAGTCGAACCGCCGCACATGCCTCCGGAGGGCATTGCTCTATCCACTGAGCTACAGACGCATAATCTGGTGCGATCCTGCTGTACAAGAGATATCCCTCAACAGAACGCCTTATAATCCTAGCACAATTTTTGAAAAAAGTAAAGAGTAAAACATAAAAAGAATTCTCGGTGCACAAAAGAATTGTCCGAAAGGCAGTTCAATAAATAGGCATTATTAAAGGGAAGGACATCAGATGCCCCTCCCTCATAATAATTTTTCTCAAACGATCCCTAAGCAGTTCCAGCCAATATACGGCTATGTTCAGAGACCACCTCTTTCAGCATACTGATGTCCGACTTCATCGTTTCATGCTCCTCATTTCCTAACCTGTAGCGCTCATATGTAGAAGTATAACAAGATTCAATATTTTGCAGCCTCGGTATGATGATATTTTCAAGGCTTAATTCAATCCCCTTAATCCGTGGAGAAATCTCAGTTCTTAAGGCATCTTCTACGCCGTTGATCCTACTGCTAAGCACTTCCACACTCGTCTCGACCACATCAATTCTGCCTCCTAAATTAGCCTCTACTTTATCAAGCCGTTCTCCCAGCAACTCTATTTTATTCAGCCCTTCTTCTAATCTTTCCTCTACCGTGTCAAGCCGCTCTCCTAGCACTTCTACTTTCGCCTCTACCGTGTCAAGCCGTTCTCCTAGCACTTCTACTTTCGACTCTACCACGACAAGCTGCTCCCCTAGCGCTTCTACTTTCGACTCTACCGCGACAAGCCGTTCCCCTAGCGCTTCTACTTTCGACTCTACTGCGACAAGCTGCTCTCCTAGCGCTTCTACCTTCGACTCTACCGCGACAAGCCGTTCCCCTAGCGCTTCTACTTTCGACTCTACCGCGACAAGCCGTTCCCCTAGCGCTTCTACTTTCGACTCTACCACGACAAGCCGTTCCCCCAGAATTTCCACGCTGCTTCTTACTTCCTCTAGCCCTTTCTCCAGCGACGCCAAGATAGGCATTAGTTTTTGATCTAATAATTTTGAAAATACATTCAATAATTCCTGTTCTGTCATGATCTGCACCTCCTGTATTAAGCTTATCATAGCTTTCTATGAAAAACTATCTACCTGTACCATAATAGTCCTCCTGCTCCCCGAACCGGATCTCCCCCGTTCTATACGCAATGGATTCCTGCATCTGCCATCCTAGCTTCTTTTTCATCATCAGACGTTTCTTTTTACGCTCATAAAAATATGCATGGTCACTTAAGACTTCTTCCGGTTCTACCTGTGTCTCATTAATCTCCGCAACCATCTCGTCCATTTCATCCGGGTCTAAAGCCTTAGAATCCGGAACAATAATAACCTCATGAACGCTGCTGGGCAGAATATAATAATCCTCCCTCAGTATATCACCGATCAATTCTAATACATGTGGATACATTATACAGGCTGCTCCATAATTTCTGGGTGGATTGGTCAGTACATACATGACATCCCTTTTATCTTTTCTTACCTCCTCCAGAAGATTCTCCGCCTCGTCCTCTTCTGTAACTTCTAACATCTGCTCGAGTGCATACTGCATTGTAAAAAATTCCGCAGGCAGCAGTTTTTTTACATTCTGTACTGCGTCCAAAAACAGATCATTCTTGGAAATTCCCCACTTTTTCATATGTTCAGCGCAGATCTGGATCGTTGCCGTTCCCCTCTTCTCCATGTCTAAAAGCACATAGAAAACAATCGCCAGATCTAAAACCGCTATGTAAGGAGCCTGTTCGAGCAGTACTTTATTTTTTGAACAATGAATCAGTTTAAATACAACTCTATCCTGAATTTCTTCATATTTCTCAAATTTTCTGCTGTCCCAGACTTCTTCCGGCCTCACACACTCATAAAAATCCAAGATTTCTTTGATCAGCCTTTCCAAAGGCTCCCCTCTTAAAAACCGGACATAAAATCCCTCCAGATAGATTGTTGGAGCCGCATGAAATCCCTGCGTCTCGATCAAAATGCCTTTCTTTTCCCTGCCGTTATTCTTAACAGCAGTATATATACTTGCTCTGATCCCCTCCTTTAACTTCTTGTTCAATTCTTTTTCAACAGCGTACAAAAAATCCTGATATCCCATAAATCTCCTCTCTAATTGACCCACTGTACGCTCATCATAAAAATTGAGAAAGCTGGCACGAAAAATGCCGAGATAAATTGATTTGAAATATATTATGTAAGATGATTATATACGATTGGAAGACAAAACACAACTACTTTTCCTATAAATTATTTCTGCAGGATTCCCTGCATAAATGTCCCCCTATCTCTTCAAAAGTATAAAAAGTTTTGCATCCCGCCGGAAGAGCTTTTTATGATACAGGGATAGGTATTTCCATAAAAATAAGCAGGAAAACCGATCTGTTTTCCTGCTTATGATCATCAAATGCTTATACACGTGACAGGTATTCACCTGTTCTTGTGTCGATCTTCAATACATCTCCCTGCTCTACGAACAGCGGAACCATTACTACTGCGCCAGTCTCTACTGTAGCAGGCTTTGTTGCTCCCTGAGCTGTATCACCCTTGAATCCCGGCTCTGTCTCTGTAATTGCCAGCTCTACGAACAGAGGCGGCTCAACTGAGAATACGTTTCCATTGTGAGAACAGATCTTAACGACCTCATTCTCTTTTACAAACTTTAAAGCATCGCCAACTACTTCTGAGTTCAATGCGATCTGGTCGTATGTCTCTACATCCATGAAGTTGAATAGATCGCCATCCTGATAGAGATACTGCATATCTTTTCTGTCGATACGAGCCTGTTCAAATTTTTCTGTAGGTCTGAATGTTTTTTCTACGGCACCACCGCTGATTATATTTTTTAATTTTGTTCTTACAAATGCTGCACCTTTTCCTGGTTTTACGTGCTGGAATTCCATAATCTGGTAAATATTTCCGTCAATTTCAACGGTTAAGCCATTTTTAAAATCTCCTGCTGAAATCATTGTAATCCTCCTTCAATCGCGCAATTTATGCACATACCTAATTTACACTGTTTATAATTTTATAATAGATTCTTCTATTTTTCAACCTTTTTTTACTTAGATAGCTGTTTCTTTTGCTTCTTTTTATAAAAATACAGCACGATCCGCTCTAAATAGCGTTTTAAAACGATTTGAATCTCCTCTTTTGGGTGGATGGGTTTCACCAGAATATTATGGACCCCGGTTCTTTTTGCTCCCCATACATCAGTAAAAAGCTGGTCCCCAACAAAAACCGTATTGCTCAAGTCGGTACCCATGATCTCCATCGCCTTTTTATAATTTTTTGTGGAAGGCTTATGGGCATTGTAAATATAATTGGTCCCAATCTCTTCATTGAACATCTTCACACGTGCTTCCTGATTATTGGATATCAAACAGGATGAAAATCCAATCTCCCGAAGCCGCACAAACAGCTTCTTCGCCCGCTCATCTGCCGGCGCACCATGCGGTACGAGCGTATTATCAATATCAAAGATTACGCCCCGGTACCCTTCCTCATACAATTTTTCAAATGGGATGACATATGTAGACATCCTATAATCATCCGGGAAAAATTTATCAAACATTATTCTGCATCCAACTCCATTAGTTTAGAAATCAATTCTTCACAGACCTGCAAAACCGACTTATCATCCGTCTGGATCACAATATCTGCCGCTGCTTCATATTTTTCACGGCGCTTCTCCATCAGCTCCGCAATATATTCTACATTATTATTGCCATTTAGTACCGGCCTGTCATCACTGTCCTTCACCCGTTCATATACCGTCTGCGGACTGGCAGTCAGAAGTACGACTCTGCCGTTCTTTTTCATCTCAGCAATATTTTCTTCGCGCATTGCAGCGCCGCCCCCGCAGGAGATGATCGTATTTTTCTTTGACTGCAATTCGATCAGAAGTTTTGTCTCCAGTTCCCTGAAATATTCTTCGCCATATGTTGCAAAAATATCCGGGATACTCATCTCTTCCCTGTTCGAGATCTCCTGGTCCATCTCGACGATATTCATTGCAAACATGGTACTGAGGTAATCGGAAACCGTCGACTTGCCCGCCCCCATGAATCCGATCAGCACGATATTATAGGAAAACAGCCCTCTCGCCTGGATTCGCTTACTGTTGCGCACGATTCTGCGGAACACATCGTGAATCTCCTCCTGATACTTATTCCCTTCCAGCTTCTCCTTGAGCCTGCGCTCCTGCTTCGCCTCCTGTGCCGGCTGCAGAATAGGCATACCATACTCTTCTTTATATGCCATGATCTTTTCCACGATCGCATTGCGTTCTACCAATGCATCGATGATCTTGTCATCACAAAGAGCAAGCTGCTCACGGTACATCTCTAAATCATTCATTTTTTACTGTCCACCTTTTATCCCTTATTCCTAAATAAATACATTATATTATATCAATTTTCCACAGCGATAGCAAGGGGATTCACAGACTATCTGTTTTACGCTTCATCGGTCTCTTTCTATGGCTGCCTTTACATCTCCTTTAAAGAGTTCCCAGGCTTTTTCGTCTTCCACAAAATACTTCGGGCAGATCTTCCCGGTGACATCATAATGCCGGATCACATCATCCTGTGTCAGCCCGAACTTCTTACAGAGCCATGCTGTCAGCTGCACGAGAGATGCATAAGTCTCGTCCGTAAACTTGCCGGTCTCGTCCGGATGGCAGCATTCGATCGATACTGTATCATGGTTTCTGCTGTTCGATGCATAGGCCAGCTCCCATGTCGGCACACATTGGATGATCTCTCCCTCCATCCCGATCACAAAATGACTGCTCACAGAGGTCTCGTGGCTGTCCTTTAGACCTTGGAAATAATCCCTGTTATTCTGTGCTGTGCTCCCCGGATTAGCCGTATAATGCACCACGATTCCTGTGATCGGGTCCGATTCGATCCCCGGCCTCGAATACTCATTCACATCCAATAGCTGAACATCAATCTCTGGCTTAGACGCATCTACTTTAAGCCCTGTATTTGCCTTATTCTTATTCCCCCCGGCCACACAGGAATAGATCCCCAGAATGATCGTCAATATGACCAGCGCCAAAATGCCGCCATAAATATACATAGATTTTTTATCCTGCTTTAACTTCTTTATAAAAGAAGCAAATCTGCGTCTTCGTTTTCTCTTCATCTGTACATCCCCATTACACAATCTTTTACTATTTTAGCATAGAAAATGAAGTTAAAGTTAAATAATTCATGATAATTTTATTAATTTTATTTTCTTTGTCATAAAAAGGAAACAAAAAAACTGCTGCAAAATGACCCATTTCATCAAGATATATCTCCTATGCAGGGAATGAAATATCCTTAAAATGAACGTTCATTTTACAGCAGTTTTTCTATTCTTTACTCATCTACACTATAGTTAGGTGCTTCTTTTGTAATATGGATGTCATGCGGATGACTTTCCTTCAAGGAAGCGGCAGAGATCTTTACAAACTGTCCGTTCTGCTTTAAATCTTCAATCGTAGGTGTTCCGCAGTATCCCATACCTGAACGCAGGCCACCCATCAGCTGGAATACAGTATCTTCAACGGTTCCTTTATAAGCCACACGTCCTTCTACGCCTTCCGGAACCAGTTTCTTTGCATCTGCCTGGAAATATCTGTCCTTGCTTCCATTTTCCATTGCAGAGATAGATCCCATTCCACGGTATACCTTATATTTTCTTCCCTGATATAACTCAAATGTTCCCGGGCTTTCATCACATCCAGCGAAGATACTTCCCATCATACATACATTGGCACCGGCTGCAATGGCTTTTGTCATATCTCCTGAATATTTGATTCCCCCATCAGCAATGATCGGGATTCCATATTCCTTTGCCACCTCATAGCAGTTCATAACTGCTGTGATCTGAGGTACACCAATACCTGCTACAACACGTGTCGTACAGATAGATCCCGGTCCGATACCAACCTTAACTGCATCTACACCTGCCTCGATCAGCGCCTTTGCTGCCTCCCCTGTTGCAACATTTCCCGCAATTACCTGAAGATCCGGATATTTTTCCTTCACCATACGGACTGTACGAAGCACATTTGCAGAATGTCCATGGGCAGAATCCATAACAACTACATCCACCTTAGCTTCCACAAGCGCAGCCACACGCTCCAGGCAGTTTGCTGTGATACCGATCGCTGCGCCGCAGAGCAGACGTCCCTGTGAATCCTTTGCGGATAAAGGATACTTGATCTGCTTCTCAATATCCTTGATCGTGATCAGCCCCTTCAAGTTGCCTTCATCATCTACGATCGGAAGCTTTTCCTTTCTGGCCTTGGCAAGAATCTTCTTCGCTTCCTCCAGTGTGATGCCCTCCTTTGCTGTAATCAGACCTTCGGAAGTCATAGACTCTTTTATCTTCTTAGAGAAATCTTCTTCGAACTTCAAATCACGGTTTGTAATAATTCCTACCAGTCTTCTGCCCTCTGTGATCGGCACACCTGAAATGCGGAACTTCGCCATCAAGTTGTTAGCATCCTCCAGAGTATGTTCAGGTGACAAATAAAAAGGATCTGTGATTACCCCATTCTCAGATCTTTTTACTTTATCAACCTCTTCTGCCTGCTGCTCAATAGACATATTTTTATGAATAATACCAATACCGCCCTGACGCGCCATGGCGATAGCCATCCGGTGCTCAGTAACCGTATCCATCCCAGCACTCATCATTGGGATATTCAGTCGTATACTCTTTGTCAAATTTGTTGAAAGATCAACCTGGTTTGGAATCACCTCTGAGTATGCCGGAACTAAAAGCACGTCATCAAATGTAATACCCTCTCCAATAATTTTACCCATGATTTAACATCCTCCATTCTTCCTCTAATAGTATTTGAATATTTTAACTGATATAGTACAAAACTTCACAGAAGTTGTCAAGGCATTCCTGCCTCATAACTCAAAAATTAGTCCTGATTTATATTAAACTCCATTATTAAGCTGTCCTTATAATCAAATTTAAACCTTCCCCCTCCCGTTAAAAAAGGAGACTTTCCAACTGGCTGAGCCAAGATAAGCAGGATTGAGATCTGTCCTCTTTACGTGGTAAGGTCTTTCAACATCTTTAAAGCGTACGACTAGATATTCTTATTGAAAAAGATGCGCTCAGAAGGGATGAAATTTGATCCGCAAGATCAAATTTCAGGACAAGCTAAGCCGGGAAAATATCAATTTTCCCGGCTTATTTGTCTGTGCCCTTCTGAGCGCATCTTTTTCTATTAGAACTTCTTCGTTAAGCGGTTCGGATGTTGAAAGCCTTACCATGGGGAGAGAACATATCTCAATCCTGCTTATCGTCCCCAACCTGCCCAAAAGCCTTCTTACATCATTCCCATTCCGCCTGCGCCGCCTGCCGGCATTGCTGGTGTATCTTCTTTGATCGTAGATACTACGGATTCAGTTGTCAGTAATGTTGAAGCTACACTTGTTGCATTTTGTAATGCGCTTCTTGTTACCTTTGCCGGATCCAGGATTCCTTCCTGTACCATATCTACATATTCTTCTTTATATGCGTCAAATCCTACGCCTGGCTCAGATTCTCTTACTTTGTTGATGATAACTGCGCCTTCCAGTCCGGCATTTGTTGCGATGTGGTACAACGGTGCTTCCAGGGCTTTTAATACCACTTTTGCTCCTGTCTTCTCATCACCTTCCAGTGTATCTGCAAGCATAGCAACCTCTTTTGCTGCATGGATATATGCAGAACCGCCTCCTGCGATGATTCCTTCTTCAACAGCTGCTCTTGTAGCGTTCAAAGCATCTTCCATACGAAGCTTTGCTTCCTTCATCTCAGTCTCTGTTGCAGCACCTACACGGATCACTGCTACGCCGCCTGCCAGTTTAGCAAGTCTTTCCTGTAATTTCTCTTTATCAAATTCAGATGTTGTCTCTTCGATTCCTTTTTTGATCTGAGCAACTCTGTCTTCGATTGCTTTCTTATCTCCGCAGCCATCTACGATCACTGTGTTTTCCTTCTGAACCTTAACAGATTTTGCACGTCCAAGCTGATCCAGTGTTGCTTCTTTTAAGTCCATTCCAAGCTCTTCTGAGATCACCTGTCCGCCTGTCAGGATTGCGATATCCTGCAGCATCTCTTTTCTTCTGTCGCCATATCCAGGTGCTTTTACAGCTACTACGTTGAATGTTCCACGCAGCTTATTAACGATCAATGTTGTCAGTGCTTCACCTTCAATGTCCTCAGCGATGATCAGAAGTCTTGCTCCGGACTGAACGATCTGCTCTAACAGAGGAAGGATCTCCTGAATGTTAGAAATCTTCTTATCTGTGATCAGGATGTATGGTTCATCCAGATTTGCTTCCATTTTCTCCATGTCTGTTGCCATGTATGCGGAGATATATCCACGGTCAAACTGCATACCTTCTACCAGATCAAGCTCTGTCAGCATTGTCTTGGACTCTTCGATCGTGATAACACCATCGTTGGAAACCTTCTCCATTGCGTCTGCTACCATCTGTCCTACGGAATCGTCTCCTGAGGATACAGCTGCAACTCTTGCGATCTGCTCTTTATCTTTTACCTTGCTGCTCATCTTAGCGATCGCTTCAACGGCAACATCTGTAGCTTTCTTCATACCTTTACGAAGAACGATCGGGTTAGCGCCTGCTTCCAGGTTCTTCATTCCTTCATGGACCATAGCCTGTGCAAGAACAGTAGCTGTTGTTGTACCATCACCTGCCACATCATTTGTCTTGGAAGCAACTTCTTTGATCAGCTGTGCTCCCATGTTCTCGAATCCGTCTTCCAGCTCGATCTCTTTTGCGATAGTCACACCGTCGTTAGTGATAAGCGGTGCACCGAATGATTTGTCAAGTACTACGTTTCTTCCTTTTGGTCCTAATGTTACTCTTACTGTATCAGCCAGCTTGTTCACACCTTTTTCTAATGCTGCTCTGGCTTCTGATCCGTATTTGATTTCCTTTGCCATGTCTGTCACTCCTCTTTCATATTCTTATCTGAATCTATTATTCTCTGAATACGTTACTTTATAAATGTTATTAACCTTACTCTTCTACGATTGCTAAAATGTCGCTCTGTTTTACGATGATGAATTCCTCTTTATCGAGTTCTACATCTGTACCTGCATATTTGGAGTAGATGACTTTATCCCCAACCTTAACCTGCATCGTTACTTCTTTTCCATCTATATTTCCACCAGGTCCAACTGCGATAACTTCTGCTTCCTGTGGCTTCTCTTTAGCCTGGCCCGGAAGTACGATACCTGATTTTGTTGTCTCTTCTGCTTCTAATTGTTTTAATACAATCTTGTCACCCAATGGTACTAATTTCATAGTAATTCCTCCTTAATTTTTGTTTTTATTAGCACTCATTTCTTTCGAGTGCTAACCTCATGAATATAAAATAGCACTCTGTTTCCAATTTGTCAACAGACTTTCTCATTTTTTATATTTAGTTTATAAACGTTATTTTCTCTTAACAGGACGCTTCACACCCGAGACGTTATAAAAACCATTTTTAATCTTAAATACGATCATGTTGCCATACTCGCATTGATAGCGCTCCTTCACGATTCCCGTACAATACAAAAGTTCTTTCTTAGTGGAAATATAACATTGATACTTGGCATCCAGTGAGATCACAGTCAGATCATCCTCCTTTAGCAGCAAGTATATGTAATCTTCTTCCAAATCATACTTAAAAACCTGGCAATGATGTGATGTATCATCAAAAATACCATCCGCCGAAATCACGCTCTCCATCTGTAAATCTACCGGGTTCCCTTCATACATTTTTTCATGCCTCCTTCATTTTAAGAAAGGGCATCAGCTGCCTGACGCCCTCTTACAATTCCCATTATCGTGAAAATCATCTTTTATATACGTTCTTTTTTAATCTTCTCTAATTCTGTGAATACATAATCATTCAGAACTTTGATATAAGTTCCTTTCATTCCTGAAGAACGTGATTCAATGACTCCTGCACTCTCAAACTTTCTCAGTGCATTGACGATCACGGACCTTGTGATCCCGACGCGGTCTGCGATCTTACTTGCAACGAGGATTCCCTCTGTCCCATCTAGTTCTTCGAAAATATGGATGATCGCTTCCAGCTCTGAGAATGATAATGTGCTGATCGCGGACTGAACAATATGCTCTTTCCTGGTCTCCTCTGCACTTTCCTCATTCACAGAACGAAGCATCTCAAGTCCTACTACTGCTGTACCATATTCACTTAAGATAATATCATCAATCTCATATACGGAATCCTGCTTATAAATAAACAGTGTTCCGAGACGCTCTCCCGCGATATCGATCGGTGTGATGATCGCCTGATAGCCTTTGACTGCATCTGCTGAAAAACCTAACGTCTCCAGATTGACATTTTCTTTTGTTGATAAAATGCTTAAAAGACGTTCATTGAGCATTTCATCGATGTGTGAACCAACTGCTTCAGTGATCAGTTCTTTGATCCCGTCCACCTGGCTGCATTTGCTGACTCCCAGGATCTTCCCTTTTTTACTTACTACAAGGACATTGGAGTTCAGAATCTCCGTAAGGACAGCACAAATATCATTAAAGACTACCTTACTGGAATTGTTGTTATGCAGTAACTTGTTAATCTTTCTTGTCTTATCCAATAACTGTACGCTCATCGATTTCCTCCAATTCTAATTGTATATACAAATCTTTTCAATTTACTCGATACTGTTATGTTATCATACAACTTTTGAAATATCAACGTAATTTATCTAATTCTTTTCTAAATTTCTAATTCTTTTTCAAATTTCGGACATATCCGCATTTTTCGTCCGCACAAACCAGCTTATTTCCCTTTTCTAACATATAGTTTCCGCATTCCGGACACTTCTCTTTTGACGGTCTCTGCCAGGACATAAATTCGCATTCCGGATTATCCTCACAGCCATAATATTTTCTTCCCTTTTTCGTCTTGCGGATCACAACCTCTTTTCCACACAGAGGGCAGGGAACCCCGATCTTCTCCAGGTATGGCTTGGTATTCTTACATTCCGGGAATCCCGGACAGGCCAGGAACTTCCCGTGAGGTCCGTATTTGACAACCATGTTGCGGCCACATTCCTCACAGATCACATCCGTGACCTCATCCTCGATCTTAACACTCTCTAACTCTTTTTCTGCAATCTGCACAGCCTCTTCCAGATCAGGATAGAAGTTCCTGATGACTTCCTTCCATGCGACTTTGCCTTCCTCCACCATATCCAGAAGCCCTTCCATATTCGCGGTAAAGTTCTCATCCACGATACTTGGGAAGGATTGTTTCATAATATTATTGACAACTTCACCAATTTCCGTGATATACAGATTCTTGGCCTCTTTTGTGATGTAGCGGCGCCCCAGAATTGTTGAAATTGTCGGTGCATAAGTACTTGGACGTCCAATTCCCAATTCTTCCAATGTCTTGACCAGTGTCGCCTCTGTAAAGTGTGCCGGCGGCTGTGTGAAATGCTGCTTTGTATCAAAGCTCTCTTTCTTAAGCTCCGTATCCAGGCTCAGTCCGTTGACTAAAACATTGCTCTCTTCCTTCTCTTCGTCTGCCTCAGTATAGACACTCCTAAACCCATCAAAGACGATCTTGGAGGTAGCCACAGTAAACCGATAGCTTCCCGCGGAAATCTTGACAGAGATCGTTTCATACTTTGCAGGCTGCATTCTGCTTGCCACAAAACGCTTCCAGATCAGCTGGTATAAACGGAGCTGGTCCCTGGAAAGGGATTCCTTTAAGGAAGCAGGTGTCCTGCTGATATCAGTAGGACGGATGGCTTCATGGGCATCCTGAATCTTCTTTTCCGTCTTCTTTGCGGCAGTACCCGCTGCTACATACTCTTTTCCATACTGCGCTTCGATATACTGCCTTGCATTTTCGTCTGCTTCTTCGGAAATTCTTGTGGAATCGGTACGCAGATATGTGATCACACCGACGGTGCCGTTCCCCTTGATGTCAATCCCTTCATACAGCTGCTGCGCGATACGCATGGTCTTCTGGGTTCCGAAGTTCAGTACCTTGGCTGCTTCCTGCTGCAGGGTACTGGTTGTAAACGGCAGAGGTGCCTTACGGATGCGCTCTCCCTTCCTGACATCTGCTACCTGATATTCTTCATTTTCAATCTCTTTTACGATCTCATCCAGCTGCTCCTTGGAGCTGATCGTGATCTTCTGATTCTCGGTCCCATAGAACTTTGCTGTCAAAGGGCGCTTTTCTCCTTTGACATGAAGGATCGCATCCAGGGTCCAGTACTCCTCCGGTATGAATGCATCGATCTCCGCTTCCCGGTCTGCGATCAGACGCAGTGCAACAGACTGCACTCTTCCGGCACTTAAACCTCTCTTTACCTTTGCCCACAGTACAGGGCTGATGCGGTATCCTACCATTCTGTCCAGGATACGGCGTGCCTGCTGCGCATCTACCAGGTTCATATCAATTCCCCTGGGTGCTTTTAGGGATGCCTTCACTGCATTTTTCGTGATCTCGTTGAAGGTGATTCGGCGCATTTTCTTATCATCCAGTTTCAGCGCAGTCGCTAAATGCCAGGATATCGCCTCCCCTTCGCGGTCGGGGTCAGTTGCGAGATATACTTTATCGGCTTTCTTTGCCTCTTTGCGCAGGTTTGCAAGGATGTCGCCCTTTCCCCGAATTGTGATATACTTCGGCTCGTAGTCGTGTTCCACATCTATTCCAAGCTGGCTCTTTGGCAGGTCACGGACATGTCCGTTTGATGCCGCAACAGAATAGCTGCTCCCCAGGAACTTCTTAATCGTCTTCACCTTAGCGGGTGACTCCACAATAACCAGATAATGTGCCATAAAAATTCTTTCCTCCACCTGTTCCGGCAGCCTGTATTAAGAGCGGCCGGACATATCTACTCTTTCAGCTTTACATAATAATTCTTTGATACTTCTCTTATATATCCCTTTAATTCCAATGAAACCAGGACCTCCATGACCTCATTTGCGCTTAATAAGGTTTCTTCGATCAGCTGGCTTACATTCCTGGGATACAAACCAAGCAAACTATACACCATATTTTCTGTAGTTTCAAGCACTTTTTTATTTTTGTCTGTTTTTAACATTTCAAAACCACCCGAAATCTGTAGTTCCTCCAGCAGCATTTCCGGGGATAAAAGAATTCCCGCCCCCTGCCGGATCAGATGATTACAGCCCTGACTCAAGCTGCTGTTCACAGGCCCGGGAAGGGCGTAAACATCCCTTCCCTGCTCCAGTGCCATGTCTGCTGTGATCAGCGAACCGCTCTTTTGTCTTGCCTCCATGACCAGCACTACATCGGACAATCCGCTGATGATCCGGTTGCGTCTCGGGAAATTCTGCGGAACAGGCGGCGTTCCCGGGACAAATTCCGACAGGATTCCGCCTCCGTGCTCTAAGATGTCATGGTACAGACCAGTATGTTCTTTTGGGTAACAGATATCCACACCGCACCCCAGGACCGAAAAGGTCCGGCCGGCTCCCATAAGCGCCCCCCGCTGGCTGGCCCCGTCAATTCCCCGGGCCAGCCCGCTGACGATCTGTACCCCGCAGGCGGCAAGCTTCTCACCGAACTCCAGCGCATATTTTTCCCCATACGCCGTACATTTTCTGGCCCCTACGATGGCGGCGGTCTTCCGATCCTCCTCCGGCAGTTTTCCTTTGACATAAACAGCATAGGGCGGTGAAGGGATTTCCCTCAATTTTTTGGGATACAGCTCAAAAAAGTACGGAATAAAGCGGATCGCATCTCTTTTCAGCTCCTCATACCGTTCCTCCAGATCCGTTGTTTTTTGTGCCTGTCTGATAATATGGACATCTTCTTCATTTAAGAACTTCTGCTGTCTTAATTTTGTTTCTTCTATATAAAAGATATGCTTTCCGGTCCCCAGCTGCTCCCGCAAAAGATACTTCTTGCGATCCGTTACATGAGGAATGGAAGCAAACCAATATTCGTATTTCATATCCGTCACCTCCCCCAGTATTTCTTATCCATTGTCCGATAACCGATGGCCTCTTTGATATGCTTTTCTCTGATTCTGTCTGCCCCCTCCAGATCAGCAATCGTCCTGGCAACCTTCAAAATCTTATGATAAGTCCTGGCAGTCAGCCGGAGTGAGGCAAAAGCCTGTTCCATCAGCAGATTTTCTTTCCTGCCCAGGCTGCAGTAAGTATCCAGCTCCTTTACGTCGAGCATAGCATTGGAAATGATAGCGGTGCCTGCATACCGCTGGTTCTGGATTTCCCTGGCAAGGCACACTCTTTCCCGGATCTGCGCCGAGCTTTCCTGCTTTTTACTGCTTTTCAATGCCTTGTATTTTACCTTGGGTGCCTCCACACAGATGTCCATACGGTCCAGGAAGGGCTGGCTGATCTTCCCCAGATAGTTCTGGATCTGCCCCGGTGTACAGGTGCATCTCTCGAAATCCGGGTAGCATCCGCAGGGACAGGGATTCATGGCCGAGACAAGCATAAAATTGGCCGGAAATATGTAATTGCCGCATGATCTTGAGATCCTGATCTGGTGCTCCTCCAGGGGCTGTCGCAGCACCTCCAGAACGGCCTTCTGAAATTCCGGCAGTTCATCCAAAAACAGGACCCCGCCGTGGGCCAGGCTGATCTCTCCTGGTGCGGGAATCAGGCCGCCCCCGATCAATGCCGCTTTGGTTGCCGTATGATGCACACTGCGAAACGGCCTTTGTCTGATCAAAGGAGCTTCTTTATCAACCAGTCCCATTATGCTGTAAACCTTGGTGATCTCCATACTCTCTTCCATAGTCATCGGAGGGAAGATACTGGGGATACGTTTCGCCACCATGGATTTCCCGCTTCCTGGAGGCCCTACAAGCAAAAGATTATGTCCTCCTGCCACAGCAACCTCTGCTGCCCTCTTGACAGCCTCCTGGCCCTGGACATCGCTGTAATCAAGCATTTGAGCATCCTTCTCACAGGCCTTTTCCACCGGATGCGGCTGCGCTTCTATCTTTTTACTGCCAGCTAAAAAACAAAATGCCTCCCCTAAACTTCTCACTCCAATGACCTGTATCCCATCGACGAGCGCGCCCTCCGGTGCATTTGCCAAGGGAACCATACAGATAGGGATCCCTGCATTTCTTGCCTCCAAAACGACGGGCAGGATTCCCGGAACCTTCTGCACACATCCATCCAGGCTCAATTCCCCGATCAGCAGCATTTTCCCAACACTTTCCTGACTTAGCTGTCCCAGGGAAACCAGGATGGACACCGCGATGGGAAGATCAAATGCTGCTCCTCTCTTACGCATTGTGGCGGGTGACAGGTTAATAACGGTCTTCTTGGCCGGAAAATCCAGGCCGGAATTGCGGATCGCGGTCCGCACCCGCTCCGCGGCCTCCTTCACCTCTGACGAAAGATATCCTACCATATGAAACGCAGGAAGCCCATTGCTCACATCTGCCTCCACATGGATAAACTCGACCTTAAGCCCCTGTATGGATGCTGATAAAACTGTGCTAAAACTCATTCACACACTCCTCTCTAAAGTATGAACTGAAAATAAAAAGTAAATAAAACTGAATTGAAATTATGACCGAAACGGTCAGATTTCAGATCTGCTGAACCGGAAAATGGAAATTTCCAGAACTGATAGGACTATCATATTCCTTCTTCCCATAGATGTCAATTCCGAATTTCTGAAAACTTTCATGAGATTCTAAAAAAAGAATAAACTAAGCCCTCCCTGTCCTTCTTTCCTGTGGAAAAGCACAATTTCGCAAGCTTTCACATAGACTATATCAAATGTGCTAAGAGGTGCTGTTCTTGAAATCTTTTCCCAATCCCCTCACGCCATCGGAAGAAAAATATTACATGCAAAAATATACAGAGGGCGACCTTCAGGCAAAACATGTCTTAATCGAACGAAATCTGCGGCTCGTTGCACATGTCATCAAAAAATATCAATATCTGGACGAAGACCCCGAAGATCTTATTTCCATAGGAACCATCGGCCTGATCAAGGCCGTTGTGACTTTTAATCCTGATAAAGGGAACCGCCTTGCCGCCTATGCATCGAAATGTGTTGAAAATGAAATTTTAATGTATTTACGTGCCAAGAAGAAAACAAACAAAGAAATCTCACTGTACGAGCCTATCGGTACTGACCGGGAGGGAAACGAGATCAAGCTGTACGATATCATTGAAACACAAGACGAGGATGTGCCGGAGAAAATACATCTAAAGGAAAACATACAAAAGCTTTATGAAAAGGTGGAGAATGAGCTTTCGGACAGGGAACGGCTGGTGCTTAAGATGCGGTATGGACTTTATAACGGAGAGGAATATACGCAAAAAGAGATTGCGCGTCAGATGGGGATATCACGGTCTTATGTATCCCGAATCGAAAAAAGTGCGATCGAGAAGCTGCGGGAATTTTTTTAGCGGATGGGACGCCAAGTCCAAGAGGCACTGTGTCGGATGTCCAAGCAGGAGGGGGTGGGGCGAAGGACTTGGCTGGGTGCATCCGGCAGGGAGGTCCCGCGGCTTTCTTTGGAAAGCGCGGGAAGTGCAATGGGATGTTTACTGGCAGAATTAATATTAATGATATAAGCTAGTCCTCGCGTCTTCTTAGGATGTCGTATGGTTCGGCCTTCTGATCCAATGCGATGTACAGGACTTGTTTGGGGTGCGGAGCACTATCCTGGGACTCGCCTTCTTCGTTTAGGATTTTTAGAACTTTGGTTTCGATATTTTCACCGTTTGGCTTCATGATTTCGATGGTTTCGCCTACGGTGAATTTGTTTCTTTGTTCTATGCGGTAGAGATCTTCTTTTTCTTCGCCTATGATCCCTAAGTAGGTGTATTCTTTGACGTAGGTGTTGCTGTCGTAGATCTGAGTAGTCTCGTCGGGTTTACCAAAGAAGAAGCCGGTAGTGAACTGACGGTAGGTACAATTGGATATCTGCTCAAGGTACCAGGGAATGTTTTTCTGGTAGAGGGCAGGGTCCTTCTGGTAATCGTCTATTGCTTTTCTGTAGGTCCGGGCTACAGTGGCTACATAGAGGGCTGTTTTCATTCGTCCCTCGATCTTGAGGCTGTCGATTCCGGCCTCCAAAAGCTCTGGGATATGCTCGATCATGCAGAGGTCCTTGGAATTGAAGATGTAAGTCCCTCTTTCGTTTTCATAAACAGGCATATATTCTCCCGGCCTTGTTTCCTCCACCACAGCATATTTCCAGCGGCACGGGTGTGTGCAGGCTCCCTGATTTGCATCACGGCCTGTAAAGTAATTACTGAGCAGACAGCGGCCGGAATAGGAGATACACATGGCACCGTGGACAAAGGTCTCTATCTCTAAATCCTCCGGGATATTTGCACGGAGTTCTTTGAGTTCTTCCAGGGACAGCTCTCTTGCAGAAACGACACGGCTCGCCCCCTGCTTATACCAGAAATTATAGGTGCCGTAATTGGTATTGTTAGCCTGGGTGCTGATATGGCGCTCAATCTCAGGGCATACTTCCTTCGCGATCTCGAATACGCCGGGATCTGCTATGATCAACGCATCCGGCCTGATCTCTTTTAATTCTTTAAAATACTCGCGCACTCCCTCTAAGTCGCTGTTGTGGGCCAGGATGTTGGCCGTTACATAAACCTTGACATCGTGCTCATGGGCAAACGCGATTCCCTCACGCATGTCCTCCATGGAAAAATTCTTTGCTTTTGCACGCAGTCCAAAGGCTTCACCGCCGATGTATACTGCATCCGCGCCGAAGATGACTGCTGTCTTTAAAACCTCCAGGCTGCTTGCCGGGATTAATAACTCTGGGTGTCTTGCCATATTTTATCCTTTCTTTCTCTGATGTTGATGCTCAAAAAACATCCTTCTATCTTTTCTTCGTGCTGACCGCAGCTCCATCCCCTAAGGGCAGGATTGCTGTGATCAGCTCCTCATGATGCTTTAACTCATACAGATACTCCCGCATCCGGCTGTGGATCGTACGGTTGCGGCGTTCCACCGCAAAGCGCGATTCGATGATATCTCCATCCTGGAGCACATTGTCGGACACCAGGGTCCCTCCGGGCTCCAGTAATCTCATCACCTCCGGGAAATAGTGAATATACTGTCCCTTGGCAGCATCCATGAAGATAAAATCATAGCTGCCTTTCAGTGTCTTCATCACTTCCAGGGCATCCCCCTCGATGAGGGTGATCTGCTCTTCCTTCCCCGCCCGCTTAAAATTCTCACGGGCGATCGGAATCCTCTTTTCATAGTTTTCTATTGTTGTTATCCTGCACCCTTCCGGGGCACTTTCACTCATCAATAACGCAGAGAAACCTACGGCAGTCCCCACTTCGAGTATGCGCATAGGTTTTTGTATAGTTAAAAGCACCTTTAGAAAGCTTTGCATTTCTTTTCGGATAATTGGCACATACGAATCTAATGCTTCTCTTTCTATTGCTTCCAATATTTCACTATTCTCTGTCTCTAAGGAATTGATGAATGTAACGATACGTTCATCTACTATCATATCTTACACATCCACATCCATAATTATCGGAATGATCATCGGGCGTCTCTTTGTCTTCTTCCAGATATAATCATTCATGGTATCTCTGATCACAAGCTTGATCTTATTCCAGTCTGCGTGTCTGTTCTGCAGGCAGCGGTCCAGGGCATCTGAGACGACCTGTCTTGCTTCTTCCATTAAACCTTCTGACTCACGGACATATACGAATCCTCTGGAAACAATATCCGGCCCTGCAAGCAGGCGGTTGGTCCCCTTCTCCAGTGTCAGTACCACGATCAGGATTCCATCCTCTGCCAGATGCTGTCTGTCCCGAAGAACGATATTGCCCACATCTCCGACTCCAAGCCCGTCTACAAGGATGGCTCCGGTATGGACCTTATCTACCACTTTCGCTTCCTGCTCACTTAATTCAAGCACATCACCTGACTGTATGATAAATACATTCTCCTTTGGGATCCCCAGTGACGTTGCGATCGCCGCGTTTGCCTTTAAGTGGCGGTATTCGCCATGCACAGGGATCGCATATTTCGGCTTCACGAGGGAGTAGATCAGCTTTAACTCTTCCTGACAGGCATGTCCTGATACGTGCGCATCCTGGAAGATAACATCTGCCCCTTTTGCCGACAGTTCATTAATCACCTTGGAAACAGACTTTTCGTTTCCAGGGATCGGGTTGGAACTGAATATGATCGTATCATTCGGCTGGATGGTCACCTTTCGGTGCACATCTGCAGCCATACGTGACAGGGCGGCCATAGATTCTCCCTGGCTTCCTGTTGTGATCAGCACCATCTTCTCCGGCGGATAATTACGCATCTGATCGATCTCGATCAGCGTATTCTCCGGTACATTCAGATACCCAAGCTCTGACGCCGTAGAAATGATATTGACCATGCTGCGTCCCTCTACCACAACCTTACGCCCGTATTTGTCCGCAGAGTTAATGATCTGCTGCACACGGTCTACATTGGACGCAAAAGTCGCGATGATGATACGGGTATTTTGATGCTCTGCAAAAATATGGTCAAAGGTGATCCCCACTGTCTTCTCTGACTGTGTAAATCCTCTTCTCTCTGCATTCGTACTGTCTGACATCAGTGCCAGCACGCCCTTCTTTCCGATCTCCGCAAAACGCTGAAGGTCGATGGCATCCCCGAATACCGGAGTATAATCTACCTTAAAGTCCCCTGTATGCACGACGATCCCTGCCGGTGAATAGATGGCAAGGGCAGATGCATCCTGGATACTGTGGTTCGTCTTGATGAACTCGATCCTGAACTTTCCAAGGTTGATGGACTGTCCATGACGCACGACCTTACGCTTTGTGCTGCGCAGAAGGTTATGCTCCTTAAGCTTGTTCTCGATAATGCCCATGGTCAGTTTTGTAGTGTAGAGCGGAAGGTTCAGCTCCTTTAACACATACGGAAGAGCACCAATATGGTCCTCATGTCCATGGGTAATGACAAATCCTTTGACCTTGTCGATATTGTCTTTTAAATAAGTGACATCCGGGATAACCAGGTCGATCCCCAGCATGTCATCTGCCGGGAACGCAAGCCCGCAGTCTACTACAATAATACTGTCCTCGAATTCAAAGGCAGTAATATTCATTCCAATCTGTTCCAGGCCTCCCAACGGGATGATCCTGAGTTTTCCGTTATTTTCTTTTTTCAATAATTTTACACCTCCATGTGTTTTATGTACCTACTTTACACGCATGAAAAAAAGAGCAATCCTCCGCTGCATCCGGATAAAAGGACGGAAATGGCGGATCATTTGCTTTTACTTAAGCATTCTTTACACTGTCCGTAAAATTTAAGTTCATGGTCCAGCACATGGAATCCGGTATCCTCTTCAATGTGACGTTCCAGTTCTTCCAGAAGATCATCCTCGAAGGGCAGTACCTTTCCACATGTCCTGCATATCAGATGATGGTGGTTATGCTTGGTATCACCCTCAAATAAATGTCCGATCTCATATCTGACACACCCATCATCCAGGTTAATGCGGTCCACTAACTGCATCTCAAGAAGCAGCTGCAAAGTCCGATAGACAGTGGCCAGGCCGATATCCGGGTAGTCTTCCCTGATCAGTTCATAGATATCCTCGGCTGCCATATGACGGCCGCCGTTCTCTGCCAGTGTCTGCAGAACAAGCAGTCTCTGCCGTGTGACTTTTAATCCTTTTTCTCTTAATCTTTCCTTAAGCAGTTCCTGCACCTTTTCCTGTTTCATCGCTAAACTCCAATTCATTTGCGGTAAGTAAATCTATTGTAATGTCCTTTAGACTTTACATTTCAATGTCAACATCCTCAAGCAGCTCCTCAAATACCTTAGAAACTGCCAGAAGCTCTGTGTCGTCTTCCACGACCTCATATACACTTTCTTTGTCCTCTGCAAGGCTTGTATCCTTCAATATCAGGCATTCTGCGTCGTCGTCTTCCGAGTCTGTCACTAATATGTATACAGCCCCGTTGATCTTTGTCTGCTCTAAAATAAAAAATTCTACTGTCTCACACGTATCCTCAAAGGTAAACTTAATTTTTTCCATATAAATATCCCCTTATTCCTGCAGTCTTTTTATCCGCCCGCAGATGAGTCATCAATCCTCCATAATCGCAGGATTCTCCCTCTTCATATAGACAGAGTCAAGATATCCCTGCAGAATAAACACCGCAGCGATCTTATCGATATACTTCTTTCGGTTCTCCCGTCTTACATTACTTTCAATCAGAGTCCTCTCTGCTTCCACGGTCGTCAGTCTTTCGTCCCACATAATGACTTCCAGTCCTGTACGGCGCGTGAGCATATCCCTGAACTCTAAAGATTTCTCCGCACGTTCCCCAATATCGTTATTCATATGTTTCGGAAAACCAAGCACGATCTTCTCTACCTTGTATTCAGAAACCAGCTCCTCAATACGCGCCAGAGTGCGTCTTAACTTGTTCTCCTCTTTTCTCTGAATCGTCTCGATCCCCTGGGCCGTAAGTCCAAGTGCGTCACTGATCGCCACACCGACCGTCTTCGTCCCATAGTCCAGTCCCATAACCCGCATATTCATTATTCCCATGAATTATGCGCGATATACGCTTTTAATAATTCTTCTACTAATTCGTCTCTCTCTACCTTCATCACAAGGCTTCTTGCCCCGTTGTAACTCGTAATATAGGTAGGATCCCCTGACATAATATAACCGACGATCTGGTTCACCGGATTATATCCTTTCTCCTTCAGTGCCTTAAAAACGATCTCTAAGATATCCTTAGCGGAAATCTGCGGACCCGGCTCTACCTGAAAGAATTGGGTATTGCTTTAATCACTCATTTCTTTTCCTCCATTTTGTGTTTTTCATAATCTTGCGTTATTAGTATCATGCCAAATATCCTAGTTACAATTCTAATATAAACGTTGTCAAAATTCAATGTATAATTTGTAAATCATTTTCAATTTCAACTTTTACGATACAATTTTGTAGATTTTCCCTGCCCTCTAGTGCAATTTTCATATATTCCTTTGTATGTCCGACCTGCACTCTTCTTCCGTCCAATTCTGCCTCTTCTTCCACAAGTACTTCCACTTCTTTTCCCAAAAAGCTTTCCTCATACCTGCGGCGCTGTCTTTCATTCAGTGCAAGCAGCACATCACTTCTGGCTGCCTTCACCTGCTCCAAAACCTGGTCTTCCATCACTGCTGCTTTTGTCCCATGGCGTTTTGAATATTTGAAGATATGAGTCTCATAAAAGCCTACCTTTTCTACAAACGCGCGGGATTCCTCGAATTCCTCCTCTGTCTCTCCCGGGAAACCTGTGATCACATCCGTAGTCAGTGCAGGATTGTCAAAATATTTTCTGAGGAGCATGCATTTCTCATAGTATTCGGCGCTTGTATATCTGCGGTTCATTCTTTTTAAGGTCGCATCACATCCGCTCTGCAGGGACAGATGGAAATGAGGACACATCTTCGGCATGGAAGCAATTGCCTTTGCAAATTCCTCTGTGATGATCCTGGGCTCCAGAGAACCGAGACGGATCCTTTTGATCCCCTCCACCTCATGTACCGCTTTGATCAGAGACAAAAGAGTTTCCTCCTCTTCCTCAAAATCAATTCCATAAGAGCTTAAATGGATCCCGGTCAGGACCACCTCCTGATACCCGTTTTCTGCCAGGCGCCTCACCTCTGCCACAACATCATCCTTCCTGCGGCTTCTGACCCGCCCCCTTGCATAGGGAATGATGCAGTAGGAGCAGAACTGGTTGCATCCGTCCTGCACCTTGATGTACGCCCTTGTATGTTCTCCCGTCCTGGAGAGGTGGAGCTCTTCGTATTCCTTCGTATGGTTGATATCGATCAGCTCCATACAGGGCCCCTCATGGCTGTCCTTTTCTTCCCGGTCAGGTATTGTCAAAACAGAGCCGGTATTTGTTTCCGTCTTAGTACTCATCGTTTTCGAACCTGCTTCCTGGCGGGCATGCTCATACTCTTTCAGGATACTGACCAGATCCTGCTTCTTATTATTTCCTATAACGATGTCGATGCATGGATCCACCTCCTGCTTGTCCTCCTGGGCCTGCACATAGCAGCCCGCAGCAACGACAACGGCATCCGGATTCATCTTTCTTGCCCGGTGCAGCATCTGCCTGGATTTCCGGTCGGCGATATTGGTCACGGTACAGGTGTTGATAATGTAAATATCAGCCCCTTCCTTAAATGGTACGATCTCATACCCTGCTTTCTCCAGCATTTCCTGCATCGCTTCTGTTTCATATGCATTCACTTTACATCCTAAATTGTGCAGTGCAGCTTTCTTCATAAAATTTATTCTCCTATTTCCTTGTTTTTCCTCTTTGTTTCTTGACTTTTAAACTATCATCTCGTAGAATATACATGAGGCGAAAGCCTGACTAATGTATAAATAAGGAGGGATTACCGATGAAAACAGTACAGATTTCTTTAAACTCAATCGACAAAGTAAAATCATTTGTAAATGAAATTACAAAATTTGATAATGACTTTGATTTAGTATCCGGAAGATATGTGATAGATGCCAAATCAATCATGGGAATTTTCAGCCTTGACTTATCTAAGCCAATCGAGCTGAACATTCACGCAGAAGGGAACGTTACAGATGATATCCTGGGCGCTCTTGATCCATACATCATCAAATAATATTACATTTACGTGAAAGAGCTGTCTCAAAGGAGGCAGCCCTTTTTTTGACCTTTTTTGACTGGAATCAGCCACTTTCCCTGCGAGCAAAAGCAGGCTTTATGTTAAGGTTTTACCATGATCACTTCTGTCGTGTCGATCGCAGTCTTCACCAGTTCATCGATCTTGTCCTTGAGCTTCTCCTCTGACTTCTCGATCCGCTCCAGATTTGGCTTCGTCACAGGATGCTTGGCAACAAATATGGTACAGCAGTCTTCAAACGGCTGGATAGAGGTCTCATAAGTATCTATCTTCTCTGAGATCTCCACGATCTCGCGCTTATCAAATCCGATCAGCGGACGGTATACCGGCAGCGTACATACTGCATTCGTTGCTGCAAGACTCTGCATCGTCTGGCTTGCAACCTGTCCGATGCTTTCTCCTGTAATGAGTCCAAGACAGCCCTTCTCCTTTGCAAAATGCTCGGCGATCTTCATCATATACCGCCGCATGATGATCGTTAACTCTTCATGAGGACACTTCTCATAGATGTAGAGCTGTATATCTGTAAAATTGACCACATGCAGTTCTATTGGTCCTGCATATCTGGATACCAGCTTCGCCAGATCTACGACCTTTTCCTTCGCGCGCTCGCTTGTGTACGGAGGCGCATGGAAATAGGTGGCCTTAAGCCCTACTCCGCGCTTAGAGATCATATATCCTGCAACCGGGCTGTCGATTCCCCCTGATAACAGAAGCATGGCGTTCCCGTTGGTGCCTACCGGCATTCCTCCCGGTCCCGGGATGATCTCAGAATACAGATATATCTCTTCCCGAACCTCGACATTTAAGCGGATGTCCGGGTCGTGCACGTCCACCTTCATCTCAGGAAATGCGTCCAGGATCACACCGCCCAACTCACAGTTGATCTCCATGGAGGTCATAGGATACTGCTTTCTGCTTCTGCGGGCTTCCACCTTGAAGGTCTGGTTTCCTTCCGGGTACATCTCTTTCATATATGCAAGGACATCCTTGGCAAGCTGTTCAAAGCCCTGATCCATAACACGCACGACCGGACAGATCCCCACGATGCCGAATACTCTCTTTAACGCCTCGATCGTCTCTTCATAATCATAGTCGCCCTCGCAGTCTACATACACCCTGCCCTGCGCCTTGTGTACATAGAATTCACCGTCTGCCTCCCTTAACGCAAAGCGGATCTGGCGCACCAGTGCATCCTCAAACAGATATCTGTTCTTTCCTTTTATGCCGATTTCCCCGTATTTGATCAAAAATGAATGAAATCTCATATTTCTCTCCTTTGTCTGTATGTTCCGGGCATGAATGCCCGGAACTCTTTTAATATGCCATCTGCTGTCTTCGGCCTGCCGCCGCACACAGCTTTTTTCCATATCCAGTCAAGGCCCTGTGCCTCAACCGGCTGTTCACTAACGTCTTGTATATCTTCTAAGCATTGGAACACAATTATATAACGTATCAAGTGTATAGTCAATTTCTTCCTTCGTGGTAAACTCTGACATACTGAATCTGATCGTTGCATTGAGATACTCTGTCGGCACGCCGATGCCTTTGAGTACACCGCTGACCGCCGGATGGTTGGAGGAACATGCCGATCCCGAGGAAACATAGATCCCCTTGTCCTCCAGCGTATGAAGGAGCACTTCACTGCGGATTCCGGCAAATCCCACACTGATGATGTGTGGTGCACTGTTTTCATCCGTCAGCCCATGGACCGTGGTGTTCTCAATCCCCCAAAGTCCTTCCAAAAAGTATGCTTTCAATTCTCTCATTAAAGCTATTTTTACATTCAGATCCTGATAGATCATCTGTGCAGCCAGACCCAGCCCTGCGATACCGGGAACATTTTCCGTACCGGAGCGGACATTTTTCTGCTGCTCACCGCCGAACACGATCGGTTTCACCTTGGCTCTTTCATTGATATAAATAAATCCGATCCCCTTTGGCCCATGGATCTTATGCCCGCTGGCAGTCAATAGATCGATTCCCTGGCGCTTCGGAAAAATGTAGTATTTTCCAAATCCCTGCACCGCATCAGAATGGAACAGGATGGAGGGATTATACCTTTTTACGATCTGCACCGCTTCATTGATCGGCTGCACAGAGCCCACTTCGTTATTCACATACATGATAGATACCAAGATCGTCTCCGGACACAACGCCTCTTTCAGCGCTTCCAATTTTACTCTTCCGTTCACATCCACGGGAAGGTATGTGACCCGGAAGCCTTCTTCCTCTTCCAGATATCTCATCGTATTCAGAATAGCAGGGTGCTCGATCGCCGTTGTGATCAAATGGTTTCCCGCTCTTCTGTTCGCCCTTGCACATCCGATCAGTGCAAGATTATCGCTCTCTGTTCCGCCTGAGGTAAAAAAGATCTCTTTTTGGTTTACCTTTAAGATCCTTGCCAGCCTTTCCTTTGCCTCTTTGACATAATGTTCCGCATCCACACCCTTCCGGTGCATGGAGGACGGATTGCCGTAATCCTGACACATCACTCTATAAACCAAATCCCCGACTTCCGGATAACATCTGGTCGTTGCCGAATTGTCCAAATAAACTTCCATAATATTCTTCCTTTACTAATTCTTATTAATACAATATGCTTTATTGCTCAAGTTGGAACATTAATATGGAAAGTACGGCTAGTCCTGCCGTCTCTGTGCGCAGGATCCTTTTTCCCAGCGTGATCACCAGCGCACCCAGATCCGCCGCCTTTTCCACCTCTTCCTCATCAAAGCCGCCCTCCGGCCCGATAAAAACACCGATACTCGCTCCCGGTCTGATCCCGGAAATGATCTCTTTTGTCTTCTCCATCCCCTCTGCCATCTCATAAGGGATCAGAGAAATATCAAGTTCTTTCGCGTACTCCAGGGCTTCCCGGAAAGTCATGACAGGCTTTACCTCAGGAACAAGACTGCGTCCCGACTGCTTTGCCGCTCCCAATGCAATTAAATTCCACCTCTGAACCTTCTTTACAGCCTTCTTTTCATCTAACTTTACAACAGCACGCCTCGTTGCAACAGGCACGATCTCTCCCACACCCAGTTCTACCGCCTTCTGGATGATCAGTTCCATTTTATCCCCTTTGGGCAGTCCCTGGAACAGGATGATCCTGGAAGCCAGCTCCGAATAGCTCTTTTGTGAGGAAAGAATCTTAAGCACCGCAGTTCCCTCTTCAAAACGCTCCACTTCACATGTATAATCCGTTCCCTGTCCGTCACTGATTCCGACCTGTTCGCCCGGTTTCATGCGGAGAACATTCTTCATATGGTTGAAATCAGAACCTTCTATGAATATCTCATTCTCCCGGATCCGGGATGGCTCTGTAAAAAAATGATGCATAGCCGTCCTCCCTAATTCTTCCGTGCAGTCACAGAAACCCATTCACCCTGGCAGGTCACTTCCAGGACTTCAAGCCCGGCCTTCTCAACTGCTTTAACAACGGTCTGCTCTTTCTCATCGATGATCCCGCTTGTGATATAGATCCCGCCTTTTTTCAACTGGTTCACAATGACCGGAGTCAGGCCGACCAGAACATCTGCAAGAATGTTTGCCGCAACGATATCGTATTTCTCATATCCGACCTTGTCCTGGATCTCTTTCTCATCAATAATGTTTCCGATCATTACTTCATATTGGTCAGGACGGATGCCATTCACTTCCATGTTCTCATGAGTTGCCTCAATCGCACATGGATCAAGATCTGTCCCCACAGAATATTCCGCTCCGAATTTCAAGGCGAGCATTCCCAGTATCCCGCTTCCGCAGCCCACATCCAGGATCTTTGCCCCGGGAGATACATGCTTTCTAAGCTGTCGGATACAAAGCTGTGTCGTCTCATGCATCCCTGTCCCAAATGCCGTGCCCGGATCAATATGGATCACCATCTTGTCTTCATCCTCCGGCTTTACATCCTCCCAGGACGGGATGATCAGGATATCGTCCACATAAAATTGATGAAAATACTGCTTCCAGTTATTCACCCAGTCCACATCTTCTGTCTGGGACTCCTCGATCGTACATTCCCCCACATTCACATAAGAGGCCATGTCCTTTAACTCGGCCCTGACATTCTCAAGGAGCTGCTTCGTCTCATCCCCCTCATCCAAATAGAAGCTCAAATACGCCACTCCATCGTCCGGCTCTGCCGCCGGAAGGATATCCACGAACATCTGCTCCTTATCCGCCTGTGTCAAAGGAACCTTGTCCTCAATCTCTACCCCCTCGATTCCAAGATCCATCAGCATACTGCTGACAATGTCTTCCGCTTCTGTCGTCGTTTTTAATCTGAATTTATTCCATTTCATTCTTTTACACCCTCCTGAAATAATTTTTTTAACTTCTTCATTACATGAAAATATGCCGGTATCAAAAATAAATCTGCTGCGATCCATGCCAGGCCATTCCCCAGGCAGACCGCCTTGAATCCAAAAACAGGAACCAGCACGAATCCGACAAAGCTTCTTGCCGCCATCTCACATACCCCTGCCAGAATCGCAAAACCACTGAATCCCATCCCCTGGATCAAAAAGCGCACGATATTGACCAGTGCGAGCAGCATATAGCATACCACGGAACCAAGCAGGTACATATTAATCTGTCCAAGGAGCTCTGTCTCACCTTTACTGATAAAGAGAAATGCGATGTTTCTCCCCCATAAAAGCGTGATCCCCAAAGAAATTACAGAATATACGGCCCCGATCATCACACAGCTTTTCAGGCCTTTTCTGATACGTTCCAGCTTCTTCGCCCCCACATTCTGTCCGCCATAGGTCGCCATAGTTGATCCCATCGCATCAAACGGACATGCCAAAAGCATCTGGATCTTAGAGCCTGCCGTAACAGCCGCCACAGCCATAGAACCCAGTGAATTCACCGCAACCTGCAGTATAACACTTCCGATCGCAGTGATCGAATACTGCAGCCCCATCGGAATTCCAATCTTACAGAGAATGCTGACATAATTCTTCCTTAATACCCAGTCTTCCTTCTTCAGCCGAAGAATCGGGAAGTGCTTAAGCATATAGAAAAAGCACAAAATACCGGATACGCCCTGAGATACAACAGTTGCCCACGCAGCCCCGGCTACTCCCATATTAAAGACCACGATAAACAGGACATCCAGAACGATATTCAATAGGGAAGAGATCGTCAGGAAGATGACCGGAGTTCTGGCATCCCCCAGGGAGCGGATATACCCGGATAACAGGTTGTAAAGATATGTTGCAGGAATTCCTGCAAAAATAACTACTATATAATTGTACGCGCCGTCAATAATGTCCGCCGGTGTATTCATAAATTCCAGGATCGGCCTGCACAATATGACAGTAACGGCAGTCATGACTGCCGCAAACAGCACTGCCAAAAGCGCACTGTTCCCTACAAAGCCTCTCAGTCTGACCTCATCTCTGGCCCCGAACTTCTGTGCTACCGGAATTGCAAATCCATTGCAGACTCCCATACAGAAGCCGATGACACAAAAATTCACCGATCCTGTGGCCCCCACAGACGCAAGCGCATGCACCCCAAGAAACCTGCCAACGATCACCGTATCAGCCATATTATAAAACTGCTGGAACAAAAAACCAAAGATCATAGGCAGGGTAAACTCTAAAATCAATTTCATAGGACTGCCCTGCGTCATATCCTTCATCAACGACTTTTTCTCTGCTGTACGTTTCATCTTCATGCTCCTTATAACCTAAAAATCAAAATCTGGCTTTCCGTTCAGAAAAGCCACTCAAAAAAGCAATCCAATGTCAACTATATAACGTTTCTATACTACATGCAAGATTTTTTTCTTTCCTCTATCCTTACTCTATCCTTAGATTTTACCGCACTTTCTCCGGGATTGCCAGTATAAACAAAGTGGAAAGCACCAAGGCAAAGCCTAAGATATCCATCTTCATAAACTCTGTTCCCAGCGCTGCGGCTGCCACAGCAGTTGCAGCAACCGGTTCTACACTGGAAAACAGGCCTGCATACACCGATCCTGTGTATTTGACCGAGGTCAGATAAAAACAAAACGGAAGGATGGTTCCCACTGTAATAATCATCAAAAACGCCGCTGCCACCTGCCAGTCGATCACTGCCGGTATCCTCCACGGCCGGACTGCAGCCATTAATACAACACCGCCTGCGATCATCCCCCAGGCACTCACCGCCTCGGCAGAAAAACGCTTTAAAAGCGGTGCCGGCAGCACCCCGTAAAAGCAGGTTGTCACTGCCACCAGCATTCCTAAAAACAGACCTTTCGACGAGATCGTCAGCGTGGAGAAATCCCCATGTGTCGCAACGATCGCGATTCCCGCTGCCGCCGCGCAGACAGATAATACTTCCTTTTTACTGGGCAGGATCCTATGTACGATCGCGAAAAATACGATCAGGATCGCTGGGTTTAAATACTGGAATATGGTAGCCGTACCCGCATTCATTTCCTGAACCGCTGAAAAAAAGGTAAACTGCATCCCCATCATTCCGAGGATTCCAAACAAGACCAACCGTATCCCGTCATTTCGATCCTTCCACATACTGGTAATGTCATGCCCTTTCACCTTTGCATAAGCCAGCAGCAGTATGCCTGCTGAAATCAGCCTGTACGGCACCAGCCACTCGGACACGATTCCCTTCTCTTCAAATAAAAATTGAGCTGCCGGGCTGGTGACACCCCAAAGCACGCCCGCTAAAAAGGCATACATGCAGCCTTTCATCCTTAACTTCTTATCCTGTGTCATTTTAAAAAACCTCATATTTCTAAGGAGGCTGTTTCTGTCCTGATACAGTCAGGATACAGCCTCCCCAAGTTGTTATACTCATCTTCTTTTAAGATATTACTTATATAAACGTGATCGCTTAGTCACTATTTCGTTTCGTCAGATGTCATTTTATTTCTTTTAGATCTTATATGTTTTTTTAGAAACATTATTACATCTCCATTCTTTAATCGATCTTTTGTCATTTTTTTATTTCTTTATATTCATTTTTACGTCTGATAGCAACTATAATATTGCTTTTAAGTTTCATCCTTTATTTTAACTCTATGTTTATTTTTACAGAGCGCAGTCTGTTTTTTGAGAATTTTTCCTCTATCCTCTTCCTTTTACTTCTCTTCTGTATGACTTTTTCCTGCACTCCCGCATTCTCCGGTCAATCCTTTCATGATTTCCAGACCATGCGGAAGTGATGTAAGGATACATTCCAGATTCTCCTTCACGGCTTTGGGACTTCCCGGAAGATTTATGATTAAAGTCTCACCTCGTATCACTGAAGCTCCCCTGCTAAGCATCGCACGCGGTGTAATCTTAAGAGACTCATATCGCATGGCTTCGGCTATGCCGGGCGCATTCTTCTGTGCTACCGCCATAGTAGCCTCCGGGGTACAATCTCTTGGTGAAAATCCTGTCCCTCCTGTCGTCAGGATCAGATCCATCTTCTCCTCATCACACAGCTGGATCAGCTTCTCCTCGATCAGCTTCTGCTCATCAGGCAGTAAGACCATCTCTGCCACTTCATATCCCTGTTCTTCTACAATCTCCCGGATCAACGGTCCGCTTTTGTCCTCACGTTCCCCTGCATATCCTTTATCACTTAATGTTATAACTGCTGTTCTCCACTTTCTTTTCATGATGATATTCCCCACTCTTTCCGCCTGTTTTCCGGCATAAATAGATTTCTTTTATTTCCATGGACTTATCCAATGCTTTACACATATCATAAACCGTGAGAAGTGCCGTGCTGACTCCTGTCAGTGCCTCCATCTCCACTCCTGTCTTTCCCGTAACCTTCACAGTACAGTAACACCGTACTGCATATTCCTCCGGCAGCATCTCGAATGTCACTTTACAGTTGGTAATCGGCAGGATGTGGCACATCGGGATCAGCTCCGAAGTTCTCTTAGCACCCATGATCCCTGCGGTTGTGGCAACTCCAAGTACATCTCCTTTTCCCACAGTTCCTGCACAGATCGCTTCATATACCTCCCGGTTCACAACGATTTTTCCCGAGGCGGTAGCCTCACGGATAGTCTCACCTTTTTCCGTCACATCTACCATAAACGCTTTTCCATTTTCATCGAAATGTGTCAATCCCATTTTCCATGTTCCTCCCTGTCCTAATCCTTATCTTTTTATTCTAGCACACTAAAAATTACCTGTAAATCGAATTTAAGCGGAGCTTGGAGACGAACTTTTGGGAATGAGAGGGACGCCGGAAGGGAGGGGGATGTGAAATCGGTTGGTAAAACAAAATGCTGTGTAACTTTACATGCCGTGTATGTACCTGTAAGTTTTAATCAGAATTCACACCGTTCTATCTCCTTTTCGTGTCTCTCGTATGATCACTTTCCTCAGCATCCAGATACATAGGATGTTTGGGATCGCCATGAAGGAGTTGAACAGGTCGGAGACTGTCCATACGAAATCCAGGGACATGACTGCTCCGAGATATACGGCGGCGATATAGATGATCCGGTAAGACCGGATCTTTTGCGGGCCCCAGAGGTACTGTACCGCGCATTCGCCGTAGTAGCTCCAGCCGATGATCGTGGCAAACGCAAACAGGACCAGGGAGACGGATAACATAAAGCTGCCGTCTACGGGCAGGCCTGCAAAAGCAAGGAAGCAGAGCTGGTCATCTGCCGCTCCCTGATAGATGGAGGGATTTTTCAGCATGCTGCTGACGATGGCAATCCCGGTGACCGCACACATTACCACCGTATCCCAGAAGGGGCCTGTCATGGAGATGATCCCCTGCTTTACCGGTGAACTGGTCCGGGCCGATGCTGCGGCCATAGGAATGGAGCCCAGCCCGGCTTCGTTTGTAAAGAGTCCTTTGGAGATCCCGGTCCGCATTCCGATCATGACTGCTGTTCCGGCGATCCCTCCTGCCACCGGGCGGGAAGAAAAGGCAGATCTGATGATTACTGCCAGAGTTTCGCCCAGATATGCCCTGTTGATCCACAGAAGAAGCAGGCAGCCGCCCATATAGAATACGCTCATAAAGGGAACCAGATATGTACACACTTTGGAAATCTGCTTTGCCCCACCCAGCATCACGATTCCTGCCAGCACCGCCGCAGCCGCACCCACAACCTGCGGAGACACGCTGCAATTTGCTGTAACTGCCGCACAGATCGAATGGGACTGGACGCTGCTGCCCATTCCAAGAGAGGCGAGTATCGTACTGGCCGCAAAGATCACAGCCGCGCTTTTCTGGTGCAGTACCTTTTCCATCACGTACATAGGACCGCCTGTTAAGGAGCCGTCCTGCTTTAGCACCCGGTATTTTACCGAAAGGAAGCACTCTGCATAGCAGGTCGCGATTCCAAACACTCCTGTCACCCAGCACCAGAATACTGCTCCCGGCCCGCCGATCGCTATGGCTGCGGAAATCCCGATGATATTTCCCGTGCCAATGGTCGCAGCCAGAGCGGTCGCCAGCGCAGAAAATGGGGAGATCCCCTCGTTACTTTCCTCGGATTTTGAAAAGCTTAAACGGATCCCCATCGGTATCTTTTTCTGGATAAATCCAAGACGGAATGTAAAATACAAATGGGTACCCAGAAGAACCACCAGCATCGGCATCCCCCATAAGTACCCATAAATAGACTTCATAATGTGTGCAATTGTTTCCATGTCATACTCCGGATTTTGCTTTCCTTCTATATATATGACCGGACTCTCTGTTTTAGACAGATGTAATTTTCCTGTGTTCTCTTCTTACTGCGATCAGAAGGATGATTCCCGAAACCGCTCCCAAAAACAGGAAGGACTGTATCAGCGGTGCAAAATTATAACTTCCTTCTGTCCAGAAATCAATAAAATCCCTGCTGATATAGCTCATCGGCAGGAGGGCCGCGGCTTTTTGTAAAAAGTCGGGCAGCTCATCCACCTGGACGCCCATCATCCCGCACAATACCATGACTCCAAAGTAAACTGCCATCATAATTGCATAAGTAGGACCAAACTTTTTTAAAAGAGAAGCCACACCATGGGCCAGTGCAAAAAAGATTCCGCCCTGTAAAAACAGGCAGATGATCAGTGAAAATGCTGAACCGGGCCTCGGTATTTCCATATCTAAAGATACATAAGCCACGATCGTATACAAGATAAGCCCTGCTGCCATAACCGTAAACTGTGCAATGATTTTAGCAGTCAGCACCGATCTTTCCGGAATTCCAAACAGCTTCATCCTAAGTGGAATTTCCTTTTCCAGCTCCTGCGAATAATTCGAAGAATACCCCAGCAGCACAACTGCCATGGGTATAATCAGGCTCATCGTGATAAATACAGCGGTATTAGCCTGTGAAATTGCAGATTCAGGTACATCTGCCTGTACTGCCTTTGTAATGATAAACAACATCAGAATCGGAAAAAAGATTCCAAACATATATACAAACGGATTCCCCAGCACATTTCGTATTTCATACAGGACCAGCCTCCTGCTACATCTTTTCTTATTCATCTAAGCCGCCTCCGTTTCCATGTTCTCTTGCATACGCCGCCTTTGCATTGATAGACATGATCTCAATATCACTGCTGCTTCGTTTAAAATTCACATTATTTCTGATTAATAGTCCTGCAAGCTCTTCTTCCCCGGCCGTTTCCCGGCAGGCTAATGCGATCAGGTGGGACGGTGCCATAAGTTTGGGATATGGTGCCGTCAGCCTTTCATTTTCTGCATTCGCATCCAGCGTAATGATCGATTTTCCGCAGTACTTCCGAAACAATTCTTCCTTATCACCATAATCTATCACCTTCCCCTGATCCAGAATCAAAAGGCGGTTCGCTAAAAGTTCCAGCTCCTCGTAATAGTGTGACACGATACACAGTGTGTTGTTTTTCCCCTTGTACCAGGCAAGCAGCTTTTCCATCAGACGCTGCCTTGTCTCAAAGTCCAGCCCGGACGTCACCTCATCATAAAAGGTCAGCGGGGCGTCCTGCATCATGACCATAATGATCGTAAGCCTCTGCTTCTGGCCGCCGGAAAGCGACTTGTACTTCTTTTTCAGACATTCTTCAAATTCAAAGTATTCGATCAGCTCCCGCAGTCTCTGGTTCGTCTTAATGCTGGTATCCAGGATCATCTCCAGAATATAACGTACCGGCATGGTGGAGACATAATTATTAAACTGCAGATGCACCGCCATCTCCTGAGGCGTCAGACTGGTCTCGATCCGTCCTTTATAGGAAGTAAGCCCCAGGATCGTCTTCACCAGCGTCGTCTTTCCGGCTCCGTTAGAACCGATGATGCCGATCCTCTCCCCTTCCCTGATCTGCAGAGGGCGGTCGATCTCAAGCGCTTTGAACTTCCCGTAAAAGACCTGCAGATTCTTAATCTCTACTAACATTTTGTATTCTCCTCTCATCCTTGATGATCTTATTCTAACGCTCTCATATGAATTTCATATGAAGATACTGTGCGCCTTGATTGAATGTTTGATCTCCGGTGCCTATAAATGAAGCACCGCAAGGACTCCGCCGGATTTCCTGCCCGGATCTCTTTGCAAACCATGCGGTTCCTCACCCGGCATACTGCCCTGCACATCCCCCTGCACATTTTCTATGGTAAGCTGATGCCCCAGCACCTCGCAGTAATAGGCCGCCACATAGAGACCCAGCCCCTTCCCTTTTTCCCTGCTGCTGCCGCTGACAAAAGGCTCATAGACATGCGGGAGAAGGCTTTCCTCAATGTATGCCCCTTCATTAAAGATACGCACATCTTTCTCACCCACTTCCATGAAGATCCTGCTGCCTGCCGGTGTATAGGACACTGCATTGGAAAACAGGTTATCCAGAATCTTTTTTAACAATTCCCTGTCGCTTACCACACGACATGGCCTCTCTGTTTTTTCCAGCTTAAGCTGCTTTGCATCCATCTGAACTGCATAAGCAGAAGCAATTTCTTCCACCAGGGCATTCATTTCCACAGGCTCCAGCTCAAGATGCTCTGTACAATGGTTCAGATATAGAATATCCTCCACGATTTTCCGCATGGCCTGCAGCTGTTCCTTCACCTGCGGCAGATAGGTCTTTGTATCTTTATATTTCCCGACCTCCTGTATCATCCCGTCAATCAGAAGAAGGGCAGCCGTAACGGGTGTCTTGAGCTGATGGGAAGAAGCCCTGAGGAATACCTCCTGGCGCTTATTCTCCTGTTTCAGCCGTTCGTTCTTTTCTTCCAGCTTCTCATAGTTTTCCTTTAATCTGGCATAAAGCTCATTTAACGAACGGCCCAGCTCTCCGATCTCATCCTTTTCCCTGATCTCAAAAGGAGCAACATCCAGATTCCCGGCTGACCGGATCTCCTGCGCATAACGGGAGAGACGGATGACCGGATTCACAATTTTCCTGGAAAAATACTGGGAGCAGATCATTACGATCAAAAATAATACCGCTGCGATCATCGGCACACTCCCCAGGACGATTGGTTTGATCTCCTTCATCTGCGGAGTCATGACCGGAAGGAAAGAAAGGACAAGCGAGCCCTCACTTTTTCCCATGGCAATATACGTCGTATACTGGTTGGTTTCATCTGCGACTCCTCCCTCGAACACGTAAATGTCATCCTTCATTACATGAACTTTTCCATCCCCGTCTTCCTGAAACTGTCCGGCATCACTATCGACCTCCACGTCCACATCCACAGGCGCCTTTTCATTCAGCACTGAAGTTTGTCCAAACCCCTCTTTTATAAGATCCCAGTCGATCTTCTCAAACTTCTCTTTATCTAAATGTTCCATATCCTGAAAACAGTCCCGTATCTGAGTAAGAAATTTCTTAAGTTTTTCATCCCGGACCGTAATCACAGCCCGAAATCCTTTTCCCGCCACATACACTTCCTCACCCGACACAGGGATCTCCAGAGTAGCCGAGCCGGTTGGGTTCTGAATGGTAAGCCCGTCGTAGCTGCGGTTCTTCATATATCCCTTCTCCACCTCCACAACGGATTTTAAATTCTCTTTCTTCCGATAGTCCACATACAAAGATGGCAGCATCGTCACAAAGTATATCACGATCAGGCCAATCAGCAGCGTTGATATCCCGATACTATAAAGAAATGTCTTCCTGGACAGCTTCATCTCTTATCCCTCCTGTCTGAACTGATAACCAACACCGATCACCGTCTTGATAAAATTCCCCGGCAGCTTTTTCCTTAAGTTCTTTACGTGTGCATCGATAATCCGGTCGTTTCCAATATAATCCTCATTAAAAATGCGCAGAATCAGCTGTTCCCGTGTGAACACCCGCCGCGGCTCTTCATATAATGTCTGCAGAAGTAAAAACTCACTTAACGTCAGCTCCAGAGCCTCCCCGTCAAAATGAGCCTGATAGCCTTCCCGGTCGATCCAGAGACCCTTATGCACCGCCTGTACTGCTTTCGTCTCAAGGGGTCTGACCCTTCTGAAAATCGTCTCCATCCGTTTCAGGAGGATGATAGGGGACACCGGTTTTACTACATAATCATCCGCATATTCATTAAATGCCTGCACCTGTGTCTGTTCATCTCCCAGAGCTGTCAGCATGATCACCGCCATCTCCGGAAAACGCTCACGAATCACTCTTAAGACCTCAAGCCCGCTGATCTTCGGAACCATAATATCAAGCACCGCCATGTCAAATGGCATATCTATTTCTTCCCCATCAAGCGCCGTAATCGCTTCCTCCCCGTCAGAGACAAGTGTCACGTCATAATCCTGCATCTTCATATATTCGGCAAGGACCTCCTGGATCACAGGCTCATCCTCTAAAAATAGAATTCGTTTTCTCACGATAAAAACCTCCCACTGTTATTTTTCTATTATAACAAATCTGTATGAATTTCAGATGAATTTGCGGTATAAAATCACATTCGGATTAACATGGTGCATTATGCATCAGCTTTTCCATTTGTCATTACGAATCTATCTAACAACGTTCTTATATGCTATACTTACTTTAGGAACCGAAGGGGCGATATTTAGCCACCTACTCAAACGAGAAAGTGGCTGATGCTTATGTATGTTACATGGAGTGATTTATTCACTTTTGTGATAATGCTAATCGCTATAATAACCCTTGTCAGAAATGATAAGCATAAAAAATAGTAAATATTTGGCGGTTATAAAATCCTTTTTTCAGCCGGAAAGGCCTATTAAATCAGCATTTCTGCTATGTGAGAAGCTGTCCTGCAACGGGTAAAATGGTGCCCTAATGGTGCCCAAGAGAACAAACAAGGTTATGAACAGTAGCATGAAGTAATGAAACGAAATAAGAGGTTTGACATTTCCATACGCTCATATTAAAATAAAAAAACTAGTTATGGATTTGTACGCCTTAGGCTTATAAGACGCACTCGACAAATTGGAAGTTGTAAAGGGAATAGAATATGAATAAAGAATGGTCTGAACTTAATAAAACAATGCAGGCACAAATAAAAAAGAAAGATACTTATAAGACGGGCATTGATACTTTAATTAGTTTACGAAGTCAGTTAATGCAAACTTTAGTATCTTTCAAAGAGGAATTATGCAGAGAAGATTTTAACGCAATCCCTTTCATAAACGCTGATGGCTATCATAGTAAGACGATTGCTTATTCTATTTGGCATATTTTCCGCATTGAGGATATAGTTGTGCATACAGTGATAAATGAAGATGACCAAGTATTTTTTGCAGGCAATTATCAAGAGCGTATCAATTCACCTATCATTACAACGGGAAATGAACTCATTAAACAGCAGATTGCAGACTTTTCAAAACAGCTTAATCTGGAAGAATTATATTCATATATTTTTGAAGTACGTGAAAACACTGAGAAAATGCTTGAACGGTTATCTTATGACGAATCGAAAAGAAAAATACCAGAAGAAAGAAAAGGATATTTGAAATCGTTGAATGTAGTAAACGACAATGAAAAAGCAATTTGGCTGATTGATTATTGGTGTAATAAAGATATTCGTGGACTAATTCAAATGCCGTTTTCAAGACATTGGATTATGCACACAGAAGCCTGTCTTCGTATAAAGAACAAGATACATTCATAAGCAAAAATTTCAGTTTGTAGGGTTGATTTAACTACGCCTTATTGGAATAAGGCGTACTCCCTTTTAATAGTGGCAAGCAGGGCACAACGGTACACACCGTTGTGCATTTGCCCATTTTCCGCTATGCGAAAACTGTTCAAACCGCTTGTTGGGGCCGCGCCTCAAGGCGCTGACTTTCTCTTTATTGCCATGGGAAGCCTGCCCTTTGCAGCCTTCTCATGGCTCCGTTCAAGCCACATTGCTATTGACTCGTCACTGCCCCTAAAGGGGCGTTCGTACTACTTAGCCTTAACCCTTAAAAGGGTCTTCATATTCCTTTACACTAAGTTTATCCTGCATGATATCCGCTTTTTCCTGATCTTGTATATACTTCTTTATCGTGGCTTCATTTAAGCCAACTGTACTAACATAATATCCTTCTGACCCAAAATGACGATTTCCAAACTTGCACTTCAAATTTGCGTGTCTATTAAACATCATTAGTGCACTCTTTCCCTTTAAATATCCCATGAATGAAGATATACTAATCTTCGGCGGTATGCTGACTAACATATGCACATGATCAGGCATAAGATGTCCTTCTAATATCTCCACACCTTTATAGCTACACAACTGCTTTAAAATATCCCGCAAATCGGTTTTATATTGATTATAAATCATTTTTCGTCTATACTTTGGGGTGAAGATGATGTGATATTTACACATCCACTTCGTATGTGCAAGTGAATTCGTTTGCTTTGCCATAAAATCACCTTTCCTTTCTCTAATAGTGGCCTGAACACCTCTATTATAATGGAAAGGTGATTTTTTGTATAACAAACGCCGCGCACCCGCATAGCGGGTGGTTTATATTTCGCACGTTTCCGTTTCTCTGATGAGAAACTCCAACGTACTCAACAGGGCCTATCCGGCCCACAATTACATTGAGCTGAACTTAAGCCGCCAACTCAATCTAAAAATACTGGCAGAGTATAGTCATGTCACCCCGCCTTACCTGTCCAAGACTTTTAAAAAAGAGGTAGGGATCACCGTCACTGATTACATTACCAGCACCCGGATCCACAGCTCCTTAAGGCTTCTGACCACCACGAATCTATCCATTCAGGAAGTGGCTTTTTACGTCGGAATGGAAGATTATAACTATTACACAAAGATCTTCAAAAAAATGATGGGATGTCCGCCCAGCGAATATCGAAGGAACCTTCAAAAAGAGTAGAGGAAGGGAAAGAAGATTCGAAAAACGGTTATGAAAACAATGAGTACGAAAAATTTAAAGAACATTTTATGTGAAACCATTGAAGAAAAAATCAGTTCCAACCCCATTTCGGAAAGTTATGATACACATCTGACATATATGCTTGAAAACTACTATTTTCATGGGGATAAATATATGCGTACGCTGCATGATTCTTTGTATCTGACCGGCTGGCATACCAGGTCCGACTGCATACAGGAGGTCTTTCATGCGTATTGCTCGGCTTGTCAAACTGCCGGAACATTTCCACATTAAACTGATAACAGTCAAAATCCGTAATATCAGCAACGTCCGTCTCTGTATGAAACGGAAGCATCATGGATTTTTTCCTCCGCTTTGGGTCAATTCCTCTCTCCTGCCCCCGTACATAGGGGTATTGCTCCGGCTCCGTTTCATTAAAAAGATAGAACTTTGGAAAAATACAAAACCGGATCTTATTAAATCCGCTTGCAGACAAGGTTTTTAATGTCTGTTCCCGGAGTTCTTCCGTCTGATGTACCCAGGCATAGCAGGTGGTGCCAAATGAATAATGCGGTGTTCCGTCTGCATATGCCAGATAGGTTTGATCAAATACCTGAACCATCCCGTGGTTCTTTTCATTTACCGGTTTCGTTACTTCGATCTCTCCCTCGTAGGAAATATCGGAAAAACTTCCAAATACCCGATAGGAATATGTACCGGTCTCTTCCGGCATGAAACGCACCTTATAGATTCCATCCCCATCATAGAATCCCCGTATCTCTTTCCTCTTGTCTTTCTTTACAAATTCCGCACAGATCTCATAATCCGTAAATGGATTTCCTTCGCTCTTTCCCGCAAAACTCAACTCCAGCATTTCCCATTGTTCAAGTTTCTCCATACTGCTTTCCTCCCGTTTAATTTCTTCTGTATCGTATCATAACACAACTTTTTACCGGTCTTCTCTGCTCTATCCCGTCAGAATATAAAAATATACTTACCAAACCCGACTAATGTGCTGACTTATAAAATTGTATCTGGATTCCATACTGCAAAAAACACCATGGCAGAAAGGAGAATTTTGCTTTCCCTTCCGACATGGTGTTTTTCGTCAGCAAATCTTAGTAAACGGTCAGCCCTTACGCTGAAACCGCTGATGTTTTCTCAAACTGTGAGTTATACAGATCCGCATAGAACCCGTTCTTTTCGATCAGTTCATCATGGTTACCCATCTCGACGATATCTCCGTCCTTCATAACCAGGATCAGATCTGCATCCCTGATAGTAGAAAGTCTGTGTGCAATGACGAAGCTGGTCCGTCCCTTCATCAGGGTGTCCATTGCCTTCTGGATCTGGATCTCGGTTCTTGTATCGACAGAGCTTGTGGCCTCATCCAGGATCAGGATCTTCGGATCTGCCAGGATCGCCCTTGCAATGGTGAGCAGCTGTTTCTGGCCCTGGGAGACATTGCTTGCCTCTTCATTCAGTTCCATATCATAGCCGCCCGGAAGGGTCTGCACAAACCTGTGCACACGTGCCGCCTTTGCTGCCTCGATGACTTCCTCGTCCGTAGCATCCAGTTTTCCGTACCGGATGTTATCCCGGATGCTTCCGTGGAACAGCCAGGTATCCTGGAGTACCATACCGAACATCTGTCTTAGCTCACTTCGGTTGAAGTCTTTGACATCGTGTCCGTCGATCAGGATCGCCCCTGAATTCACATCATAGAAGCGCATGAGCAGCTTGATCATCGTCGTCTTTCCTGCTCCCGTCGGACCGACGATCGCAATCTTCTGTCCTTCCTTTACTTTAGCAGAGAAATCATTGATGATGATCTTATCCGGATGATATCCAAAGTGTACATGGTCGAATTCCACATTTCCCTGCAGTCCATCTACAGATACCGGATTCTCGACCGTCTGATCCTCTTCCTCTTCTTCCAGGAATTCGAATACACGCTCGGATGCCGCTGCCGTAGACTGGAGCATATTTGCCACCTGTGCGATCTGCTGGATCGGCTGGGTAAAGTTACGCACATACTGGATAAAGGACTGAATATCTCCGACCTCAATGGCATCTTTGATCACCAGGTATCCTCCCAGGATCGCCACTGCAACATATCCTAAGTTCCCGACAAACTGCATGATCGGCATCATCATACCGGAAATAAACTGAGACTTCCATGCAGATTCATATAGCTTATTATTCATATCGTTGAATTCGGTGATCACATCTTTTTCTTTATTAAATGCTTTCACGATATTGTGTCCGCCGTAGACCTCTTCCACCTGTCCGTTTACATGCCCCAGGTATTCCTGCTGTCCCCGGAAATACTTCTGGGAACGCTTCATAATGACAGAGATCAGGCCCACCGAAACCGGCAGGATCAAAAGTGCTACCACAGTCATCAACGGGCTGATGGAAAGCATCATCACCAGGACACCGATCAGCGTAGTGACGGAAGTGATCATCTGTGTCGCACTCTGGTTCAGGCTCTGGCCTAGAGTATCGATATCATTGGTCACACGGGAAAGCACTTCACCATGCGTCTTTGTATCGAAATAGTTCATTGGCATACGGTTGATCTTCTGAGAAATCTCTTTTCTCAGCCGGTACGTCATTTTCTGGGAGATACCGGTCATGATGAATCCCTGTACAAATGAGAACAATGCACTCACCACATACAGTCCCAGTGTAAACAGAAGGATCTTTCCGATCTTTTCAAAGTCCATTCCGTCTCCGCCTGAAACCTTGCTCACCAGGCCGTTAAAGATCTCCGTAGTCGCTTTACCAAGGATCTTCGGACCTACGATATTGAAGATCGTACCGCCCACAGCAAAAATAAGGACGAAAAACAGCTGAAACTTATATGCACTCATGTAACCGACCAGTTTTTTCATTGTCCCCTTTAAATCCTTCGGTTTCTCACCGGGTGCCATTCCCTTCATCGGGCCGTGGCCGCCCATACCTCTTCTTGGACCTTTACTCATGGCTGTTCTCCTCCTTTCCTTCCATATCTGCTTTTAACTCTTCTTCTGACAGCTGGGATGCCGCGATCTGCTGATAAACTTCGCAGTTCTTAAGCAGCTCCTTGTGTGTTCCGATTCCTGCCACCTCACCGTCATCCAGAACGATGATCTGTTCTGCATGTAAAATCGTACTGATACGCTGTGCAACGATCAGAACCGTACTGTCTGCTGTATTTTCCTTGAGTGCACGCCGCAGTGTGACATCCGTCTTATAATCCAGCGCGGAAAAGCTGTCATCAAAGATGAAGATATCCGGATGCTTTGCGATCGCCCTCGCGATAGATAATCTCTGTTTCTGTCCGCCGGATACGTTGGAACCGCCCTGTGAAATGCTGCTCTCGTATCTGTCCGGCTTCGCATCAATAAACTCTGTCGCCTGTGCGATTCTGGCAGCCTCGATCATCTCTTCATCAGATCCTTCCGGGTTTCCAAACATGATATTTGAAGCAATGTCTCCTGAGAAGAGAACTCCCTTCTGCGGAACATAGCCAAGCTTCTCCCTTAGTTCATGCTGGGTAAGGTTACGGATATCTATGCCGTCCAGAGTAATCTCACCTTCTGTCACGTCATAAAATCTCGGGATCAGGTTCACCAGCGTGGACTTACCGCTTCCGGTACTTCCGATGATCGCCGTTGTCTCACCCGGACGGGCCTCAAATGTAATATCGTGAAGGACATCCTCGCTTGCTCCCGGATAGCGGAAGGAAACATGATCAAACTTCAAGACTCCGTCCACTTTTTCTGCCAGGCGTTTTGGCTCCTTCGGATCGTGGATCATGGTCTCACTCTTTAAGACTTCATCCACACGGTCTGCAGAAACAGCAGCTCTCGGTAACATGATCGAGATCATGCACAGCATCAGGAAGCTAAAGATGATCTGCATCGTATACTGGATAAATGCCATCATATCTCCGACCTGCATCTGTCCGTCGCTGATACCATGTGCCCCGGTCCAGACGATCAATACAGAGATTCCATTCATAATGACCATCATAACAGGCATCATGAAGGTCATGGCACGGTTTACAAATAAGTTGGTACGAGTCAGATCTCTGTTTGCCTGATCAAACCGTTCCTCCTCATGCTTCTCTGTACTAAAAGCACGGATAACAGATAAACCGGTCAGGATCTCTCTTGTAACCAGGTTCAATTTATCAACCAACTTCTGCAGGATCTTAAACTTCGGCATTGCTACGGTAAACAGTACCAGAATAACAAGACCGATCAGAAGTACTGCCAGACCGATGATCCAGGACATAGATACGTTGGTCTGGAATACCTTGTAGATTCCGCCCGCAGCCATGATCGGCGCATATAATACCATACGCAGCAGCATGACGATCAGCATCTGAATCTGCTGGATATCGTTTGTACTCCTTGTGATCAGAGAAGCCGTTGAGAAATGGTCAAACTCATTATTGGAGAATCCCACAACCTTTCTAAAAACCTGCCCTCTTAAGTCGCGTCCTGCCGATGCACCAACACGGGATGCCATGAATCCGACCAGAACACTTGCTGCCATTCCCAAAAATGCCAGTGCCAGCATCTTCCCTCCGGTCGCCAGAATGTAAGAATTCTGGATATGGTCAGTATCTACCTTGAGATTACTGTAAGCCCCCTTGATATAGATCGTAGCTGCCTGCTCAACCATCGTCTCAGGCATATCCCCCATCTGTTCGCTCATCTTATCAATGACCTCAGAGCGTTGTTCCTCCGGGATCATCCCAAACAATTCGAAGATATCGGCATCGTCAATCTTCTTTAACTGTTCATCGATCTTCATCTGAGCTTCTTCCTGCATCTTCTGGGCTGCCTCTTCCTGCTGTGCCTGCAGCTGCGCAGCCATGGCCGGATTGGCAGCTATTACAGCCTTCTGCTCATCTGTCATCTCTCCTGCGGCATCTGCCATCTGCTGTTTCGCCGCCTCCATCTGCTCATCTGCCGATTTCTGGATTGCAGACTTCATATTTTCCTTCATGGAATCTTCCATCTGCTTTGTAGTATCGTCTCCAGACTCTATGCCGGATACAAAGAGCATTGGTTTTCCGAGGATCTCAGCGACTTTTTCTGTCTTTTTCTCATCCTCTTTTACCTTCTCCCTCAGTACATATACAGCCCCGTCGTAATCGTAGCCTGTATCCTTTTTCTTTAATTCATAAGCATCCTTCACTATCTTCGTATCGTTTCCGCTTACGAATAAAAGCAGCTTATCCATGTCCTTCTGCGTGACCGCATCCGGTATGGACTCACTGATACCGCCCTGCTGGATCCCGACATTGACAATGTCAGAAGTATACGAAGGCAGCGACAAGTCGCAGTACGCCTGAACGATGAGAACTGCCAGGATCGCAATCATTGCTTTCCAGTACATTCCCATATACTTGAATAATTTTTTCATAAATCCCTATCCTTTCCTTATAATCTTCAAAGGTTACTCTACTGTCATCTCTGTGAGATTATCCCTCATCTGAAGCAGAAGACGTCTCAATAACATCTTTTCCTCCTGGCTCATCCCCTTAAACATTCCTGCATCCATTTCTATTGCTACAGTTTTAATATTCTCAAGACAGGCATTCCCCTTCTCTGTGATGCTCAGTCTCATAATCCTCTGATCCTTCTCATCGGATCTGCGCCTGATGTACCCCTGCTTCTCCATCTTCTGGATGGCAGCAGTAATTGACGGCGGCGTCACGTTCATATGCTTTGCCATCTCCCTCTGGGAAAGCTCACCGGCATGATTGAGCATAAATAGGATTCCGGCCTGCCCCGGCTTTAGATCAAACTTTTCAAATAACTGTGTTGCCTTCTTCATGCTCAGATGCATGATCTGCCCCATAATACCGACGGTAGGAATCTGTCCCATGTCACAATTCATCCTTAACACTCCTTTCCTTCGTAGTCCGCGGAGCACCTCTCTTCCATTGTGATCGGAGTCCGCTCCCATTGAAAGGGATATCCACGCGTATCACAATTAGTTAGATGCCTAACGGTTATTTTAGTAGTATTATATAAAAAAGTCAACATAAAGTGTTTAATTTCACAGTTTTTTAATAATTTCTTCCAAAAAACAATTAAATATCTAATAAATTATATTCTTCACATGTGCAGGCATAGTTTATGCATAAATAAACTGATCACGTATGAGCAAGAATTAAATTTTGATAAACAATCCCATGGCAGTCTTGACTGCCCAATTGCTGGTATGTTATCCTGAATCTATCTTAAATGGAGAGCGTTCAAGCTATTTTCAATCCATGAGAGTTCTATTTTATTTCGGTACTTCACTTTCGAAGAGAAATCCGTATTTAAAACAGTCAAAATTTACAAAGGAGGAGCATGCCTATGGCAAAAGAACTAAGTAATTATTTTCCAATGATTCAAAGCAGAAAGGAGGTATTGGAGGAGATCCGGTCGAAAGAGGAACTGCAGAATATATTTGAATTATGGGAGAAAGAACAACAGGAAGAATTCCTGGATTTCTGTACAGGTGCAAAAGGTGTGAAAATACTGTACGATTCATTTTTCAAGGAGGTCTTCAGCCCGGAATATCATCCACAGAGACTGGAAAGACTGCTTTCCCTGCTGCTTGGGAAAGCGGTGAAAATCCAGCAGATCCTGCCCAACGATTCTGTACGGATCGCAGATGAACAAAGCCTTTTAGTCACGGATATGCTGGTGGAATTGGAGGACGGCAGTCTGGCAAATGTGGAGGTGCAGAAGATCGGATACGCATTTCCGGGGCAGCGGGTTGCCTGCTACTCGGCAGATACCCTTTTGAGACAATACAAGCGGGTGAAAAGCAGGCGGCGAAAAAAGTTTACATACCGAGATATCAAAACAGTATATACCATTGTCTTCTTTGAAAAAAGCACTCAGGAGTTTCATAAGATAAAGGATCACTACATTCATAAGTCGAAACAGATGTTTGATACAGGGCTCGAGCTGGAAACATTACAGGAGTATGTTTTAATAACGCTTGACATCTTTCAGGAAAACATGCACAATAAAAATATAGAAGATGAGTTGGATGCATGGCTGTCTTTTATGGCGTTTGATGAGCCCAAGCGGATTATCTCACTGATCGAATCATATCCGCAGTTTAAAGCCATGTATGAAGATATCTACAGCCTATGTCGAAATATTGAAGGGGTGATGGAGATGTATTCCAAAGAACTGGCAGAACTCGATAGAAATACCGTGCAGTATATGATAGAAGAACAGGAAAAGCGGATTAAAGAACAGGCGGAGGAACTGAAGAAACAGGCGGTGGAGCTTGATCAGAAGAATGAAATTCTAACTACACAGGCGGAGGAAATTGCTGAACTAAAGAAGCGGCTGGCGGAGCTGACCAGTAAATAGCTCCCGATACAAAACGAAGCATATCCCAAAGGAAATCGTAATATGAAAAACACGAGCTTCCATGGGATATGCTTATTTTGTGGCAGAATCCAAGTGCAGTAACTCTGCTGTAAATATCGATCTGAGTCTATATCACTGACTGTGCTGTCTCTAACGCTACAGACATCATATCTCTAAAGGACTCCTGGCGCTCCAATGCGGTCAGAGCCTCATGGGTGACTAATTGATCGGAAATCGTCACCATACCCAGTGCCTTTTTTCCATAAACAGCGGCGGTAAGGTACAGGGCGGCAATTTCCATGTCCACAGCCAATACACCCAGCTTCGCCAGCTTTTGGTTGAAATCAGCCTGAGGATGGTAAAAATAATCACTGGTGCAGACAGTTCCCACACGGCAGGCGATTTTCTTTTCCCCGGCTGCCTGCACGGCGGCGGCAAGCAGCGGATAGTCAGCCGCAGGTGCCAGCGTGCAGGGGATATCCAGGGCCTTTGGCATACCGGAGTCCGTGGCGCAGGACATGGCAATGACAAGATCACCCAGTTCAATATCCGGTTGGATCGCTCCTGCAGAACCAATACGGATAATACACTCCACATCAAACTGTGAAAACAGCTCTGTTGCGTAAATGCTCATGGACGGGCATCCCATGCCGTGTCCCATAACGGACAGCATCTTGCCCTTGTAGGTGCCGGTATAACCCAGCATGTTGCGCACCGTGTTAAAGCATACGGGGTTTTCCAGGTAATTTTCCGCGATAAACTTAGCACGTAAAGGATCTCCTGGCATAATCACGGTTTTGGCGATCTCAGCGTCTTGTACATGGATCGAAGCGGATATCGATTGTTTATTCATAAATCTCTTCCTTTCTTAGTCAAATAATGTGCGCAGGCTTTCGGAATAAGGCGGATAGCAGATGCCCTTTTCCGTGATGATGGCTGTGATCATGCTGTGATCTGTTACGTCAAAGGCCGGATTGTAACACTTGACCTCAGACGGAGCTTTTGGTTCCACATAGAATTTTTCTCTGATTTCCTCGGGGTCGCGCAATTCAATCTCAATATCGTCACCGGAAGCACAATTCATATCGATGGTGGATGTAGGACCAAGCACATAAAAAGGAATGCCATAGTGTTTGGCTAAAATTGCCACGCCGCTTGTACCGATTTTATTGGCGGTATCGCCGTTGGCAGCTACGCGGTCACAGCCCACGAAGCAGGCCTGTATCCAGCCGTTTTTCATGACGATGGATGCCATATTGTCGCAGATCAGCGTGACGTCCACCCCAGCCTTTTGCAGTTCAAACGCAGTCAGCCGTGCGCCTTGCAGAAGGGGACGGGTTTCATCGGCAAAGACCTTAAAATGAAGACCGCGTTCATGGCCCAGCAGCATAGGACCAATGGCCGTACCGTAGCGTGATGTAGCCAATGGACCAGCATTACAGTGTGTCAGAATACCATCGCCGTCTTTGAGCACTTTCAGACCATTTTCAGAGATGGCCGTACACATGGCGATGTCTTCCTCCTGAATCGCCAGACTTTCCCTCTCCAAAAGCGTAAGGATCTCGGGAATGGATTTTTGTGAGCCGGATCTGACAACACCGTTCATTCGGCGAAGCGCCCAGTCCAGGTTGACAGCAGTAGGTCGTGCGGAATTCAGATATTCCGTGTTTTTGTAAAATATCTGTGAGAATACTTCATAATCTGTTGTTTCAATTTGTCTGGCCAGCACATAGCTTGCAAAACCCGCAAAAATACCGATGGCCGGCGCCCCACGCACCCGGAGCTTGACAATGGCTTCATACAAATCCTCAGCTTTTGATAAGGTAATGTACGAAAGTTTGTTTGGAAGCAGTGTCTGGTCAATGATGACAACGCTGTTTTTATCCGCGGACAAAGCAACATTGTCCAGTTTTTCGATGCAATTTGTTGTATTCATATGTATCATCCTTTCTTACTTATTATGAAAATAATTTTTTGCTAAATTCTTCATGACTGCAATCAGCTCCGGTTCTATGAGGTTCGGCTTGCCGATCTGCAGGCACAGCTGATAAATCTGAGCTGTCATTTCCAGTACCGTACAGCACCGAAACGCCATATCCATGGTCCCGCCCACACATACAGCGCCGTGGTTGGCCATAAGACACGCATTGTTTTCCACTCCCAGTGCCTGTATGACATGCTCCGCTAATTCCCTGGAACCGGGCAGGCCATATTTTGCAACGGGTACTTCTCCCCCGAACACCTGGGCGCTCTCGTCTATAATAGCCGGTATCGGCATGCCCAATACCGCGAACACTTGGGAATAGACCGGATGGGTATGAATGACCGCATTGACATCCGGCCTTTTTGCCAAAATACCAAGGTGCATCTCTTTTTCAATGGAAGGCTTTCTCACGCCCTCGATCTGATATCCGTCAGCGTCAAACACCACCACATCTTCCTCTATTAGTTTACTGTAGTCCATTCCGGAAGGAGTCAGATAAACCTTACCTGTCTGTGGATCACGGAGACTAATATTGCCCCACGTCTCCACCGTAAGCCCTTTGCCCAGCATTTTTCTGCCTGATTCAATCAAAATCTGTTTCATAGGATCCATAATCACACCTCACCTGTCTTATTTTATTTCTTCAAAATGTTTTCCTTCAAAGGCTGCTATGCCCCGGTTTCCTTTGACAAACATGAGCGCAATCACGGTCACGCAGTAGGGAAGCATACGCAGCAGCTGGGAAGGAATGTTCAAGTCCTGCAAAGACAGCTGTGCCGCATCCGCCAGTCCAAATAGAAAGCTTGCACCCAGAATGCCGACGGGGTTGCTGGAGCCAAGAGCGCAGATCACATTGGAAATATAACCTCTCTCGGAAGACATTCCCTCTACAAACATGTTCATCTGGCAGATCGAGAGAAACGCGCCCGCCAGACCGGCCAAAATGCCGCAGAGCAGCATACACATATACTTGTAACGGTTCACCTGAACGCCGGACGTGCTTGCAACGTAAGGGTTATTCCCAATGATACGGACACGCATGCCGAATTTCGTACGGAACAGCAAAAACCATGTAAGAGGCACAAGTAAAATTGCGACGTAGGTCACCAGAAACTGCCCGCTAAAGAGTGCTCCCACAATCGGGATGTCTGTCAGGAAGGGCAGATCCAGCCCTTTGACGGACTCCACCGACGGCGAGTTTGTTGATGATCCCCATAATGTCTGGAGGAAAATCCCAACCACTGCGGCAACCAGCATGTTAAGCCCCAGGCCTCCGATGATATGATTGACATGGAACCGGATGCAGAGCCAGGCGTTGAGCAGTGCCAGTGCAGAAGAAACTGCCACTCCCAGCAATAAACCAATCCATGGGCTCGCAGTGAAATAAGAACCGCAGACAGCCGAAAAAGCACCGATTGTAATCATGCCCTCAACCCCCAGCGGCATAATACCGCACCGGCTGGCAAACATACCGCCCACAGATGCCAACAATAATGGAGTACCCATGCGCATCGTTGCGCTTAAGGTCATCTCGATCAGTTTTAGAATATCCATAATAATCCACCTTTCTGCTGTACAGTCACTGCTGCGACCCGGATAATTGTTTGACTGCCTGTTTTGCATTGTTTCCCTTTTTATATTTCCATGATCCAAAGGATGAAGTAAGCTTCGGCGCGGCAATTAGGATAATGGACACCGCCTGAATGAGGTCCACAAACTCTTTTGGCGCCTTTGTCATAATATTCAGCCGGATGGAACCGGCCTTAAGACCGCCAAACAGAAGCGAGGACGCGATACATGCCAGTGGGCTGCCTCCCGCCAATGCGGAAACGGCAACACCGTCAAACCCAAATCCTGGCGAAAAGTTATTAATATAACGCCCCAGATATCCCAGCACATGGATCGCTCCACACAGTCCCGCAATTCCTCCGCTCAAAAACATGGTGCGATAAATAGTTTTATTAATATGAATGCCGGAAAAACGGGCAACCAGCGGGCTGCTGCCCACAATGTTCATTTCAAAGCCTGTGGCAGTACGCTGAAAGTAGAAATAGAGAACGACAGCCAGAGCCACTGCGATGAGGATGCCAATGGAAAGGTTGCTGCGCGCACTGAGCATAGGCAGCATAAGCTCTTCACTGACAGTGGCTGTCTGCGCCACATCCCCGGGGGTGCGTAAGGGACCGGATACAAAATAGCTGGTAATGTACGCAACAATAGAGTTCATCATGATAGAAGTAATAAACTCATGGGCATGAAACCGGATCTTCATAAATGCTATAAATGCGCCGCATAGGCCGCCTCCCAGAACCGCAGCCCCTATGGTCAGCAGTATATGGAGCAGCGGGGGCAGCCCCTGTACATATAAGCCTGTCAGTGTGGCGATAAATGCGCCGGTACAGAGCTGTCCTTCGATTCCGATGTTAATGAGTCCTGCTCTGATCGCCACGGTAAAGGCCAGACCTGTCATCAGAATAGGCGTCATACGGAATAACGTGCTAAGGAGCGCATTTGTATTGCCTAAAGATCCCTTTAAGATATATCCGAAGATATCCAGGGGAGAATAGCCGATGACCAGGATTATCACTGAAGTCACAGCGAAGGCTGCCAAAAGGGCAATACAAGGCTGAAGCATTTTCTTCCCGGCAGATACGATTCTTTGTTTACTCATAGTGATTTCCCTCCCTTTTCCAGCCTGCCGGTCAGCATCAGCATCCCCAGCTCCAGCTCTGTAAAATCATCACTTTTACCGTCGGCCACTATTTTTCCCTCATACATGACAATCAGTCTGTCCGACAGCGCCCGTACCTCGTCCAGATCCGCTGAAATGACCAGCGCGGCATTTCCCATATCGCGGTACTCAAATATCCGGCTGTGTATATTGTGAACGGCGCCAATGTCCACGCCACGGGTTGGCTGTGCAAAGATGGCAAAACGCGGCTTTCTGCTTAACACACGGGCCATGATCACCTTCTGCTGGTTGCCTCCGGACAGGCTGCTAATCGGTACATTGATAGAGGGTGCTTTGACCGCATATTTTTCTATGGCTTCTTTCGCAAACTGTTTCCACTGCTTTAATCGCAGAAAACCGTGCTTTGTCGCAAATGCTTCCGTCCTGTGATACCCCAGCACTACATTTTCACAGATACTTAAGGAAGGAACCATCCCTGTGGACAGGCGGTCCTCGGGAACCAAAGCAATCCCGCTGTCTATAATGGTTCTGGTATCTCCGCTCACTTTTTTGCCATAGAGATACAGATCCATTGTGTCCGGCTTAAGGTTTCCGCTGAGTGCCTCCTGTAATTGACGCTGTCCGTTGCCTTCAATGCCCGCCACGCCCACAATCTCGCCTTTAGCAATGTGAAAATTGATCTGATCCAATACCTTTTTCCCATTGACCGTATAATTCAGATTCTCCACCTTAACCGCAATCTCTTCGGAGACAATCTCACTGCGCTGTGTATAGTTCAGCGGAACATTACGTCCTACCATGAGATCGGCCAACATCTGCGGTGTCAGATTTTTGTTTTCCATATTTGTGGAAATCATTCGTCCATCGCGCATGACAGAAATCCGGTCTGCAATCTTTAAGCACTCCTTGAGTTTATGGGTAATCATCACAATACTTGTGCCCTGCGCTTTTAGGATGTCTATAATTTCAAAGAGAATCTCCACCTCCTGAGGTGTCAGCACCGCAGTGGGCTCGTCCAGAATGATGATTTTGGACTGCCGGTAAATGGTCTTTAGAATCTCAATGCGCTGTTTTTCTCCTACCGTCAGGTCACTGACCATGGCCAGCGGATCTATATCGAACCGCAATTTCTGAGCAAGCTCGTTTATTTTGCAGATAATTTTGCGCTTATCAAGCGTCAGACCGTTCACATCCTCAAAGCCCACCGCAATATTCTCATATACTGTCATGTTCTCCACCAGCATAAAGTGCTGGTGAACCATACCGATGCCGCAGGCAATAGCATCCCTGTTATGTTTGAAATGAACTTCCTTGTTATTAATCAGAATTTTACCACTGTCCGGCCGCATCATGCCGTACAAAATACGCATCAGCGTTGTCTTTCCAGCGCCATTTTCACCCAGCAGAACATGGGTCTGACCGCCTGTCAGCACAATGCCTGCATCGGTCAGGGCCTGCACGTCGCCAAAGCTCTTGCTGATGTGTTGAAGCTCTACCTTATTCATAATTACGTCCTCCGCTGCTTACTTGCAGTTTTCAGCGACCCACTGATCTATCTCCCCATATGTGGAAGGTAATTTCAGTTCACCGCTTGATATCTTATCAGCTGCTGCATATGCATCATCGATGATCTCCTGGGGTACATGCAAATTAGAATCTTCAAAATGCATTACAAACAAACCGCTCTTAATGCCGCCATATTTCGTCTGGGAATTCCACGTACCATCCTTCACAGCCTTGATGTCATCAAAAATCTGATTCTCAATGGGGTTCAGCGTGGAATGCGGCACAAGATCAGGAACCTCAGCATTGAGGTTTGTCGCCGCTCCGGTAACATAGCCGTCGTGCAGTTTAGCGGCGTTCAAAATACCAAATTTCGCCTTGCCGCAGAAATCCTGGATGATATCTGCCCCTTTGCTGTACTGGGCAATCGCCAGTTCCTGCGCCCTGTTGGTATCAACAAAATCCCCGACGACGCTGGTTAGCACCTCAACCTGACTGTCTGCGTACTTGGCACCGCAGATGTAGCCGACTACCGGTCTGGTTTGAGGTGGGATTTCCATGGCACTTATAATACCAATCACAGCCTGGTCATTGGCATTTGGCAGCGCATCCATGGTAGTGAGCCTGCTGTTCAGATAACCGGACATGAACAGGAACTCTTCCCAGATCGCGGATTGGCATGAGATATTATCCATGCTGACCTCAAAACTGTTGGCTGAAAACTTTTGCTCCGGAAAATATTTGGCAGCCTTCATAAGTGCTTCTTTTTGTTCCGCACCCAAAGCAATGATCAGATCGAACTCCTCAGAGCTTGCCAGCTCCATGAAGTAAGCATCGTAGTCACTGTACTCCTTTGGTTCAACATTCGTGTAGCTGACGCCCAGTTCTTTCTTTGCCCGTTTCAACGCAGCCAGACCGCTGTCGTTAATAGATTTGTCACCAAGCCCTGATATGGTGTGCACCAGCGCCACTTTTATCTGATCGTCTCCAGACTGATTCCCGTGTGCGCTGCATCCGCCTGTGTTCACCAGGACGATTGCCGTAAGCAGTACCATTATCAGTTTCTTCTTCATGGTTTTCACAAGTTTATTCCCCCTTGTCTTGTTATAGTATTTGTTTTAGAAACGCTGCACTCCCGTTTCCCGCCGACTTATATTTCGTTATTGAGTATATCATCACGCGCAAAATCATAATTATGACATTTGTCCTTCTTTTTTTCTTTTTTTAATAGATTCATATAAAAAATGCACAATGCCGTTCTATGAAAGTTCGGCATTGTGCACGATGAAACGATGTATTAAAGTTTGAAATTAATGAAGCCATCCGTCTGTTTTAATACTTTCAGTCCTCCCGGCACTTTTTGTACCATTCCTTCTGAAACCAGTTCGTCTAAGATCCTGCACATATGCCTGTAGCTTATTCCCAATTTCAGTGCTATCTCCGTGGGCTTAAAGGTGATCACATCGCCCTTTGCCGCCCGGCGGCATTCATCGATATACCCCAGGGTGCGTGACTTTGCATCATAAACCAGACTTTTGGACAGCCCCCGTGAACTCACATCCAGCTTCTCCATGGTCTTTGTGCAGATATACAATAGAAACTGTGCCCTGGAGGTTAAAACCTGCTGCACATAGCTGCTTGGGATCGCTATGACCTTGCCTGGCTTAAACATCTTCACATCATAATAGGACTTTTTTATCTCTGCAAGGTTCAGCAGCAATTCCAGGTCGCCGCAGACTTCCCCTGCATTCAAATAGTCTAATAAGGCCTGTTTACCGTCCTTTGAAAGTGGCAGAACCTGGGCGCATCCCGACAGAAATATATATAAGTATGCAGGCTTAACACCCGCGCGGGTCACATATTCACCGCGTTCAAATTCTGCTATAAAAATATGTTCCAAATCACAGGGATCAAAAATATGTTCCATATTGTACTTTTTCAAGCATTCCAAAATATATTTTTCAGATTCGTTTTTCTTCATTTTTTTCTCCAAAATGTAGACAGATGTCATGTCGGCTGATTACAAAATACATCTATACTGACTTCATCAAATATACAATATTGAAAGGAGACAACATCTTATGAAGTCTATAGTCAAAAACCCTGATCTAGCTGCAAGCGGTGCAGAGCGTATGAAATGGTTCCGGGAGAGAATGCCCATCGTGACCGCCTACAACGAACGTTTCAAGAAAGAGCAGACCTTCAAGGGAAAGGTGATCGCCACAACGATGCATATTGAACCCAAATCCGCCTATTGGATTGAAGGTTTACTGGCCGGAGGAGCAGAGCACATCTACTTTGTAGGCTATCTTGGTACAACCAAAGATGACACGGCCGCTTATCTGGCTTCCCTTCCCCGCATGACTGTCCTGGGTAAATCCGATGACACATACGAAGAACATCTGGCCAACTTGGACGCGGTTATCAATAACGGTAAGAAGATCGATCTTTTCTTGGACAACGGCGCTGCGTTCATCCTTGCCCACAAACGCAATAACCCGGGCTGGCTGCCGGATGGTGCCAACGAAGAGACCCGGTCCGGACGTCTTTATGTAGAACAGGAAAATTATGAGGCCCCCTACCCCATCGCCGTCATTGACGATTCCGCCCTGAAACGTCTGCTGGAAAATTACACAGGTGTCGGCCAGTCCATCGTAGACGGGTTTATGCGTGCCACAAGTCTGCTTGTGGGAGGGAAAAATGTCCTGGTATTCGGCTACGGATACTGCGGCTCCGGTGTCGCAGCCAAATTCAAAGGCTTAGGTGCCAATACCATGGTTTATGACAGTAACCCTCTCTACCAGCTCAAGGCAAAGGTGGATGGACATATTGTGGGCGAAAAGGAGGAGCTCATCGCCCGTGCAGATGTCATTATAACGGTTACAGGCAGCTTCGGTGTCATCACAGCGGACCATATCCCGATATTCAAAAATAAAGTGATTTTAGCAAATGCAGGCTGCCTTGGCTTTGAAATTGACTTAAAGGGGCTTGTCGAAAAAGCCGACAGCAAAACCAGCCTGCGGTCCAACATCGATAAATACACATACGGCGAGAAAGATATCTATGTTCTGTCCAACACCCACGCCCTGAATCTGGCATCGGCGGACGGCAATCCTATTGAGATTATGGACCTTGGACTTGCGCTGCAGGCCGGATGCGCCGAGCGTATTGTCAAAGCACCAGAGACCCTTGTCAACGGGCTGCAGAACGTCCCGGACGATATCAGCCTGGAGGTTTGCAAAATGTCCCTGGAGGCACAGAAGTAACGCTCCACTTTCTGAGGTCCTTACATGGTATCTTCTTTGATTCCCATTATAATTGGACGCTAAATCAATGTCAATTGAATATGAAAAGGCATTATGCCCCCTCTGGTCTGGTGAGTCAGGCCAGAGGGGGCATCTCTGATTTATACCGCTTTTTTCTGATGCTTCTCTGCCTTAAAAAGAAAGACCGCGCCGATGCAGACCGGAAAGATAATCGCCGCAAGCAGGCCGCCCTTTAATCCCCATTTCCCGGCATGGTCTGCCACGATCCCGACGATTCCCGGGCCGGACATACATCCGGCATCCCCTGCAAGAGCCAAAAATGCAAAGAGCGCTGTTCCTCCCTGAGTGCATTCCCGCGCAGCTATGCTGAATGTCCCTGGCCACATGATTCCAACAGAAAGACCGCAGAGTGCACATCCTAACAGGCTGATGACCGGAACCGGCGCAAAAACTGCCAGCAGGTAGCTTATGATACATAGCATGCTGCTTAGATACATAAATTTTTCCAACCGGATCTTCTCACCGCACTTTCCATAGAAAACACGGGAGATCCCCATCAATATAGCAAAAGAGCATGGCCCCAAAAGGTCGCCCATGGTCTTTGACACATGCAGGCTGCTCTCGGCAAAAAAGGATGCCCACTGGGACATTGCCTGTTCTGAGGCCCCTGCGCATAACATCAGGACCACGAAGAGCCAGAACACCCGCATAGACAAGAGCTTTCTAACCGGGATACGGTCCTCTTCCTCTACCAGTACACGGATCGGTACCTTCATAAAGGCAAATGCATTCAAAAACGGCACAACTGCCCATAACATAGGAAGAACTCTCCAGTTCTCCATACCGATCAAATGAAATCCAACCGTGGACAGGATCACAACTCCCACATGGCCGAAGCAGTAAAAAGAATGCAGAAGGCTCATAGCCTTTTCCTTTTCTTTGCTCGGGGCTGCCTCCACGATCGGACTCGCCAGAACCTCAAGAAGTCCTCCTCCGACCGCGTTGAAAAAGATTGCGGCCATCAAGCCCACATAAGGCGAAGGGAAGAGAAACGGAAAGATCCCCATTCCCACCAGGCCTGCCGCCGCCATAAAATGTGCGAGTACCATACTGAAACGGTATCCGATCTTATCCACATATTTCGCCGCCAGCAGATCCACGATCAGCTGGATCCCGAAATTTAAAGTAATCAGGAATCCAATTCTTTCAACAGAAATAGAAAACTGTTTTTGAAATGTTAAAAATAAAAGCGGGCCTAAGTTGTTCACGATCGCCTGCGTGATAAAGCCCACATAGCAGGCATAGATCGTATGTTTATATGATTTCATCGTGTCATAAAATGACGGCCGGAATCCTTTTATCCCCGGCCGTTTTCCTTTCTTTAAATCTGATATGTAATATCTGTACTCTCCTGCCTAATCCCCCAGTGCCTTTTTCTTCCAGCGCCCTGCACGGTAGCAGAGAAATGTGATACATGCCCCCAGGATCCAGGATATCAAAAGTGAAACAAAGATACAGACACTGTTCCCGTTCGGATGCTGAGGTGATCTTGTCAGATACGCCAGGCCGTATGCCAGCGGCACACGGATCACGACTGTCGTCACCATCGAGATCCACATTGGAGTCACCGTATCCCCGGCGCCCCTCATCACACCTGACAGGCACTGCGTCACTTCCATTGCAATATAACCGACAGCCAGGATCTTCATCATCGTGAAGCTCAAATCCACCAGTTCCGGGGTCGATGTAAAAATCGCCATCAGATACTTGCCAAAAAGCAGAATCAGCATTGTAATCACCGTGGAAGTCGCTACAGCGATCCCGGTTCCCTGCCTTGCCCCCTGTACCACCCGGTCCATTCTTTTCGCTCCCACATTCTGCCCGGCATAGGTCGTCATTGCAGTTCCAAAGGAAAAGGCGGGCATCATGGCAAATCCATCCACACGCATGACAATGACATTCGCCGCGATAAACATTTCCCCAAAACTATTCGTCAAAGACTGGACCACGATCATGGACAAGGAAAAGATCGCCTGTGTGACACCTGACGGCAGTCCCAGCCGGATCAAATCCCACATATACTTCTTTTCCGGCGCCAGATAATCCTTCTTCATGTCAAAGACCTCTTTCATCCTGCATAGCTTTAAGAAAGATAACACTGCCGATACCATCTGTGCGATCACCGTTGCAAGCGCCACACCGGCAACACCCATCCCGAACTTCGCTACAAAAACATAATCCAGCACAATGTTGATGACGGTCGCTACCAACAGATATAAAAGGGCGGACACCGAATCTCCCAGCCCCCTTAAAATTCCGCCCAGGATGTTATAAAAGGCACATCCTATAATCCCCATAAATAAGATCATCAGATAGGAATTGCACCATCCAATGATCGAATCAGGCGTATTTAAAAGCCGAAGGAGCGGCATCGTCACAAACGGTGTGACTGCCATGACAAGAATGGTCGTAATGATCGTCAGCGTGATACAGCAGCCGATGGTCTTCGACAGCTCCTCCCGCTGCTTTGCTCCAAAATACTGGGATACCATGATCCCGACTCCCACGGAGATTCCGACGAACAATACAAGCAGCAGATTCAGGATCGGACCTGCACTTCCGACTGCAGCCAGTGCATTATCTCCCACAAACCGCCCTACAATAATACTGTCCACTGTATTATATAACTGCTGCGCAATATTTCCGATCAGCATAGGGATCGTAAAAGCCACGATCCGCTTCCCCGGACTTCCTTGCGTCATATCCACCGGGGCAAATAATTTCTTCATACCAGTTAACATGAATAACCCTCTCTTTTTCCTTCTCTATCTGTACACACTGTTAATATTTTACCCCATAAACAGGGAGATTGTCCAGCATACAATTAACATACTTAAAACAAATCAGGGTACTGCTATCGTACATGCGGCTGTGATTTTCGATGCTGTTTCCCCTGCCCGTAAAAGAGGTGCGGCTGTGATCTTCCCATCACAGCTGCACCTCTTTTAAGCTTTCCTGTATCTTATCTGTATCCAAAACCAGCTTTGTCAGTCTTACGGCCAGGTCTAGTCTTGTGTCATCCCCCGATAAATCATCTCCAGATCTTTCACTACCCGGTCCATTCCCAGTCTGCTCACATTCAGGATGATGTCATGGGATGTGATGTCACCCCAGTCTTTTCCTGTATAGGTCTCATAGTAGTAACGCCGCTCCCTGTCGATCTTCCTGATCTTGTCTGCTGCCTTCTTATCCGTCAGATCATAAAGCTTTGCGATCCTTTTAATCCTGTCTTCCTTATCCGCACAGATGAAAACATTCAGACTTTCTGCGTGATCCTTCAATGCATGATCCGCACATCTTCCGACAAATACCGCAGGTCCTTTCTTTGCTAACTCACGTATGATCGCTGACTGCATATAAAACATCTTGTCATTGATCGGCTCTAAGTAATCTACATTGCCAATATAAGGCACTACCGTTGCCGGAGAAAAAGTATAGGAAGCCAGGAATTTGCTCAGAGTTGTCTCATCTACCGCTTCCGCCGTTTCTTCACTGATATCCAGTTTCTTTGCTGCCATTTCGACCAATTGTTTGTCATATAATGGCAAATTTAAGCTTTTCGCAAGTCTTGAACCCACTTCACGTCCGCCACTGCCGAATTGACGTCCAATCGTTATCATTACATTCTTTGACATAATCAACAACTCCTTCCTTCTATCCTTAGTGCCCACTCTTTTTTACACCTTTATTATACTTTTTCTGACAGACTTTAACAAGCCAATTCTTTGAATTCACAGATTTTTTAACAACTTTTTAGCAAATATTCAGCCATGCAGTCCTATTTACAGAATCTATGCACGAAAGCCTGCTTACTGAGCTTAGGTTCTTCAAATATAACGTTTAGCCGAAGCAAAAAGAAGCTGCTCTGCTGCAGATCCAAGCTTGCATGGCTGAATCATTATATCTTCTATGTTATGAGTTCAGCGCCTGGAGCAGCTGCTCTAACATCTCCTTCTTCACACCTGGCACAAAGCTGAGTATCTGACGCAGAGGCATTCCTTCCATCATCGCTGCCACCATCTCATTGCTGATCGCTCCGCTTTCATCCTGTGCCCCTTCTGCCATGGCCTGCGCAGGTCCCCCTGCTGTCAGGGCTTTCATGGACTGTTCCAGGATCATTTTGCCCTTCGGGTCTGCCATGATCTCACCCATGGTGGAATTGATGGTAAATACTTTCGGAATCACGGTTTCTGATTCTACCTGCACACTGTCTTTCAGGATGATCTCCTGTGCGGACTTTCCGATCTGGATCTCATAGTCGCCGCTCTCCACATGCCAGTCATGGATCTGCACACTCCAGTAAGCAAAGGCACGTTTGTCTAATGTAAAGCTGACGGTCTTTGTCTCTCCCGGTTCTAATGCAATCTTGTCAAATCCGCGCAGTTCTCTGACCGGACGTTTCATTTTGCTTTCTTTTGCAGACACATAGAGCTGTACCACTTCTTTTCCGGCACAGGAGCCTGCGTTAGTCACATCTACGGAAACGGTGAGTTTTCCACTCTCTTTGATCTCCTTCTGGTCAAGCACCAGATTGCTGTACTCAAAGGTTGTATAGGACAGGCCGTATCCGAACGGGAATAAGACCTTCATATCCTTTGACGCATAGTAACGGTATCCTGTGAACACACCTTCTGAATATACGGACTTATCATACTCTCCGCCATAGGTCAGATAGCATGGCGTATCTTCCAGACGCAGCGGGAATGTCTCCGCAAGCCTTCCGCTTGGGTTGACCTTTCCATACAGGACATTTACAACTGCACCGCCTACAGCCTGGCCTCCAAGGTAAGCCTCTACCACCCCTTTCACACGGTCGATCCACGGCATCTCAACCGGGGAACCATTATGTAACACGACCACGGTATTCGGCTGCACCTCTGATACAGCCTCGATCAGACGGTTCTGGCAGTCCGGCATTCTCATGTGCTTCCGGTCATATCCTTCTGATTCAAAGCTGTCCGGCAGTCCGGCAAAAATAACGGCTGTATCTGCATTCTTTGCTGCCTCTACCGCCTCTTTCAAAAGAGCCTCATCTGTCTCATCCTCTGCGTCATCAAACCCTTTTACATAGACTGGCTTTACACCCTCTTCCCATGCATTGACAGCCTCCACTGCAGATTCTACCTTGAACGTGTTGATATGGGAGCTTCCGCCGCCCTGAAATCTTGGCGCCTCCGCATATTTTCCAATAAATACAGCTTTTGTTTCTTTCTTTAACGGCAGGATATCCTCTTCATTTTTCAGAAGAACAATACATTCCTCCTCAATTTTTCTTGCACTCTCATGATCCTTCTCGTAATCAAAGACCGCTTCTTTGTCACGGTTCTCTTCAAAACGATAAACAATATTCAGGATTCTCTCACATGCCTGATCCAGCACTTCCTCTGCAAGTGTTCCGTCTTTCACTGCTGCCACGATCTCTGCATCCGTAATACCAGAGGATGCCGGCATTTCCAGCTCACAGCCTGCCTTTAAAGCAGATACACGGTCATTCATTGCACCCCAGTCAGTCATCACATATCCGTCAAAGCCCCACTCGTCTCTGAGGATGTCTGTAAGGATCTCCTTATTTTCACAGAGGTAGGTTCCATTTAATCTATTGTAAGAATTCATGATGGTCCATGGCTTTTCCTTTTTCACCATGCCCTCAAAGGATGCCAGGTAAATCTCCCGCATAGTCCTTTCATCCATCTCCGAAGAGCTGGTCATCCGGTGGTATTCCTGGTTGTTTGCCATAAAGTGCTTCGGACTTGTGCCGACATTCCTGCTCTGCACGCCATGTACAAACGCACCTGCGATTTCTGTGGATAAAAACGGATCCTCTGAATAGTACTCAAAATTCCTTCCGCACAGCGGGGAACGCTTGATGTTCATCGCAGGCCCAAGAACAGTGCTGACTCCTTCTGCCTGGCATTCTTCTCCGATGGACTCTCCCAAAAACTCTACCGTTTCACGGCTAAAGCTGGATGCGGTAGCGCACCCTGCCGGGAAACATACTGCCTTAATACTATCATTTACTCCCAGGTGATCTGCTTTATCATCCTGCTTGCGGAGTCCGTGAGGTCCGTCACTCACCATAACAGCAGGAATCCCCAGGCGCTCTACCCCTTTTGTATGCCAAAAATCAGCGCCGGAACATAAGCCCGCTTTTTCTTCTAAGGTCATCTGTCCAATTAACTCTTTTAATTTCTGCTTTTCCATGTTAATAACTCCCTTTCTACTGGTTTACTGGTTATTTCGGTTCGCAACAGCAAAATGCATCGAAGGAACGTTTTTCGAATGGTGCGCATGAACTGTTACTACTGCTTTTTATAAGATATCATACGCCGCGTCAATAGTATTGTAATTTCAATCATAATATTGTAAAATTAAGCAACACCCAAAAGGAGGTCCTCATATGATTGAAAACCTGAAAGAATTCTGCCGTCTGTTTTATGCATCTACATTTATCCCCATAAGTGTGTGCCAAACCCCCGATCTGGTGGAGTTCTCTTATCCCACGGATCACGACCATATCCGCGAGATCAGTTCCACACTGCCGGGTATGCTTACCTTCCGCAGGAATCCGGATTACTTTTTGCTGCAGTCCTTCTGCTATTTTGGATATGTCAAAATCGAAAACAGTACAAGATACCTGATCATCGGACCTGTTTTCAGCGTGCCGGTCACAGACAATACGATCCGCATGTTCATGAAGGAGTGTACGATTTCTGCGAAATACAAAGATCAGATCACCAACTTTCTGACCAATACCCCGCAGATCTCCTTCAACCAGTTCACCCAGACGCTGGCATTTTTCCATCTTTCACTGAACAATCAGACCGTGGATCTGTCACGTCATTTTCACCTGGATGATACACCAACACCAGAAGAGATCTCAGTACTTCATTCCAACCGGATCCATGAGGCAAAGGAAGACCAGATCTTCCATAATACCTATGCCTTTGAACGGCAGTATCTGGAATGTGTGAAGAATGGAGAGACCATGCGTATCAAACGCCTCCTGGACTCTGCAGGGAAACGGCTGATCACCGGGAAGATCGCTGATACGCGTCTACAAAATGAAAAGAATCTGATGATCGCCTGTGTCACGCTCACAACAAGGGCCGCGATCGCCGGAGGTATGGACATCGAGCAGGCCTACCAGCTCAGTGACGTGTATATCAATGAGGGGGAAAAGATGCAGAGTGTGGAGGCTTTGTCCACCCTGCAGCGCACCATGATCTTTGACTTTTCCGAGAGGGTGGCCAAAAGCAGGCTTCCGAATGGTCTTTCAAAAGAGATCTCCGATTGTGTCCAGTTCATCTCCCGGCATACAAATGAACTGATCCGGGTGGATGATGTGGCCGCATTTGCCGGAAAAAGCCGTTCCTACATCAGCCAGAGATTCAAAAAAGAGCTGGGCTTTGATATCAGCAGCTTTATCATGAGATGTAAGCTGGAGGAGGCGAAGAGCCTGCTCACATTTTCCGATATGACGTTAAGTGAGATCAGCAATTACCTCTGCTTTTCCAGCCAGGCCTATTTCCAGAATGTATTTAAGAAAAAATACGGCCTGACTCCGATGCAGTACCGGAATCAGACCATATAGTCTCTATATTCGTATTTATTTTGCCATCTATACTCAGAGTTTACTTGGCTGCAGGAAGAAAGGTGACAGAAACCGCCAGTTCTTTTTCTAACGTAAGCCCGGCCTCGGCCGTGCCGCCCATGCGTTCACAAAGCTCCTTTACGATCGCAAGGCCCAGCCCGGAAGATCCTCTTTTGCGGGTCTTATCCGCCTTATAAAACCGGTCAAACAAGCGTTCCACATCCATGGATGCCGTCTCTTCTACCGGGTTGATAAAGGAAATCGTGGTGCCGCTCTGTACAATGCGAAGTCCTCCTGCACCATGCAGGAGGGCGTTGTTGATCAGATTGCGAAAGATGCGCGCCAGCACTTCCGGGGCTGCAAATACACAGACTGCCTCATTTTCAAACCGGATCTTTGGTTCGATCTGTTTTTCCTCAAATACATGATACATGCTGACCATGCAGTCACTCAAGACCGGGAATACGGCCGTGTCCTTACAATCCAGCGAAAACTCCTCACTGGTCAGCTTTGTATAGAGAAACAGCTCTTCCAGCATCTCTTTTAATTCCCCGATCCGCTTTTCGATGATCGTCTCATACCGAAGCTGCTTTTCAGACTTGGTATCCTCTTTCAGCATCTGCAGATAGCCGGATGCACTCGTAAGGGGGGTGCGGATATCATGGGCGATGTCTGAGACGGACTGTTTTAGCTGATTCTGTGCGCGGATGTACTTCCGCTCTCTTGTGCGGGACTTGGAAAATATATGGTTTAACTTCTGATATAGCTGCACAAATGCCCGGTTTCTCGTGTTCGTCGTCAGCTCCACCTGACTCCCTGCCTCCAGCTGGTCAAGCTGGTCCTTAAGGTGATGCACCTCTCTGATATAGAGAATGAGCAATGCCGCCAATATGATGATCGTAATGATAAGCACCGCGATGAAAGCAGTCATTCTCATTCCCCCCTTTCAATTTCCCGCTGAATCAGCGTCACTGTTCATAACCATGATCAGTGACGAATCAGATATCCCTGCGGGACAGCACGATCTTACTGATTACAGTGTAGATCACAAGAAATACAACTCCTGTCACCCACGCTCTGTGAGGATATGTTCCCTGAAAAGCGGTCTTGAGTGAAGCAAGATTTATATACAGGCTGAACTCCATGATCTTCTGCAGACCGAACAGATTGAGTACTGCATTTAGAATCATCACGATCAGCCCGCCGTTCAGGCAGATCGCCGCAGCAGCACCTGCCGCCTTACTGCGTGTCACGATACAGATCAGCAGTGTAAGTGCTGAGAATCCATTGGTCACCATCCAGGTGGAAAATAAATAGAACAGGATATCTTCCGTCCTGGACCAGGCAAAAATCCCACCACTTAAGCCGTTTAATAAAAGTGTCACCAAAAACGTTCCCGCCAGATACAGGAAATTAACCAGAACCAGGCAGCTTATTTTGCTCAGAATATAATCCCATTTATTTTCATGTGAAGACAAGATGTTTTTTATAAACCCGCTGTCAAAATCTGTACATACAAGCAGTGCCGCGAATACTCCGATAGCCACAGAAAAGAATCCTCCCTGAATAGCTCCCTGGCAGAAGACATCCAGGATCGTAGTAAGTGATAACGCCTCCTCCATCTTTGAGATATCGGTCGAAAGCTGAGCGCCGTAATGCAGAAGAAAACTTCTTAAGTCCGGATTCATAAGGACGATCAGTATCCCAAAGGTCAGGATGTTGCACAGAATTAAAGCCCCCAGGCAGATATAAAAGCTTTTACTGTGGAAAATACGGTATAAATCCATTCGAATAAGATTAAGCATTCTGTGCACCCCCTTCCATCAGATCCAGGAAATACTCTTCCAGATCCATCCGGTGCAGGCTGCTGGACTGAACTGCAATACCATTCTGTACAAGCAGAGTAGTCAAAGGTGCTGACTCCTGAAAATCGAACACATGGAGCTGGTTCCTGCCAAATACCTCGTAACCGGCATCCGGATAATATTCTGATAAAAGGGCAGCCGTCCTGTCGGCATCGTCTACTTTAAGATCCAGATAATCCCTGCACTGCTCTTCCAGCTTCTTCCGGGAGATCTGACGGATCAATTCCCCGTCCTTGATGATCCCGTACCGGGTGGCAAGCTTGCTCAGCTCGCCTAAGATATGGGAACTGATAACGATCGTCTTCCCTGCCTCCTCATTCAGCCGGATCAGGCATTCCCTGACTTCCCTGATCCCTTCCGGATCGAGACCGTTGATCGGCTCATCGAGTATAAGAAGATCCGGATTTCCAAGGAGTGCCATGGCGATTCCCAGCCTCTGCCTCATTCCCATGGAAAACTGTCTGACCTTTTTCTTTCCTGCATGGGAGAGGCTTAACAGCTCCAGGATCGCATCCACACTGCTTAAATCGGCAAGCCCCAGGCACTTTGCATTTAAAATCATGTTCTCCCTGGCGGTCATATGGGGGTAAAGCCCCGGCTCCTCGATCAGCATCCCCACTCTGCGGCGGGCATTTTGATTCTTCACAGGCGCCCCATAGAGAGAGATTTCCCCCTCTGTAGGGTGTACAAGTCCGCAGCACATCTTTAAGGTGGTAGACTTGCCGGAACCATTCCGGCCGATAAATCCATAGATGTCCCCTGTCCTTACTTCCATATTGAGATGGCTTACTGCGGCTTTTGCGCCGTATATCTTACTTAAATTATTCGTTTTGACTGCATATTCTGTATTCATGGCAGCTCCTTTCTTTGCTTTGAAGTTCATCCTTTGCTGTTATCTACAGTGTAACGGTGCAGGATTCAAAAATCGCAAAGAAAAGGTTAAGAAAGTTTAAAGCCCATCCCCCATACAGTCTGGATATAGGAATCTGTCCCCGTAGGTTTTAACTTGGATCGGATGTTGCTGATGTGTACGTTGATCGTCTTATCTTCTATATAATACTCGTCTCCCCAGGCGTATTCATAGATAATCTGCTTGGTAAATACCTTCTTCGGATGCTTACAGAGCAGTTCCAGGATCTTGAATTCATGCTTTGTAAAATCGATGTTCTTCCCCGCCACATTCATCTCCTGTGTCTCCGGGTCCAGTGTCCATTCCTTATAACGGAGAACACTTTTGGATTCGAATGTCTGCGTATTACGGAGCTGGACCTGGATGCGTACAAGCAGCTCGCGCAGGTCAAAGGGTTTGCAGATATAGTCACTGGCGCCTGAGGAAAGCAGTTCCACCTTACTGTCCAGTTCATTCTTCGCCGAGAGGACGATCACCGGGACTTTCCCCGCAAAGGTATGGATCAGTTCCTCTCCCGTCTGCCCCGGAAGCATCAGGTCTAAAAGGATCAGGTCATAGTGCTCCATCTGAAAGCGCAGCGCCCCCTCTGTCCCGGAAAATGCCTGGGTGCAGGCGTAGCCGCTGTCGTTAAGATACTCGCAGATCATGTTGTTGATATTGGGGTCGTCCTCTATGATTAAAATCGACTGCATTGGTGTACTCCTATTCATTTCTCATTTTTAAGTGTGTAACTTTCATATGATCATGATACCATGAACAGGAGCCGTGCGGCAATGAAGAATTTTACAGCGGCAGGTCCCGCTTACTAAACCTGGCGATCCCGACTCCCATCAGTACCAGCCCCACCGCATACAGGATCACACAGGTCAGCCATGCGTCCTTGTCTCCTGCTGCCAGGCCATCCACATTGAACAGTGTCAGCGGCGTCGCATACTTGAGATTCTCGAACTTATCCCCCACCTGAGAGATCATCTGCACAAGCACAGAGTATACTACAACTGCCGTACTGATTCCCGAGGATGTCTTAGTTTCGTTGCAGAAACAGGAGGCACAGAAGCAGGCACCTCCGAAGAAGATAAGAAGTCCCAAGAGTCCCACATTCACTCTGAGGAACGCCGCCGTCTCCATCTCTCCCGGAAACAGGATCTCACTGACAGCCAGTACAAGTGCTGTGATATATGCCACCATGACCACCAGGGATGTCAGCATAAAGACGCCTTGTGTCAGCATGATCTTCCATCTCTTCTGAGGCACTGCAAGCAGATACGCCATGGACCCGTTATCCACATATTTTGCCGCCAGCCTGTTGGACAGGATGATGATAAATACTCCCGGGAAGGCCACATAGAGCATCCCATACAAATAACCTGACACGAACTCTAACAGAGTCGTCCCCACATCTAGCATTCCAAACGCAGCGAACAGATCGGGCATACTCTCTGCCATCATCTTCAAACTGTCCCCCAGCTTCGGATCAAACATCATTGTGATCATCGCGCCATACATACTGAGCACTGCAAGGAAGATCACAAGCAGCAGCCAGTTGGATTTGATTTCTTTCTTAAATAACGTTGCATTCATTACTTCTTTCCCCCTTCTCCGTAGAAATGCATGAAGAACTCTTCCAGGCTCTGCGTGCGTACATCCAGATCTGTAATCGTATATTCCCCGGCCTTCTTCATGAAGGAATCCAGATTCTTCCCGACTCCTGCAGTTACCATCCTGCTGCCTGCCTTATGGGATGCTTTCGGAAATTCAGCCGCAAATGCCTCTGCCATAGCTGCATCCCTGAACGTGATCTCGATGTTCTTCTGCCGTCCTTCTTTCAGCTTCTCCATCTCCTCCACTGCCACCAGCCTTCCGTCACGGATGATAGCCGCCCGGTCACAGGTACGTTCTACCTCTTCAAACATATGGGAGGACATCAGGATCGTCTTTCCTGCCCTTTTCTCCTCCAGTACCAGCTCCACAAACCTGTTCTGCATTAAGGGATCGAGCCCTGAGGTCGGCTCATCCAGGATCAGGATCTCGGCGGCCGGATCCATGAATGCGCAGACGATCCCGATCTTCTGCTTCATGCCCTTGGACATCTTCTTTAACTTGCCCATAGCATCCAGCTCGAAGCGCTCCATCAGCTCCTGTGAGCGTCCCAGTCCTTTCATACCCTTCATCTTTGCCACAAAACGGATGAACTCCATCCCGTTCATGGAATCGATAAATGCGATCTCCCCCGGCAGATACCCCAGTGACTTCTGGATCTGATCCGCTTCCTGAAAACAATCCTTCCCTAAAATCGAAAGCTTCCCGCTGTCCGGCCTGATAAATCCCATCAGCTGCCGTATGGTGGTCGTCTTACCTGCCCCGTTAGGTCCCAGAAATCCTAAGACCTCTCCTTTATGTACAGAAAAACTGACATCAAAGACGCCCCGTCCCTTTCCATAATCCTTTGTAATATGACTGATCTCAATCACACTCATCCTGATACTCCTCCTTATATGTCAATTTCCTCATCATCTCGATCCACACTCCAAACTCAGCCATCATTTCCTCCAGAATAACCGGCTTTCCCGACATCTGCACATCATGCAGATACCCATCCGCCATCCACCGAAGCATTTTGAAAACATGGTACGGCTCTGCCCCGTCTTTAAACTTATGCATATCAACGGAACCGAAATACATCTTATAAAGTGCATCTTCCTGCGTTGTGTTCACAGCCTTTAGATCATCTGACACATCTTCCTTTTCCGAATAGAACGCCCGCATCGCAAAATCCATGATATAAGGATTCTTCTGCAGGATTCCCACTTTCATAGAGACGCCATATCTCAGAAGCTCAAAAAAATCTGTAATCTCACTAAACCTGGAAGCATCAACCTGTTCCTTCATCACTTCGATCAGATAATCATATAAAAACAGATACAGCTCCTTCTTATTATGAAAATAATAGAATAAAAGCCCTTTGGATATCCCTGCCTTTGCCGCTATCAGATCGGTTGACGCACGCTTATACTCATTCTTGGCAAACACCTCCATCGCTGCATTGACGATATTTTGCTGCTTCTCCTCCGGAAGTGTATAAAACTTTTCGTTCATGGCATCCTCCCCTCGCCCGCTGCCGGAATCATACTACTGACTGGTTTGACTCAATCGGTCTGACCTGTTCGGTCAACCCTTAGTACCAGAATACACGATTGACTGTAATTTTCAACCCCCGGTGTGACGGTATTTTAATAAAATAAAAAGCAGGAAAATGTCTGCCCCATAGAACTCACATTTTCCTGCCCTGTTACCTGTTTCAAATGGATCTTCTAAATATGCTTTGTTGTATCCTTGATCAGATTAAAATACATACTTTTTCAATCTTTCCATCGCTTCCTTTACTAATTCATGAGGCAGTGCCAGATTCACCCGGATGGCATATTCCCCATGGAACGGTCTGCCGTCCTGCCAGATCACTCCCACCCCGATTCCTGCTTTCAACAGCTCGTCTAAAGTCTTCCCATGCGCTTTACACCACTCTTTACAATCCAAAAACAGCATATAAGTTCCCTGGGGTTTTGCCAGCTTCACCCCCTGGAAATGGCGGTTGATATAGTCATAGGCATAATCTACATTACTGCTTAATACTTCCCGCAGTTCATCTACCCATTCCATTCCCTCCTCGCAGTAAGCCCCTGTAAGAGCATGCATGGACAGAACGTTACAGGAATTATAATGGGAGGCCGCAGATACCTTTCCCACGCGGTCACGCAGATATGGATTGTAGATCACATGATAGGAACCTATCAAGCCGGCCAGGTTAAAGGTCTTAGATGGTGCATATATACTCACCGTCCGGTTTTTTGCATCTTCCGAGACCATCTGAGTTGGAATATGTGTATAGCCGGGCATAGTAAGGTCAGCCCATATCTCATCAGAGATCACAACACAGTCATATTTCCGATACAGCTCCATCGCCTGCTCCAGTTCCCTGCGCTCCCAGACTCTGCCGGATGGGTTATGTGGGGAGCATATGACAGCACAATGGATGCTGTTCTCCTTTAATTTCTTTTCCATATCTTCGTAATCCATACGCCAGATACCATCCTCATCCAGCTTCAGATCACTCAGGATGATATTCCTGCCAATATTTTCGATCGTCTTTGTAAATCCGATATAGGTTGGAGAATGCAGCAATACCGCTTCTCCCGGTGCGGTAAATGCCTGGATCGTGGAGGAGACGCACCCCAGTACACCATTTTCATATCCGATATCAGCACGTGTAAGCCCTGTCACATTGAACCGTTCCTTATGCCAGTTAATGATGCTGTCAAAATAGGCCTCTGACATATTAAAATATCCGAAATGATGGTGTTTTAACCTCTCCTGTATTGATTCAAGAATGGTCGGCAGTGTCGGAAAATTCATGTCTGCAACCCACATGGGAAGCCTTGTAAAACCTTCTTTTACCTCTGCGTCAGGTACCGGGATCATTTCTACCGCAATGGCATCATGCCCTGCCCGCTCCATGATTGTTGTAAAATCGTATTTCATGCTATCTATCCTTTCCTTGGTGTCCATATGATTTTCTAAAAAGCATAAGGGGTGCCCAAGTATTTCTTATGCACCCCTTCTCATTAACGCTCTGCTGCTTCCTGTCTATTTTATGTGTGGTATCTTCTAAGCCGTTTTTTCTATGGGCTTAGACCTCTCTTGTATACTCCTTGAGCCACTCACGTTCTTCTTCTGTCAGGTGAGGCCCGATCACATCATACACCTGTTTGTGATAAGCATTCAGGTAGTCTCTCTCCCTCTTTGTCAGAAGCTCAGGATTGATTCCGTCCAGATCGATCGGAGACATGGTGATATTCTCAAAGACCATGAACTGTCCGTTTTCATTCTTCTCTGCCTTTCTGACAATGAGCTGATTCTCTGTACGGATTCCATGGGAGCCTTCAATATAGATTCCAGGCTCATCTGTGATGATCATGCCTTCCTCAAACGGATGTGTCTCATGTTTTTCCGGCACGATATACCAGCGGAATCCTGTCGGTCCTTCATGAACGCTCAGGATGTAACCAACTCCGTGTCCTGTTCCGCATTTGAAATCCAGCCCTAAATCCCAAACCGGCTGTCTCGCCAGGATATCCAGGTTATATCCGCGGCATCCATAGAGGAATTTTGCCATGGACAAGTCGATCATGGAACGTAAAACTGTTGTGTACTGTGTCTTTAACTCCTCACTGAGTTCACCTAACACATAGGTTCTTGTGATATCGGTAGTTCCTTCATAGTAGTGTCCGCCGGAATCCACAAGCAGCATTCCTTCTGGTTTTAATTCGTAATCAGACTCCGGTGTTGCTGCATAATGCATCATTGCCGCATGTTCTTTATAACCTGCGATCGTCTCAAAGCTCAGATCAATAAAACCGTCCTGCTCCTTTCTCAGACGTTCCAGTTCATCCGCAGCCGAGATCTCTGTGATCTTCATCCTGCCCACGTTGGTCTTCAGCCAGTACATAAACTTGGTACAAGCGATACCGTCCTTGATGTAAGCATTCTTTGTATTCGCGATCTCTACATCATTCTTCATCGCCTTCATCAGAACAGCCGGGTTCTCTGTCTCCACCTTGGCAACCCCTGCCGGAATGCTCTTGTAAAGCATATAGTTCATTCTCTCAGGGTCGATCATAATAACCTGGTCCTCAGACAGGCTCTTTACATAATCGTAAACATCATTGTATGGCCGGATCTCTACCCTTGCGCTTCCAAAGGACTTTATGATCTCATCATTGAGTTTTCTCTCATCCATAAACAAGTATACATCATCCAATGTAACTGCCGCATACCCTAAAATGACCGGAGTATATACAACGTCATTTCCGCGGATATTAAACAGCCATGCCACCTCGTCCAGAGTTGCGATCACGTGGACATCCGCCCCGTTCTCCCGCATGATCTTACGGATTCTTTCCAGTTTCTCCTCAAAGGATTCCCCTGCATACTTTACATCCAGAAGAAATGCCTTTTCTTCTGACATCGGCGGGCGGTCTTCCCAGATCAGGTCGATCAGGTCTTCTGTGTCATGCATCTTGATCTGCTTCTGTGCAAATGCTTCCTCAAGGGCTTTTCCTTCCACAACCGGGATCACACGTCCGTCAAAGCCAACTGTGCCGCCCTCTGGAACCACATCTGCGAGATATTCTTCTACTGTAGGATAGCCTTCTTCATTCATCTTAAACAGGCGGATCGGACTTCCTTTTAACTGGGCCTCTGCCTGGATGAAATATCTTCCGTCTGTCCACAGTCCGCCGTCATCCTGTGTAATAACTACGGTACCCGCTGAACCTGTAAATCCTGAGATATATCTTCTTGCCTTAAAATATTCTCCAACATATTCGCTCTGATGGAAATCAGCCGATGGGATCATGTATGCATCGATTCCTTTTTCTGCCATCACCCTGCGCAATGCTGCAACACGCTCTGTAACATTCATCTTCATATGCCCCGCTTTCTATCTCTTATTTATTTTCGTAAACTAATTCACCGCTCATATATACATCTACTAAGTTATTCACAGCCTTGATATCTTCTGCCACATTGCCCTTCACAACGATCATATCTGCCTCAAGGCCTGGTTTTAACTGTCCCATTGTGTCTTCCATGCCAAGCACCTTCGCCGGGTTGGATGTAGCAGTTTCAATTGCCTGGATCGGTGTGATCCCATATTCAACCATTAATTCCATCTCACGGTTGATCGGAAGCGGAGGTGCCTCATACAGAACCATATCACTTCCTGTGCAGACTGTAACTCCTGTATCATAGAACTTCTTAAAGTTATCTTTATATGCATTGTAAGCCGGTTCAAAAAATGCCATATCCTTGATCGCCTTTGCTGCGATTCTGTCGCCTTTGTTGAATCCTGCTTCAATCTTCTCCTTGCAGAATTCATAGAGTACGGTGTAAGCAGTCATGGTCGGTACCCATGCCTGTCCGTTAGCTGCCATCTGTTTCACCTGCTCATATGTAAGGAAAGTACCGTGCTCGATCGTATCAAAGCCAGCGTCGATAGACATCTGAAGTGCCGGCTGCAGTCCTGCATGTACCGCACATTTTCTTCCCACACGGTGTGATTCATCCACAGCCGCATTCAATTCTTCCTGGGTAAACTCCGGAATACTTGTGCGGTTGCTGGTCAGGATCTTCACCCAGTCAGCACCGTCGCGGATCTGCTTTCTGATTTCCTTGCGGATCTCCCATTCGCCGTCTACCTGTTCGATCCCGTCATCATATCCGTGTCCGCCAGTCATGCACATACCTGCATCAGAATGGATGATCCTTGGGACCCTGCAGTAGCCCTTCTCACCAGCCAGACGAAGCTGCTTCAACAGATTATGTGGTGAAGAAAGGTCACGCACCGTCGTGATACCAAGGCTCAATGCGATCTTAGCCTGCTCCTGTGCATAGTAAGCGATCATAAAATCATCGAAATTGTACTGATCCGGCTGGCTGTAATAATATCCAAAATGTACATGCATATCACAAAGTCCCGGAAGAAGTGTCACATCTCCGTAATCCTTTACTTCCTCGCCCGGATACTTCTGCACCATATCCGCCTTCGCACCCACATCCTGAATCTTGCCTTCCTCATTCACAACAACTGCTGCATCTGTCAAATGTGTCTTACCGTCTCCTGTTAATAAATGTTTTCCGCAATAAATCATGCCTTATACCTTCCTTTCCCGGACAACACTGTTTTTAGACATTCCCCATGCCCCAGGGCCTTCTGTCACTTCGCGCTGCCCTCTCATTGTCCATATTTTAACAATACCACATTTTAAACAATTTTTCAATCATTGTTAGGGTCTTAGTCTATACATTATTCCGAACTATCCTAAGCAGGAATATTACCTTCTTCCATCCGGGTATACTTTTTCACCACAAGGTGGAGGTGTTCTGCCCCTGTCATTGGGACATTTTTCCAAAAAAGCCATGTCAGAGGGTTTCCTCCCCTCCGACATGGCTTTTTCTTTTCTGATCTTTATTCTTCTTCGTCCTGATTCACGACCTGAATGCTCCCCGGAGCCTTCATTGTCCTGACATTGACACCGTTGACTTCGATGTGGTCATCTACCGCAATCACAAGGCACTGCCTTCCGTCGATCATACGGGTCTCCACAAGATCCATCCTCTCCGGGTTGACCTTGATCACAACATCCGGCGTCTCAATATTGAACTTCCGCGTCTCCGTAATATTAGCAGCTAAAAGGGAGGCCTTCTCCCCCGCCGTCTCCTCAAAAGTCTGTTCAAAGGTTTCCATCTTTTCAGACGGCACACCGCTCTTTTCAAAGATCTTCTTTACATCCGTCTTATCCAATGCAAGCGGCTCCGGTTCTTCTTTATGCTCCTCGATCAATTCATTGAGCGTCTCATGGATATTGCGGACCGTCACATAATCGCCGTCCTCTCCCAGTGTATCCTCGATCAGCATCTGGAAGGTCTCCTTCTGCGTCTCCGCAGACATCGGCATCCTGGCCCCTAATACCTGGTCAATAAATTCTTCCTGCAGATCCTCAGATTTTTTCGTATAATACAGAACTCCGTGGAGATCCATATTCCTGTCCGTAAATGCGGGGAAGATAAATCCCTTGTCCGGCATATCCACGATCCAGTCACGGATGCGGTCCTGGATGCGGTTATCCTCCGCATTATAACACAGCCCCGGCTTGGAAAGGCTGACCGGGCAGATACTGCAGAGCAGGTATTCATATACATTATCAGAAGCATCAAACATCTCGATCCCGTCGGATGATTTCCCGGGAATATCATACATTGCATGGATCAGGACGATATAATAATTCTCCTCATATATGTAACTTTCGATGACTTTATCATAAAATTCTTCCAATAAAATATCATCTTCCAATTTGCTGTCCCTGAGCTTTAATAAAAATTCCTGCGTTCCTCCCGGCATCTCAGCGTCCAGCGGGAATTCCATATTCAACATATTACGTCCCATAGTCCCGGACAATGTCTTTTTAAAAATGTCAAAATACTTAAATGCCTCTTCCTCAGGTAACGAGAGGAATGCATCCTTAGACTCCATTTTTTTATTCTTCTCATGATCTACATAGCACCCGCAGATCCGGGTGATAGCACAGTTTGCCGGTGTAAACTGTTTTCTGATCTCCAGTACTTCTTTCTTATTCATTTATCTTCCCTCTTTCATGGTATATTTTTTTCTTCTTCTGCCGTATGGCCTGAATGATTCTCTGCAGCATTTTCATATAAGCCTTTTTATTTTACACCGAAATCTCTTTTCAGAAAAGCATTGATTTCTTTCCAAATCTATGCTAGTATAACCTTCGCAACCAAAAATGAATGCTTGTCCCTGCCGCCGGGTAGGGAATCCATAAGCATCCGCCCCTTATACCGGTAGGCCTTAGAAGGTATAGGGAAGCGGATGCTTTTTTAATATTCAGCCCTCACGCACCACCGAAAGTGCTGCCGGGCTGCTCTGAATCAATGATACCAAAAAAACAGGGGGATAGTTCCATGAACCAGACAACTTCTATTTTACGCACCTTTTTCAAATATGTTTCTGCCAATATCCTAGGGATGATCGGGCTTTCCTGTTACATTCTTGCAGACACTTTCTTCATCGCCAGAGGAGTCGGGGCCGATGGGCTGACAGCCTTAAACCTTGCGATCCCGGTCTACAGCTTCTTAAATGGGCTGGGACTGATGGTGGGAATCGGCGGTGCCACCCGCTTTTCCATTGCAGGAGGCAGCGGGGATCAGACTGCCAGAAAAAGCATTTTTACACAGGCTTTCTGCTTCATGCTGGGTCTTGCATCAATCTTTTTTATCGCCGGGCTTTTCTTTCCTTACCGGCTCGCAGCTCTTTTGGGGGCGGATTTTACGATTCTTCCGCTGACCGGTGTTTACCTGCGGATCCTTCTTTTATTTACACCGATGTTCATGATGAATAATCTGCTCATCGCCTTTGTCCGCAACGACGGAAAGCCTCAGCTTTCTATGACTGCCATGCTGCTGGGAAGCCTGTCTAATATCATCCTGGATTATATCCTGATCTTTCCGCTTAAACTGGGAATGGCAGGAGCGGCGCTGGCTACAGGAATCGCTCCCATCGTAAGCATGCTGATCCTGTCCCGGCATTTTATCAGAAAAGAGAACCACTTTTATTTCTGCCGTACCAGGATGCACCTGAAAAGCATCAGGGATATCTGTTCGCTGGGTGTTTCATCCCTGATCGTGGAGGTCTCATCCGGGATCGTCATGATCATTTTTAACATGCTGATCTTAAAGGACAGCGGCAACTTAGGCGTTGCAGCTTATGGGATACTTGCTAATATCGCTCTGGTATTGATCTCCATTTTCACAGGGATCTCCCAGGGGATACAGCCAGTCTTGAGCAGCTGCTTCGGGAAGAGGGAAGCTTCCAATATAAAAAAAGTACTGCGGTATGCACTGACGGCCTCCATACTCTTTGCGCTGCTGTCTTACGGATGCACATTCCTTTTTTCTGATCCGATCGTAGAACTTTTTAATAAAGAAAACGATACCGCTCTCCATGCGATCGCGGTAGAAGGGATGCATATTTACTTCACTGCATTCTTGTTTGTGGGGATCAACATTATCACAGCCGCCTATTTCAGTTCTATTGACCGCCCGGGAAATGCATTCCTGATTTCCTGCCTCAGGGGATTTCTGCTTGTGATCCCGCTGGCATTCCTTTTGTCTGCCATTCTGGGGCTGACCGGGATCTGGCTGACCGTCCCCGCTGCCGAAGCACTGGTGACTATTTTTTCTGTGGTCCTGCTTGTAAGGTCCAGACAGAAACAAGGTTAAATTTTTGATTTCCAGCTTGCACTTTTCGTTCCTGATCCTTACAGAAATTTCACCAGAAGCCTGCGGTATTCCGACTGGATTCCATAATAATTCTGGAGGATCGGAGCACAGCAGTTAGATACCTCCTCGATGATCTCGTCAAAGTGCTCTTTCATCACCGATACGATCTTGGGATTCAGCTTACCCTCCTCAGCCATATTTTCCACTATGGATATGGTGCGGTCCCTTGTAAATGCGGCTTTGTAGCTGCGTGTCCCGATCAGCGCACTGACAATATCGGATACCGCAACGATCTCTTCGTCCAATGTCATATCTTCCCCTTTTAATCCCAGGGGATAGCCGCTCCCGTCTATTTTTTCATGGTGCCTGAGGGCGATCCTTGTGACATTCTCTGCCGCTGCCCCGCCTAAGATCCTTGCCGTAATATCCACATGTGTCCTCATGATATTCATAGCCTGGGCACTGAGCTTTCCAGGATATTCCAGAATCTCGACCGGAATCCCGATCTTTCCTAAATCATGCAGCATTGCCCCATAGCGGATATCCTCGATCCGCTCTTTCGAAAGCCCCATGAATCTGGCACAATATTCACTGATATTCGTTGTGGTGATCGTATGGGTCACTGTATGTTCACTGCGGAAATCAATCGCATAGGCGATCATCTTAAGATATTCCGCGCGCTGTGCTTTGGTAAAGCTGACCCGCGGAAATACCTCCTGAACATCAAGCTTCTCCTGTTTCAGCCTGTCAAACAGATCAAACCTGTCCTGGGCCTTCCAAAAACACTGTATGACCGATTTTGAAAACTGTCCCTTAGGCCTCCTTGATAAATACTCCCTGGCTGCCTCTGGCATCTCTTCTGCTGTCCGTTTTCCCCCTCTTCCTCTGCTAAAGATCTCCAGCCTGTCCGCCAGATTGATCATCTGTGCTGCCTTTTGGATCTTTTCCCTTGCAGAAGGCATCTCGTCATATGGGACATGGTGATAGAGAACAGCCTCCGCCCAGTCATCCAGTGGGGAGAGATGACGCAGAAACAGATATCCATAAATCGAGTGCTCCCAGACATCATTGGTCTCGAACTGCACCAGACGGTCGATCTCCTCCGTCTTATAGGCTCCGATATCATGCAGCACAGCCAGCATGCATATCTCCTGTACTTCTCTCTGTGTAAATCCTTCATCTGCCTTGAGCATTCCTGATACCAGGAGTGCCACACGTATTCCATGCTCCACAAGCCTTGGATCTACCTCATTCAGGGTACGCTGGATCAAACCAACGACATCCTCACTTTTTATTATAACGCGCTCACTCATTCCTGTTCCTCCTGGTATCATTTTATTCGTTTCATGCTATTATTTCAAGAGGTTTTCTGTCTTCATAAGCCCCGACTCATACAGCCTGATCTTTTCGTTCAGCCTCTCTAAGGATGCCTGCATATCTTCCATGCGGTCGGCCAGCTGATTACGCTGCTCGATCAGAATTTTCTTTCTTGCATCCAGAGTCTCATCCCCCTGCTTGAAAAGGGCCACATATTCGATCAGTGCCTCGATCTGCACTCCCGCCCTGCGCATACATTTCATCAATTCAATCCAGCGGCAGGATTCTTCATCGTAATCCCGGATTCCGCCCTTTGTCCGCGGAACCGGCGGGATCAGGCCTATTCTTTCATAATAACGGAGTGTATCCGGTGTGATCTCATACTTTTTGCTTACTTCAGTGATCGTCATTCTCCATCCCCCCTTTTACTGGGTATCTGACTGCTTCTCATCATCCATACTGCCTGAACGGAAGCCTTCCAGATCAAGTGTGATATATCGATATCCCAGCGCCTTTAAAAACTTTATTATTTCCTCTCTGTGTGCAAGTACCTTCTGCAGCGAATCTAGATCTACCTCGATCCGCACTGATTCCTCCTGCACACGCAGTCTGACATTGTAAAATCCAAGAGACCTGATATACATCTCTCCTTGATGGACTGCCTCCATCTTTTCCCTGGTAAGCCTTGTCCCATAGGGAAAACGTGTTGCCATGCAGGGAGATGCCGGACGGTCTGCTGCTAAGATCCTATAAGAAGAAGCAAGCTCTCTTACCTCCTTCTTGGTAAACCCGGCATCGGCTAAAGGACTTTTGATCCCCAGCTCGCGGATTGCTTTGATCCCAGGGCGGTAAGCTTTTAGATCATCCGCATTTGTTCCCTCAAGGACAGTATGAACTCCCAGCTGCTCCACCTTCTCAAGAAGCCTGGTAAACAAAAGCTTTTTGCAGCGGTAACAGCGATCCCGCGGATTCATTTCTATTCCTGCCTCCTTCCATTCATCCACATAAAGGATGATGTGGCAGGCACCTGTTTCTTCGGCTGATCTCTTAGCAGCCTCCAGATCCTCCATCGTATGCAGCTGTGTCTGCATTGTCACAGCGTACACCTTACTGCCGTTTTTAACAGCCGACTCACAAGCTGCTTTTAAAAGAAGACTGCTGTCCGCCCCTCCTGAAAATGCCACCGCCATATCCTCTTTTGTATATTGATCCATCTGCGCTAAAAATTTCTGTTTTTTATTGTCCATGTACTTCCCTCCTGATCAGCGCATAAACCTCCTGCCAGGAAAGTCCGCTTTTTTGGCAAAGCTCTATGACACTTTCATATTCCGGATAAATCCTCTGCCCTAAAGAAAGACTGCAGATCTTCACCTTCGCCATCCCTATGGAGGTCTGCACCTCTTTTATCTCCCGATTTAAGACGCTGCGCTCCATCCTCTGCCTGCGGATCCCGATGGTCGTTGTTTCCATAAAAATAATCTCTTCCAGCTTTTCAATATCCTCCTCGCTGCAGATGACATTCAACTGATAGGCCGGACGGTTTTTCTTCATGAATACAGGCATATAATGGACGTCCCTCGCGCCCGCGTCAAAAAGCCTCTGCATCACGTACCCTAGCGTTTCCCCGGTACAGTCGTCGATGTTGCTCTCCAGCTTGTATATGCAGTCCTCCTGTGCCTCCCGGGAACTGATCAGCATCGCCCGAAGAAGGCTGGGACGCTCATACTGACGTTTTCCGGCACCGATTCCGATCTTCTGAATGGTAAACTTTTCGGGCAGCTTATCGCTTGTTTGTATGGCTGCCACAATGGCTGCTCCGGTAGGCGTCACAAGCTCTCCCTCGATCCCTGTTAAATGAAGGGACAGGCCATATGCCTGCACGATGGCTGCCGTGGCAGGCACCGGTACCGGAATCATACCGTGCTGGCAGCGGATGTAACCAAAGCCTTCATTCAGGATGGGCACGATGACTTTATCAATCCCAAGATCATCAAGGCAGACTGCCACGGCCACGATGTCCACGATGGAATCTACAGCTCCTACCTCGTGGAAATGTACCTCCTCCACGGATACTCCATGTGCCTTTGCTTCTGCCGCTGCCAGGATCTCGAAAATATGGACGGCAGTTTTCTTAGCTGAGTCCGATATTTCTGAATCGTTGATGACAGCCAGGATATCCTTTAAGTTTCTATGTACATGATCATGAGTGTGCCTATGAGACTGCTCATGGCTATGGCTATGCCCATGCCCGTCTTCTAAACCATGGAGATACTCCATATCATGATCGTGATTTTCATGCTCTTTATCCAGTATTACATTGAAATCACAGGCATCCAGGCCATTCTTTGAAACTCTGCTGATCTCTATCTGATAGCCGGAGACATGCAGACTTTTTAGAGCCTTTTTCAGTACCTCCTGATCTGCTCCCAGATCTAAAAGTGCCGCTGCCATCATATCCCCGCTGATTCCTGCGCTGCATTCTAAGTATAGTGTCCTGCTCATTTTCCTTCCCCCAATCGATTGATCTGTGTTGCAATATAGCCCGCACCATAGCCATTATCAATATTTACGACTGCGATTCCATTTGCACAGGAGTTGATCATGGTCAGCAGAGCTGACAGCCCATGAAAGTTAGCACCATAGCCTACCGAGGTAGGAACTGCGATCACTGGCTTATCCACAAGCCCACCGAGTACACTCGCCAGCGCCCCTTCCATACCTGCCACTGCGATCACACAGTTTGCACTCTGTATCACATCCAGGCGGGACATTAACCGGTGGATACCGCTGACCCCTACATCATAGATCCTCTCTGCCTGACTGCCAAAATATTCGGCTGTCTGAGCGGCCTCCTCAGCCACCGGGATATCCGCTGTGCCTGCCGTACAGACCGCGATCTTTCCTATATGCTGCTTCTCTTTTTCCTCGATCTTTAAGATCCTGGAAAGAGGATCGTACTGTACCTTCGGAAGTCTGGTTTTCAAGAACTCAAATTGTTCCTGTGATGCTCTGGTGCCGAACACCTCCCCCTCCTCTTCATACAGCTTATTAAATATGTGCAGCAAATGCTCCTGCGTCTTTCCGCTGCAGAACACGACCTCTGGAAAACCACTCCTCAACTTTCTATGGGTATCCAGTTTCGCATATCCCATCTCCTCAAATGGCTCACGCCGAAAATACTGACAGGCATCCTCCACAGAGATCTCACCGCTTTTTACTTTTTCCAACACATCGCGTGCTTCCATCTATTGCCACCTCAATTTTCTTAACTTAATTCTTTGTACTGCATATGCAATGGGCATACCCGATTCAGATATGCCCATTCATCTGTTCCTGCTTTTCTATTATATCTGCTCCTGCACAGTTTGTCACGCAGCTTCTACTCCAGGCACATTTTAAATATTTCCTCGATGTCCTTCTGCCCAAGTGGCTTGAAACCTTCCAAAATTCCGTCACCGCATGCTTTTTTCGCCATGATCTTAAAATCAGAATCATTAATTCCTACTTCTTTAAAACTACTCTTCAAGCCCAATGTCTTAAATAGAAAATCTTTGAGCATTTCTATGCTCTTTTGCGCTATTTCCATAGTCGGCAGAGAGGCATCGATTCCGAATACATTTACCCCAAACTGAACATACTTTGAAACTGTAGACTCATCGAGACAGTACTCCATCCACCTCGGTGTCAGGATCGCCAGGCCCAGCCCATGAGTAATATCATAAATTGCGGAAACTTCATGCTCCATCGGATGACAGCTCCACTCCTGTTGTTTTCCACCATTCACAAACCCGTTGATGGCCCAGCTGGAAGCCCACATCAGGTTTGCCCGTGCCTCATAATTATCCGGTTCTCTCATGGCGATCGGTGCAAACTTAATGATCGTCTTCATTAGCCCCTCCATAAAGCAGTCCAGCATGTAAAGATCTTGTTCCATATTAAAATACACTTCTATAATATGGGACATCATATCTGCTGCACCACAGGCTGTCTGGTAAGCGTCGACCGTATATGTAAGGGTGGGGTCCAGAAAAGAAACCTTTGGGAGAAGCTGCGGCGCCAGTCTTCCGATCTTGTCCTTTGTCTTTGGATTGCTGATGACTCCTCCCGGATCCATCTCTGATCCTGTTGCAGATAATGTCAGCACAGTAACGATAGGGAGCGCCTTCTCAATCGGAGCCCACCTGCTAAAAAATTCCCATGGGTCATGATCTACACATGCCCCTGCCGCTATATACTTTGCAGCGTCAATCGTAGAACCGCCGCCCACTGCCAAGAGTACATCAATCTGCTCGTCTTTACAGATCTGTGCCCCCTTTCGCACAGAATCAATGCGCGGATTCGGCTCGATTCCTGACAATTCATATAATTCCAGCCCCGCTTTTTTGATCTCCTCTGTAATCTGTCCATACAGTCCCGATCTCTTGATCGATCCGCCGCCATAGGTCAGCAGTACCCTGTTTCCAAATTTCTTTAACTCAGCTCCCAGATTTCCAAGCTGATTCTCACCAAAATAAACCTTGACCGGAATATCATATACAAAACTGTTCATATTATTTAGACCTCCTTTTGTAATAAGCATACTCCCTGGAGTTAACTCCAAGTCAAGTGTTTTTTCAAAGGGGGCGTCGTTCAAAGGGGTCAGGCCCTTATGTGAGTCGTTTTCAGAATATTCTCATAATATATTAATTTCACTCATTCTTTATGGAGCTTTTTCTCCTATTTTTCTTTTTTGACATACAAAAAACGGTATCAACTACGATACCGTTCTTCTCTCATCCCATCTATTATGATGTACCTTCAAAACTACATACAAAGATTTTTAAACATCCATCTTCCTACCACCATGTTTGGTTATGCCCTCGACCTATTAGTAACAGTCAGCTCCATGCATTGCTGCACTTCCACCTCTGCCCTATCTACCTCGTCGT
>NZ_JBZUUL010000014.1:0-14261 GCF_058819085.1 Faecalicatena sp.
GATGGGTGCATCATAAATGATGCTGTTCTTAAAAATTTTCTCTATAAGAAATTTTCAAGGGTTTGTTGTCTATTGTTTAATTATCAAGGTTCTTTACTCATTCTTTTTTCAAGAGCAGTAACTTCTATATGTTATCACATCAGCTACGCTTTGTCAAGAACTTTTTTATTTTTCTTTTTTACTGTTTTCGCCATCTTCTTGCGAGTCAGCTTAAACATATTAACATTTATCATTTCGTCTGTCAAGACTTTTCTCAAAACTTTTTTACAAGTTTTTCCATTTTTCTTAACATGATCTGATAAGATCTTGCAGATATTGAAATCATTTTCTTTATCTGTAAGATAAACGGAGAAGGAGGGATTTGAACCCTCGCGCCGCTACTAACGACCTACTCCCTTTCCAGGGGAGCCCCTTCGGCCAGCTTGGGTACTTCTCCAAAACGTCCGGTATTTAATATACACGAATCAGGACAATTTGTCCAGTACTTTTTTTCATTTTTTTATTTTTCTTCATTTTTATACTTATCGGCACAATTTTCAGACATCCTTTTCAGAATATCCCGACATTTTTATATGATGCCAAAGGAAGAAAAAAGGAACTCTCATTTGAGTTCCTATAACGGAGAGGGTGGGATTCGAACCCACGCGCCCTTGCGGACAAACGGTTTTCAAGACCGCCTCGTTATGACCACTTCGATACCTCTCCATTCTGTTTATCTGTCTGATATACAGATAATTTCAATTGTGTTATCTGCCTTAGCGACGATGTTTATTTTAGCATATCCTAGAATTATATGTCAACAACTTTTTTCCACTTTTATCATTTTTTTCTTTTCACCAGAACTTCTGCTACCTCCAGATCTTCCCGGGTCGTAATCTTTATATTCTCATATGCCCCATAAACAAGCCTGATCGGATACTTCAACATCTGTTCTACCACCATCGCGTCATCTGTTACATTGATATAGGATTCCCGCATCAACATAGAATATGCACCTTTCACGATATGATTTTCAAAAACCTGTGGTGTCTGCACCAGCCACAGACTGCTGCGGTCAGGAGTCTTCTTCACAAATTCATTTTCGTCTACTACTTTAATCGTATCCTTAACAGGCATGCCTACTACGCATGCCTTATGTTTCTGAACCTCTTTAAAGACTCTGGATATAATCTCTTCATCAACAAACGGACGTGCCCCATCATGAATAAATACATACCCTTCTTCTTCCATTTCTTGTAAACCATTCCAAACAGAATGGTACCGTTCTGCACCACCCGCAAGGATTTTACTCACCTTCGTAATCTGATACTTTTCCACGATCTCCCTGCGGCAGTACTCTTCCTCCCCTGCTCCTGTAACAAGCAGGATCTCATCTATGACCGGAGAATCCTCGAACGCCTTCAGCGAATAGTATAGGATCGGCTTTCCATCCAGTTCCAAATATTGTTTGTGTACCTTCGTGCCCATACGTTTTCCCTGTCCTGCTGCCAAAACGATTGCTGTACAATATGCTTTTCCCATACTATTCCTCCTAACATAACTCTGACAGATCCCGCCTAACGCTCGCCCAGTTTCAAATTTGGCACCGCATTCAGATCCCAGCCATGTCTGGTACCTGCCAGATATTCATAATAAGCTGCCGCACCGATCATCGCAGCATTATCTGTACAATAAATCGGAGATGGGTAATAAAATGAAATCCCTTTCTCCTCACACGCCTTTTTCATTCCCTCGCGAAGTGCACTGTTGGAAGCAACTCCTCCTGCGATAGCAAATTTATTCATCCCGTATTCTTCCACAGCGGACATGGACTTCTCAACTAATACATCTACAACTGCTTTCTGGAAGGATGCCGCAATATCAGCAGGATTATAAGACTCTCCTCTCATCTGGCAGCCGTTGATATAATTCAGTACTGCAGATTTCAAGCCGCTGAAACTAAAATCATAAGGAGCCCCCTCGACATGTGCTTTCGGAAATCTGACAGCCTCTGCATTCCCTTCCTTCGCGAGACGGTCGATCTTCGGGCCTCCCGGATATCCAAGCCCGATCGCACGGGCAACTTTGTCATAAGCCTCCCCTGCTGCGTCATCTCTTGTTCTGCCCAGGATCTCATATTTGCCATAATCCTTTACACAGACCAGATGGGTGTGGCCTCCAGATACTACAAGACACAAAAATGGGGGTTCTAATTCCGGATGTTCAATATAATTGGCAGAAATATGCCCTTCAATATGGTGTACGCCCACTAACGGCAGCTTCCTTGCGTATGCGATCGCTTTTGCTTCGGCCACGCCTACAAGAAGTGCACCTACAAGCCCCGGACCATAGGTCACTCCGATCGCATCGATATCATCCAGAGTCACCTCTGCCTCCTTAAGAGCCTCTTCGATCACCTGATTGATCTTCTCAATATGTTTTCTCGATGCAATTTCCGGCACCACGCCGCCATACAGCTTGTGCAGTTCTATCTGTGAGGAAATCACATTAGACCGGACTTCTCTCCCATTATTCACGACCGCTGCAGCTGTCTCGTCACAGGAGCTTTCGATCGCCAGTATATTTATACTTCTCAGTTCTTTCATAATCCACCTCTGCTCACACTGTTTCCAATGATTGGGCCATCTGTCCCGGTCTTTGCCGGCAGCCCTGTTATTTACTCAAATGACAGTTCAACAGACATCCTGTCTTTTCCTGGTTTTGCTGCTGGAAAAATTTTTCTCACCTCATCCATATACTCCTCAGGCCTGGTAAGAGACGGGCTGTAATGTGTCAGCCACATTTCTTTCACCTGTGCCTCCTTTGCAAGCCGGGCTGCCTCATAAAATGTCATATGCTTATATTCCACAGCTTTTGCGGCTTTGTCCTTTTCTCCATACATCCCCTCACAGATGAAAAGATCAGAACCTTCCGCATTTTCCCGGATGGAATCCACAGGCCTGGTGTCTGTCGTGTAGGTCAGCTTGATCCCTTTTCTTGCGGGTCCGAGAACCATATCGGGAGTCAGCACTCTCCCTTCCGCTTCTATCGTATCACCTTTTTGCAGGCGGCTCCAGTACTGCTGCAAAATCCCCTGCTCTTTCGCTCTCTCGATATCAAATTTCCCTGCGCGGTCGATCTCGATGGTGTAACCATAACACAAAACATTGTGATTCACCTTGAACGCCTTCAATCGATATCCATTCATTTCAAACGTCTGCCTGGCTCCCTCAATCTCCACGCACCGGATCGGAAAAGGCAGCTCCGGTGCGATCACTCTCAAAGAATTCACTACCCGCTCAAGTCCTTTCGGCCCGATCAGGGTAAGGGGTTCCCTGCGGTCTGCATTTCCCATCGTCAAAAGCAGGCCCGGCAGACCACTGATATGATCCCCATGATAATGGGTAAAACAGATCACGTCAATGGGCTTAAAACTCCACCCTTTTTCTTTGATCGCTATCTGCGTACCTTCTCCACAATCTATCAAAAGGCTGCTGCCATTAAACCTCGTCATCAGCGCAGTCAGCCAGCGATAAGGCAGCGGCATCATCCCACCGCTCCCTAACAAACATACATCTAACATATTATCCCTCTATTTCTGCCGGTATTTGAAACGAAGCCAGCAGTTTATCATAACAGGACTCACATAAGTCAAAAGAATGTTTCTCACCATCCTTTTCAGAAAAATAGCCCCATGCGTAATCCACACTGAACACTCCTTCTTCTGCCCGCCCGTTTACTACCGGTATTTCTTTCCCGCATTGATTGCAAACTATTGTGCTTACTTCCTTTGTTTCTTTTATCTGATACTGGCGCATACAAATTCCTCCTGTATTTTGTACATTTCACTTTTGCTACGCCTTAATTATATCGGCTTTCCAGGGTTGTTCCTAGTGGGAAGTGCTTCCTCCATTACAGGTCTTTTTCCATAAAAGACGCTGATTCCCTGTAAAAAAGACGATCCCCATCCATCTCCTGAACAGATCCTACTATCTTCCCAGCTCCCTGCTCATCAGTACTGCATCCTCCTCGGGATCACTATAAAACTTCTGCCTGATCCCATCCTCTGTAAAGCCGTCTTCCTCGTAGAAAGAGCGTGCATCCATATTGCTTTCCCTCACATCCAGAAGCAGTTTCCTGATTTTTCTCTCTTCACAGATATTTTCTAACTCCAGCATCAGACGGCTGCCTACCCCCTGCCTTCTCACATCCCTGTCCACAGCAATGCGGGCGATCTCAGCCTCGCCTGCGGCATCATAAGCCAGAAGATAGCCTACGATCCTGCCGGCTTTCTCCGCTGCCACACAAATGGTGTTGCCAAGTCTGATCGTATCTAATACCCCTTTCTCACTCCAGGCATCCGCAAAGATCTGCCTCTCCAGCTCTGCAACTGCAGCGGCATCCTCTATACGCAGAGTCCGGCAGACTATTTCAGCCTTCTTTTCCCGTTCTGCACGTTCCCGTTCAGCCTGTGAAACGCGCAGATAATCGGGCTGATGCTCCATCGCACTTTCAAACTTTCCGGCCTTTAGATATTTGATACCCAAAGCCCCTACAGCTGCAGCCCTCTGCCGGTTCATATAGGATGGTGCAAAGGAATAAGGCACCTGAATATATTTCGCAATGGTCTCCTTATAGACAGGTACACCATCTCCCAGAAACACAACAGGCCTTCCATAAACATTCAGACGCCGGATCAGTTCATCAATGGAAACTGCCATCTGCATCCGCATCACCTGAAAGACAGGATCCACCTCTTTTGAATCTGCCTTTTCACCTGCTTTTCTCGAAAAAGTATAAAGTCCGGTATAAACCTGACTCCGTCTGGCATCCATGATCGGGCAGATGATATCCTCACAGCCATATACCTGATATGCCAGCCCGTCAACTGTCGGAATGTGTATCAAGGGCTTTCCAAGTGCCAACCCTAACCCCTTCGCTGTTGCAGACCCTATCCTGAGCCCGGTAAATGATCCCGGTCCTCCCGCAACTGCGATTGCATCTATTGTAGAAAGATCCAGTTCGATCATCCCTGCCACCTCGTCGATCATCGGCAGCAAAGTCTGAGAATGGGTCTTTTTGTAATCAATGGTATACTCTGCGATTGTCCGGTCTTCTTCTACTACAGCAACTGTAGCTGTAAGCCCGGAACTGTCGATTGCTAAAACACGCATATTTCACAACCTCTCTCTCTGCTTCTGCGTATAAAGGGGCCAGCACCTGTCTGACCCCCGCATTTTAACTCCGCCAAACTCCGCCGGGATTCCTCTGGACACCGGCAGATCTTTCTTATGGCAGCTCTTCTATTGTAATTCTTCTGAATTCGAAGCCTTCCTCCAAATCCTTCTCGATCACGATCTCTGTGCGTTTCTCAGGCAGGATCTCTTCGATCAGATTCGCCCATTCGATGAGACACACGCCCTCGCCCATGACATAATCCTCATAGCCGATCTCGTCCATCTCCTCCACATCACCGATGCGGTAGACATCAAAATGATAGAACGGCAGACGCCCCTCTTCATATACCTGTACGATCGTAAAAGTCGGGCTGCTCACCGGCTCTTCTATCCCAAGCCCTTTTGCAAATCCCTGTGTAAATACAGTCTTCCCCACTCCCAGATCACCCGTCAGAGTGTAGACCTGCCCCGGCTTTGCCTTCCTGCCAAGTCTGACACCGATCTCAAAGGTCTGTCCGGGGCTTCTTGTTTCCTGTACCATATCGCATCCTCTTTCCAGTCTGTCTTAGTGATGGAACAAGCGCAGTCCGGTAAATGCCATAGCCATCTGATACTTGTTGCATGCCTCAATGACATTGTCATCTCTGACAGATCCGCCAGGCTGTGCCACGTATTTTACGCCGCTCTTATGGGCGCGCTCAATATTGTCTCCAAATGGGAAGAAGGCGTCAGAGCCAAGCGCCACATCTGTGAGCTTGTCAAGCCATGCGCGTTTCTCTTCTCTTGTGAAGACTTCCGGTTTTGTCTTAAATGTATTCTCCCAGACACCGTCGGCCAGGACATCCATGTATTCCTCTCCGATGTAAAGGTCAATAGCATTATCCCTGTCCGCACGTCTGATATCATCCTTGAACGGCAGTTCAAGAACCTTCGGGCACTGACGCAGCCACCAGTTATCGGCCTTCTGTCCTGCAAGTCTTGTACAATGGATACGGGACTGCTGCCCTGCACCGATACCGATAGCCTGTCCGTCTTTTACATAGCATACAGAGTTAGACTGTGTATACTTTAACGTGATCATCGCGATCGTCAGGTCTACCTTGGCAGAATCCGGGATCTCCTTATTCTCTGTCACTACATTTGCAAAGAATTCATCATCGATCTTAAGTTCATTTCTTCCCTGCTCAAAGGTGATTCCAAATACTTCCTTGCGCTCTAACGGAGCCGGAACGTAGTCCGGATCGATCTGTATTACATTATAATTGCCATTTTTCTTCTGTTTTAATATCTCAAGTGCCTCAGGCTCGTATCCCGGAGCGATCACACCATCAGATACCTCTCTTTTGATCAGCCGCGCAGTATCTACATCGCAGACGTCTGACAGAGAAATAAAGTCTCCAAAGGAAGACATTCTGTCAGCGCCTCTTGCTCTTGCATATGCACAGGCAAGCGGCGAAAGCTCTCCTAAGTCATCCACCCAGTAGATCTTCGCCAGGGTCTCGTCCAGAGGAAGGCCCACTGCTGCCCCTGCAGGAGATACATGCTTGAAAGAGGTTGCAGCCGGAAGTCCGGTCGCCTTCTTTAATTCACTTACTAACTGCCAGCCGTTGAACGCATCCAGAAAATTGATATACCCCGGACGTCCGCATAATACCTTGATTGGCAGCTCACTGCCATCCTCCATATAGATCCTGGATGGCTTCTGATTCGGGTTACAGCCATATTTTAATTCTAATTCATTCATTTGTCCTTCGCTCCTTATTGATTCTTATTTACAATCTTTGTCTCATATTTGCCTGACTCAATATCAATGTAGCGCACAAACAGGGAAACCTTGTTGTCTTCATTCAGGCTGTTCCATAACAATTCTGTAAAATCTTCTATCTCATCCGGTATGGCGATCAGCTTCGGCTCTCCCTCAAAGCTTGGCAGCGGATTTCCATCGCACATATATGTATGGATGAAATGTCCTTCCCCCGCTGCCGGGTTCTCATATGCAAATGTATAGCGGTTGCAGCTCTCAGGATTTCCGTTGTTGCTCTTCAAAATAGACATCGCATAATTGTATCTGCTATTTTCAAGATGCATGATACCTGAGATTCTCGGTGTATAGTTAGGACCATCCGGCTCAAATTCTCTTGAGCGCAAGCTCTGTTCAAATGTCATCTGCTTATCCATGCCCTCATAAATCGTATCGGTCTGATCTCCGTTTGTCACGATTGTCTTATTACCCAATACACGTACAGGCGCATAGATGATCAGGCTTGGATCTGTCAGTTTCGACTCGTCGAATGCCTGTGTTCTGATTCCTTCTCCATCCTCCACAAAAATCCGGTTACGGCTGTTCTCACTGCGGCCCATGATAAAATAAGCAGTCACAGCTTTTCTGCCGTCTGCACTCTTCCCGATAATGATTCCTCTTCCAGGATAAGAGTTGCCCTTTAATTCCTGTTCGATTGATAACATTTCCATAAGATGGCTCTCCTTTATCTTCCATGAATTTTTCTTAAATACAGCTTTATTATAACTGCGAACCGGTGTAAGTTCAATAACTAAGCAAAGTTTTTTCGTTTTCCGGCGCGCATTTAGAGGCTCTCACCTTATTGATCCGGTTGCCCTTCACCTCTTCTATGGTAAACAAAACCCCATCTGCCTCTATCTTTTGATGGCTTCCCTTCTCAGGAATATACCCCAGCTGCTCGATCAGATAACCGGACAGAGTGTCATAATTCTCCGTCTGAAGCTTCAATCCCATTTCTTCGTTGATATCATCCACCAGTGCGCCGCCGTCAAGAAGGTATTCATTCTCTCCCAGAGGCACAATATCCTCGATCACTTCTTCATATTCCTCGCTGATCTCGCCCATGATCTCTTCCACCAGGTCTTCCACGGTGACAATCCCGGAGAATCCGCCATACTCATCTATCAGGACGGCCATATGTCTGCGAAGCTTCTGCAGTTCCCGGAACAATTCGTCCGCATCCTTTGTATCGGGTACGAAAAACGGTTTTCTCATAAGTTTTCGGATATCCAGATGATCCCACCCGTTTTTTCTCGCCTCGATCATCACGTCTTTCACATGCAGAATACCGATGATGTTATCAATATTTCCTTCATAGACAGGAATCCTGGAATGTCTCGACTCCAAGATCTCGTCCACAAGCGTTGAAAACGGCTCCTCTACATCGAGTACATAAACTTCCCGCCTTGGAACCATCACTTCTCTCGCGCTTCTGTCATCAAAAGAAAAGACGGAATTGATCATCTCACGCTCTTCATCCTCAAACGTACCGTTCTCATTTCCCATCTTCAGAAGAGCCTTGATCTCCTCCTCGGTCACAGCTTCTTCCTGATCCTCCGTTTTCAATCCGAAAAGCTTTAGTACACCCTTCGTTGAGACAGAAAGCAGCCTGATAAACGGCGAAAGTAATTTGGAAATATAGTGGATCGGCATTACGGTAAGCATACAGAACTCTTCCGCCTTCTGGAGTGCAATCCTTTTCGGTACCAATTCTCCAAATACAAGATTGAAGAACATCAACAGCAGGGTCACACCATTTCTCGCTATTGCCATACTATATGGCACACGAAGGCTCTCAAGCCATCCTGCGAGTGCCGGAGCTATCCCCGCTGCCGCAGATGCACTTGAATAAAACCCTGCAAATGTAATCGCTATCTGGATCGTGGAAAGAAACTTCGTGGAATCCTCAAAGAGGCTCTGAATCACGACCGCCTTTTTATTGCCTTCCTCCGCCATGCTGCGGATTCTGTTCTTGTTCACAGACACTACCGCCATCTCGGCCCCGGCAAAAAATGCGTTCATCAAAGTGAAAAATAATAAGAGTAACAATTGAAACAAAATCGTGTTCCCGTCAGGGTCTGAATCCATAATAAAAAATGCTCCTCCTAAAATGTTTTTAGAAGGAGTATAGCATGAAGGCTTTATTTCTGCAAGAGGGTATCCAATTCTCTGTACCATTTCTTAACATCCCCGGAATCCTTGCTGTTGATGTAGATCGTTGTGTCCGGAAGTTCAATTTTCAGGATTGGAGAATACCCCTTATAAATATATGCCCGAAAGGGTCCCATCTCCTTACCGCGGAACTTACCAAGCATCTGTTTCCCATCTGCCAAGCCGTTTGTCTTGGTGACAGAATCATCCGGGAGCGAATCTATCACTTCCACACTTTTGATCTCATCGGGGTCGATCTCTACCCCATAGCTTGGTGCCGAAACTTCAATATGATCCCGATCCACTTTTAAATATACAGGCGTAAAATCGAACTCCAAAAACTTAACACATATAACAATCAACGTAACTGCCACAACTCCCAGGAGGCCGAAAGTAAATATCTTTCCGCCTGTACTGGCCATATTGGTTGTGTAGTTCATATCACAGCTTACCTGGTCCTGGACCCAGATCCGTTTGTCATTGGGGTTGCTGTACCAGCCATTCTTCCAGTAGACATCGTTATCCACATATAAAGGCTCTGAATCCTGACTCAGAATTTCCTTCTTCTTATAACCCAGATAAAAGATCCCCAACAGTACGGCCAAACCTGTCAATGTCTGAATGCCGATATACACCGCAAGCCCCAGGCCGCCGATCCATTGCTCTTTCACACAGAGATATACCAAGGCGACAAAGGAAATCCAATTGCAGTATCCACTGATCAGCCAGATGCCAGAGTAGATTCTTTTCTCCAGCCGGTTGACTTGTTTATTTATATTTGTATCACTGCTGTAAACCTTATTCCCGGTCCGGTTCGTACACATATGAAGTATCACAAACACAGCCTCCATAGAAACAAAAATCAGGATAAATATCCACAGCTGCCCTTCGTTCTGCAGAAATTCCCACACAGGCGGCACCGCACATAGTCCTATCCCGGCTATAGCTGCCGGAAGATGCCACCAGACCGGAAAAGGAAGCTTACTGCCTAATGCGCTGACCTTCGTATCAACGACTATAATCCTGCTGCCTGATGCCCCATACCAGCCCTTCTTCACTTTGATATCGTATAGCTTCCGATGGGAATAGAATAAAACAAGCATCGCTCCGCCAAAAAATTCTGCCATCCACAGACACCACAATATCATAAAAATAGAAAAATGCCACCGATATAAAAAACAGACACCGACAGAAAGAATGAAATTCCAGATGTAAAACCGCTTTGTATTCCTTCTGTGCATCTCCAATACAGCTTTTACTTCCGGCTCTTCTACCGCATAGGATGGAATATGTACTCCCAGAAGCATCCCGTCTTTGTATTTTATCCTGCCGCCGTAAACCGCATATGCGACCCCTACCATGAATAAGTCCAGTCCTATAAAAAATAACATAAAAAGCATCTGCCGCACCTCCTGCTGACTTTCATCTGCCACCTTGTTTAAAGTTAATGCGCAGAAGCATATTCGGGATTCAATCCTGAAAAAATCTTCTCACACATGGTCAGAAATTCTTCCTCGTCTACGCCTTTCAGCTTCGCCTCTGCGCCCAGCAGCTCCAATTCACTTTCTAACTTCTCCCTGAACAGACCGCTGATATCTTCTACCGGACGCACCGTCGCTCCATGGCGCCGGTCAATCTCAATAAATCCTTCTGCTTTGAGAACCTGATAGGCCTTGTTCACCGTCATTGTGTTCACGCCCGCATCCTGGGCGAGCTGCCTCACCGTGGGCAGCTTCTCCCCCATCTTCAATTCTCCTCTGCCGATTCCCATTACAATCTGGTTGCGAAGCTGCACATAGATTGGAATGTCACTGGCCATATCTAATTGAATCAGCATATCTGCCACCTCCTGTAATTTTCTTTGTATTACTCATTATAATACAAATAATACTTTTGTCAATCACTGCAGGGGCTTTTCTTTTACTTATTCAAACAAAGTGGGCAAGCCCACTTCAACTCCCCATCCTTTCACCCGTGAGGGGCTTGCACACTTTGGCGCTGCCGCGATGCCGCAAAAGCGGCTATATACCTTATCGCGGCGTGCGCATCCCCGGAGGTTTTGATGATATAGGTAATTCCAGAGGAATTTCCTATATCATAAAAAGCTGTACTACCACAGGAACGTACATTTTCGTACCTTTTCCGCAGTAGACACAGCCTGTCTTCAGAATCTATTGAATAATACTCTGTTTCGATTCCTCTCTTATAAACTTTTCAACTTTATTTACAGGTATCCCCTGGGCATAAGCCAATTCTCCATACAGTGCATGTTCAAGCAGCTGTTGATATTTTTTATCCATACTGGTAATACTGCCTCTGTTTTTCGCCCTTTTATATAAGGTTTTCAGTACTCGTACCCAGTCCTTCGGGCTGAACTTTGAAATGCATTTTTTGTATTCCTTCTCGCGCAGTTTTTCATTTTGAATCCACAATACATCTATATCCGCAATATTGCGGATCAATTCCAACGCTTCCTCCCGATTCAGCGTTCTCCTTATATTCACCTGATCTTCCGCTGGCACATATGCCTTCTCCTTAGAGTCATCCAAGGACTGAAGCGTGTAATATTTTTTTCTCCGGTCCATCCTGGTCTCCTCCCTTTTTTTCAGATAGATATATCTTACCATTTTTCAGTTTTCACCGTAAGGATTTTTAAACCGGAAATATTAAATTTCGTCAATATGATCAAACAGGAAATCCCCCGCTTTTGTTTATTCTGCCTATATATTTAGAGTTATCAAATCAAGGGATTTCCAATCTCTTTTCCCTTGATCCACTCCGCTGCGCCCACAACTCCTACTGCTCTCGCCCCGCATTTATTAGCAAATACGGCACACTCCCCCAAGGACAGCCCTTTAGACAAGCCATACAAAAAGCCGGCAGCAAAACTATCTCCCGCTCCGGTTGTATCCACACAGATGACATCTTTTTCAGCACTTATCCACATTTCCTGCTCTTTGTTTTTCACATAGCAGCCATTTCCACCGCATTTTATGATCACATTTTTCACACCTGCCAAAAGGAAACTTTCTGCCGCCTGTTCTATTGATGACGTTTTTGTCACCATCACTGCCTCTTCCTGATTGGGGAACAGATAGTCTACATATTCCAGCGCCGGGCGGATATCTTCTACTGTCTCCCCATGCTTGCACTTCGTCATATCTGCACAGACCAGCATCCCCTGTTTCTTTGCCTGGCGAAACAGCGCCGCCATCTCATCACTTCCAAACCCAGGAAAGACAAAGATGCTCGCAAAACACAGGATCCCCGCATCTTCCGGAAATGGGAGGGAAACATCCTCTAATCTCAGACGCCTGAGGCTTCCTCCGGGATTTGTCAGAAAGACGCGTTCGCCATCTTTTTTCACAAGCACTACGTTAACGCCAGTATCCAATCCTTTTTGTGTATGTATACGTTCCACATCGATCCCCGCATCGATACAATGACGCATTACGGTATCTCCCGCCATGTCACTGCCTAATAGAGTTTCCAATTGTACAGGGACACCCAGCGCCGCCAGGACTGTAGCTTCGTTCAATGCATCACCGCCTGCAGACATACGGATCGTCTCGGCAGGATAAGAACCAGTCTGAAATACCTCTTCCTCAGCAGGAGATACTAATACGTCTATGATCCCGGCACCAACTATTATAATTTTATTCTTCACGGCAATGCCTCTCCCATTCTTCTCTGTATTGTTTCGTATCCAGCGGGAAACTGACAACCTTTTTCTGCCAGGAGGACAAGTACGCTGCATTGATCAGTTCCACCGATTTTGCTGCTTCCTCCAGAGGACACAAAATCTCACCGCAGCCGTCCACAGCCTGAATAAAGTTATTCACCACTGCCGCCTGCTGCACCGAATTATCAGCATCATCAAATACGATCTTCTCCTCAGTGTATGGGATGCTTCCGTATATTTCTTTTGTCGTACCGGAATATTTCCGTTCATCCATCTCAAGCTTCCGATATGTCATATATCGATCAACTTCTAAAATGACCTGCCCCTTACTTCCACTGATCTCCAATCGGTTTGTCCCCGGGAATTCCCTGGAGGAAGCGATAAACTGCACTGTAGTGTCTCCAGGATACCACATCTGGAGCAGCACCTCATTTTCAACCTCTATCTCACGCTCCACGCCATATCCGCAAAACGCCTGTATCTGTTTGGGCATTCCCATCAGCCAGATAAGAAGATCTAATTGGTGGGATGCCTGGGTCAGCAGAAGTCCTCCTCCTTCCCCGGTCCATGTGCCCTTCCAGGCCTGAGAACTATGATACGCCTGTGTCCGATAGAGATTGGTGATCTGCCAGTGGACACGTTTGATCTCCCCTAACTCTCCATTACACATGATACGATACAATTCCTGGTATGCCTTACTTGTTCTTCGACAGTAAAGTACCCCTGCTTTCAATCCCGGATGTGAATACAGCGTCTGCAACAGCCGCCCTGCATCATCCGCAAAAATTCCTACGGGCTTCTCGATCAGGGTATGAATCCCTTGCTCCAGCGCCGCCTCAGCCATATCGATATGCAGGCGGTGAGGCGTACAGATAAGAACCGCGTCTATAGATCCGCTCCTTAGCATTTCATCGTAATCATCGAATAATACCGCCCTGTCAAGCTGGTATTTTGACTGCACTTCTAACAGATGCTGCTGATTTCTGCTGTACATGGCACAGATCCCGCAGCCTTTCATTCTTTGTGCTTTATAGAGTTTTATATACTCCTCTGCTATGTAACCGATTCCGGCAATCCCTATTCGAAGCATCTCTTCATCCCCGCCCTTTTATTAGCATTTTCTGGTCAAACCAGCCTGTAACACGATTGTTCCATAAGCGGATTTTATCACATTATACATATGCTTTCAATTCTTTCACTAGACTCCCTCTAGAAATATGCACCGCCAGGCATACAGCAAAAAACCCACAAACTTGACATTTGTGGGTTTTCCATACATAAATAATATGCAATTGATTAACGTTTGCATAATTCCGACCCTTGAAAAATAAGGCTTTTCAAGGATTTTGTCAGTTACCCGTGTGTTACTCAAACTCCTCGGAGAGTTCTCCCGTTGTTTTATTATAACACACCCGTCCGGAACTTACACCTCAATGATGCGAACATGCTCCGGCTGACCGGACAGGAAAAT
>NZ_JBZUUL010000015.1:0-120591 GCF_058819085.1 Faecalicatena sp.
TACTTCGAATTCCTTAGCACTCTTACTATAAACAAGGTTACCTTTCAAAATAAAAATAGATTCATTCATCGGTTGTCGTCTCCTTTCCCATCTCCGTAACAGCAGCAAATTTTTTCTGCATAAAAAAATGACTATAAGCAGCTACAGAGATACCTCCGCAGATACTTATAGTCAACTATTCCGGTAGTTGGTAGAAACGTCCATCCGATTATGAACCTATATAAGTATTGGTCATATTTTATAATTTTTTGTTATTTTTATCCTAGCATTTATCTATTTTTCTGTCAACCCAAAAATTAATTTATTTCAGTTCACTCATTGTTACAGTTCACACGCGCTGTTGCCACTTATTTATTCCATCAAAGAAATATGCTCCAGATCGTTAAGCCACACTGTGGCACACGCATCACTCGGCATCCGAAGATCCCCTCTCGGTGAAAGCGCAACCGTACCGACCTTCGGTCCGTCCGGCAGGCAGGAACGCTTGAACTGCTGTGAGAAGAACCTCCGGCAGAAGGTCTCCAGCCACTTTAAGATCGTTACAGTATCATAGCTGTCCTCGAAGGTCCGCGCAGCGAGCCTAAAGATCTTGCTCGGAGCATATCCGAAGCGCAGCATATAATATAAGAAGAAATCGTGAAGCTCATAAGGTCCCACCAGATCCTCCGTCTTCTGTGCGATGTCCCCGTCCTTCGGCGGCAGAAGTTCCGGACTGACCGGCGTATCGAGTACATCGTAAAGTACCTTCTTTAATGCCTCATCTGTTGTCACGTCCGCAGCATATTTTACAAGATGACGCACCAGTGTCTTTGGTACCGATGCATTAACTCCGTACATAGACATATGGTCGCCGTTATAGGTTGCCCAGCCAAGTGCCAGCTCTGACATATCCCCCGTTCCAATGACCATTCCGCCCATCTCATTGGCAATGTCCATGATTACCTGCGTCCGCTCTCTTGCCTGAGAATTCTCATAGGTGACGCTGTGATCCTCCGGGTCATGCCCGATATCGCGGAAATGAACGCTGACCGCCTCGGCGATCGGTACCTCACGAAGTGTAGCTCCAAGCTGTACCGTCATCTTACAGGCATTCTGATAGGTGCGGTCCGTGGTACCAAAGCATGGCATAGTCACTGCCACGATATCCTTCTTATCCTTGCCAAGCAAATCAAACGCCCTTGCCGTCACTAACAGTGCAAGGGTAGAATCTAAACCTCCGGAAATCCCTACGACAGCACTCCTTGCACGGGTATGTGCCAGTCTCTTCTTAAGCCCCATGGCCTGGATATTCAGAATCTCCTCACAGCGTCTGGCCCGTTCTTTCTCATTAGCCGGAACAAACGGCATCTTCGGGAACTGTCTGGTCAGCTCCGTCTTCTCCAGCTCCACATAAAACGGTACTCTGATCAGGGAACGCCCTGCTGCCATCTTAAACGTTGTATTCTTGCGTCGTTCTGCGATCAAGCGAAATATATCAATTTCTGAGTAAATTATATCGTTTCTAAAGCGTCTTGATTCTTTCAGTACGCTTCCGTTTTCTGCGATCAGATTATGACCTCCAAAAACCAGATCCGTAGTGGATTCCCCTTCTCCTGCATTGGCGTACACATATCCTGCGATCAGCCTTGCAGACTGTCCTGCGATCAGATCTCTTCGGTACTTATCCTTTCCGACGGTCTCATCACTTGCAGAGCAGTTCACGATCACCGCTGCACCTTCCATTGCAGCCTCAATACTCGGCGGGATCGGGGACCAGACATCCTCACAGATCTCTGCAGTAACGATCAATTCCTCCATCGTCGTCGCCTGGAAAAGAATCTGCGGTCCGAAAGGAACCAGATTTCCCTCAAAGAGAATCCTTCTCGCTGATTCCGGCCCCGGTGTAAAATGCCGCATCTCATAGAATTCTCCGTAATTCGGAAGGAATGTCTTTGTAGTCAGTCCCAGAACTTCTCCCCGGTTCAAAGCTGCTGCTACATTGTAGAGCTCTCCATCCACGCTCAAAGGAACCCCTACGAATACCAGGATATCTTTATCTGCAGTAAACTTTGTAATTTCCAGAAGAGCTGTTCTTGCTTCCCTGATCAATACCTCCTGTGAAAATAGATCCTCACATGTATAGCCTGTGATACACAGTTCCGGGAAAACAACGATCTTCGCTCTCTCATCAGCTGCAGCTTCGATCGCCTCACATATCTTCTCCGTATTATATCTGACATCTGCCACGCGGATATCCGGCGTTGCCGCTGCCACCTTCACAAATCCCTGTTTCATTTCCTTCCTCCTCACTAAAATCCTGATGCTGCCTCTAACATATGTTTTCCAGCTTTTGTTTTCAGCCTTTTCTTTCTCTGGCTGCTCTTTTTCTACCTGCTTTTTTTCAACAGTTCCTTTAACTCATCTACCGTATAATGATAGTCCGTATTACAGAAATGGCATTTCACCTCAATAGTCTCCCCATCATCGATCATGGACTGGATATCCTTCTTTCCGATACTGATGATCGCCTTCTCGATACGCTCCTTGGAACAGTTACAGTAAAACTGTGCCGGCAGGGTATCCACGATCTCCACATTCAGGCCTTCCAGCACCTGATGGAGCATCTCTTCCGGTGTGTGCCCGTTGTCCAGCATAGATGTCACGGACTGGATCTTCTGAATGTTTTCTTCCAGCTTATTCAGTACTTCATCCTCGATAAACGGCATGACCTGAACGATAAATCCGCCTGCACATCTCACCGTATTATCCTTTTCCATCAGCACACCCAGACCGACAGAAGACGGCACCTGCTCTGATGTTGCAAAATAGTAAGTCAGATCTTCTGCGATCTCTCCTGTCTGAAGAATAGTCTGCCCCGAATATGGCTCTTTCAATCCCATATCTTTGATTACGTTCAAAAATCCCGGTCCCAGTGCACCGCCCACGTCCAGCTTACCGTTCTTCGGCGGAAGGAGCACATCCGGTTGATTGACATATCCTTTTACATTCCCCTGGCTGTCCGCTGTAACCGTCATCCCGCCGATCGGTCCGCCGCATTGCACCTGAAGTGTCAGGACATCCGCCGGATTCTTCATCATACTGCCCATCATCACACCGCCTGTCAAAAGACGCCCTAATGCCGCGGTCGCCACCGGACTTGTATTATGATGCTGTCTTGCCTGTTCCACCAGTTTTGTTGTAGACGCTGCAAATGCACGGATCTGTGTGTTCGCAGCCGTTGCTCTTACAATATAATCTTTCATGACTCTTCTCCTTTTTTTACGATCATATATATCCTTTCGCTTTCCTGTGCCGGCTCGTTTCTCGTAAATGCATCATATGCCTTCACAAGCCTCATTCCTGCTGAACAAATCAAAGCTTCCATCTCACGAAGAGTGTACCCTCTCTGATAATGCGTCTCCTGATACCGCCGGAATATATCGTCATTTTCCCTGGACAGCTCCTCATCCCGGATAAACAGGCTCAATCGATATTCATTGATCTGTTCTTCTTCATAGTAATAGTTATCCCAGATAAAACTGCAGTCCTCGCGGTCCTCAGCGATCGTCTGCTCTCCGATGATCTCACGGTATTTATAGTCTGTGTTAAAGTCAAAAATAAAAACCCCGTCTTCATCCAGAAACTGCCCTGTACGTCGAAACACCTCACAGAGCTCTTCCGGTTCCGTGATATAATTCACAGAGTCGCAGATGCTGACAATGGCACGGGCAGAACCATATAGATCTAACTCCCGCATATCCTGCATCAGATACAGGATCTCCTGCCCGGATTCTATCTTTTTCTCCATGGCAATGGCCAGCATATCCCCGGAATTGTCCACCCCGATCATATCATATCCCCGATCAGCCAGATATTCTGTCATCGTGCCTGTCCCACAGCCTAAATCAACCACGAGCCCTTCTGTAATCCCATATTCCTCAAGCAGTCCGTGCAGATACGCACCCCATTCTTCGTATGGCACATTGTCCATCAATGTGTCGTAAACAGAAGCAAAGCTTTCATAAGCATTGGATTCCTTTATTTTCTCCATCTCTTCTAACACCTCATCCATGTTTGCTATATAACTTATAAAGTATATCACACCCATAGTACAAAAAACAATGCCTGGCGGAACTGAAAATGTAAAGTGAAAATCCCTCAACGAAGATCCCTCCATTATTTTTCCCTTGACACATCCTGTCACTTTGCACTACAATAAGAACGTAATATAACATATAACATTTCGGTAGGTGAGGCTACCACAGGGATTTGGATTTTCCTGAGATTGCTGCCGCGAGATTGTGGAGACACAACAAGCTGGTTAGCAGGCTATGTCGTGAAGGCATAACCTAATGCAATTGATATGCCCTGTGACGCTAAAGCTTGGACGGTGGATCTTTTTTCGGAGTATGCGATATAACTCCGTCATTGTTCAGGCAGTGACGGAGTTTTTTCTATTGTAAAGGAACATTCCCTGGAAGGAATCCTCCTGTGAAAAAGAGGACTGCCGGAAGCATGTTGAATTTTTTATTCGGAAAGGTGGTGAGGTTATGGACGCTGGTGCCAGTTATCATTCGTATTGTTTCAAAAAATTGAATACAGATTGGAGATATTATTATGATGGACAAAAATATTTTTGTAGAACTCCTTATTCAGCATCAATTCAAGGCTGTAAGGAGTATTTTAGATGTCATGAACGAAGTGGACATAGCCTCACTTCTTTCCGAATTAGATGACAAAGAACTGGCTCTTGCTTTCCGCCTGATTTCCAAAGACAAGGCGGCAGAGGTATTTGCCAATATGAATAATTCCATGCAGACTTATCTGGTGGAAATGTTTACTGAAAAAGAGCTGCGTGAGCTTTTAGATGACTTATATATGGATGATACGGTGGACCTGTTAGAGGAGCTTCCCGCCAACTTAGTCACAAGGATCCTGGACACGGTCAGCCAGTCCGAGAGGAACATGATCAACCTGCTCCTTAACTACCCGGATGACAGCGCCGGAAGTATCATGACAACAGAATATGTGGGCTTAAGGCAGTCTATGACCGTGGAGGAATCCATGGCCCATATCAAAAGGACCGGAATTCATAAAGAGACGATCTACACCTGCTATGTGACTGATAAGAGAAAGCTGATCGGAATCGTTACCGCGAAGGAATTGATGACCTCTGAGGATACGATGCTGATCAAAGACCTGATGGAGACCGAGATCATTTCCGTCAACACGCATACCGATAAAGAGGAAGTGGCACAGCTCTTCCGCAAATATGACCTTCTTGCCATTCCTGTGCTGGATGCCGAGGGGCTGATGGTCGGGATCGTCACCTTCGACGATGCCATGGATGTCATGGTAGATGAGGCCACGGAGGATATCACCAAGATGGCTGCTATGAGCCCAAGCGAGCAGACCTACTTTGATACTTCTGTATTGGCCCACGCCAAACACCGTATCGCCTGGCTGCTCGTGCTGATGTTTTCAGCGACCCTTACCGGGACCATTATCACCAAATACGAAGATGCATTTGCTGCGATACCGCTGCTTGTTTCCTTTATTCCTATGCTGATGGACACCGGCGGTAACTGTGGTTCCCAGAGTTCCACCCTGATCATTCGCGGAATCGCCTTAAATGAAATACAGTTCCACGATATTTTCCGGGTTATGTTCAAAGAATTCCGTGTTTCCATGGTCGTTGGACTTGCCCTGGCTGTGGCAAACGGAGTGAGGATCCTCATTATGTACCACAATGCTTCACTGGCGCTGGTTATCGGAGCCTCTCTGGCTGTAACGATCATGATCTCAAAACTGATCGGATGCATCCTGCCGCTGCTTGCCAAAAAGATCAATCTGGATCCGGCTATCATGGCTGCACCGCTGATCACGACGATGGTGGATACCTGCTCGATCCTGATATACTTTAATATTGCTACGCGGGTTTTTAAGCTGTGAGTATAGTAAAGCAAAGGCACTTCCTGCCTCTGGAAGTGCCTTTTATAATTCCTATACAGTTATATATTCTTCTTACTAAACGATCACCTTGATCCATCCTTTTGGTGCCTCGATGCGCCCCATCTGGATTCCCGTCAGTGTATCATACAGCTTCTGGATCGTCGGTCCCATCTTTTCCATTCCACTTGGTAAGCAGATCTCTGTGCCGTGATCCACGATCTTGCCGACTGGTGAGATAACTGCTGCGGTTCCGCAAAGTCCGCATTCCGCAAAATCCCTGACCTCATCCAGATATACATCTCTTTCCTCCACTTCCAGTCCAAGATAATGCTCTGCCACATACAAAAGGGAACGTCTGGTGATAGAAGGCAGAATAGTGTCGGAATGAGGGGTAACCACTTTATTGTCCTTTGTCACAAAGAGGAAATTGGCCCCGCCGGTCTCCTCTACTTTTGTCCTGGTCGCTGAATCCAGATACATGTTCTCATCGTATCCATTCGCGTGTGCCGTCACGATTGCATGAAGGCTCATCGCATAGTTCAGTCCGGCTTTAATATGCCCTGTTCCGTTCGGTGCTGCACGGTCAAAGTCTGATACACACAGAGTAAGTGGCTTTACGCCGCCTTTAAAATATGGACCTACCGGAGTCGTAAATACACGGAACTGATATTCGTCTGCCGGCTTCACTCCGATCACCGGGTTGCTTCCGAACATGTACGGTCTTACATAGAGTGTTGCTCCTGAGCCAAACGGCGGAACATATGCCGCATTGGCCCTGACAGTCTGTACTACAGCTTCCACAAAACGCTCTGCCGGAAATACAGGCATCTCCAGTCTTCTTGCAGAGTCTTCCATTCTCTGTCCGTTCAGGTCAGGGCGGAAGGTCACGATATGTCCGTCCTCTGTCGTATATGCCTTTAACCCTTCGAAGATAGTCTGCGCATACTGCAGGACTCCGGCACATTCATTCATCACGATATTCGGGTCATCGATCAGACCACCTTCCTCCCATTTTCCATCTTTGAAATTGGCTACATATCTTTTGTCCGTTGTGATATATCCAAATCCAAGATTCTCCCAGTCAATATTTTTCTTATCCATCTGTATCTCCTCCATTCCTCTGCATACATGCAGTCCAAATTCTATCCTTGTGCCAATTATAATACTTCCCGGCACAAAATTCAAGAGCGCGCTCTGTTTTTTCTGGCATTGCTTCCTGCTCTCTGTTATGTTTTCTTCACGCCGGATACCCAAAGTTTTGGCTCCCGCTCCTCCTAACGCTCCATCATGCTGATCGATTCAATTCCTACACTTCCGCCTCGCACCACTTCGATATTCTTGAATTCTTCCTTCATCAGCTTGATAACCGCATCGTTCTTCGCAGCCGTCTGCACGAATTCCAAAAGCAGACTGTCCTTGCCATAATCAATGACCCGGGCCTTGAAAGTCTCAGCGATCTGGAACAGCTCCACCTTATCCTCCTGGGTACACTTTCTCACCTTGATATACAGAATCTCCTTCATCCTCACAAATATATCCGTAAAATCAATCACCTTGATGACTTCCACAAGGCGGTTCAGCTGCTTTTTGATCTGCTCAAAGGTCTCATCATCGCTCACCGTAGCGATCGTCATCCTGGAAATCGTGGGATCCTCGGTCGTTCCCACGGTCAGGCTGTCCAGATTGTAAGACTTGCCGGAAAACAAACCGGAAATTTTTGAAAGAACACCTACCTGATTCTCTACATATAATGAAATCCATCTTTTTTTCAGACTATTATCCATACTCTTTTACTCCTTTAACAATCCATGATCATCTCTTCCAGTGTTCCGCCCGGCTGGATCATCGGGTATACCATCTCCTCCGGATCTATGATAAATTCGATCAACGTCGGAACCTTGGTGTTCTTCTTTGCTTCCTCAAAGGCTGCCGCGATCTCCTCTGTCTTTGTCACGCGGATTCCCTTAGCCCCGTAGCTTTCTGCCAGCTTTACAAAATCCGGTGTATACTCAGGCATTTCTCTTCCTTCCGTCCTGCGGAACAGGGCACCGGATCTTAAATTCGTCATACCATACCGTTTTCCGTAAAACAGCTTCTGCCACTGGCGCACCATGCCAAGATAGGTGTTATTAAATACACATAAAATAACCGGAAGCTCCTCCAGAACTGCAGTTGCAAATTCCTGGATATTCATCTGCATTCCTCCGTCACCTGAGATCGCAATGACCGGAGTGTCGGGATTTCCAAGCTTCGCTCCGACTGCTCCCGGGAAGCCATATCCCATGGTTCCCAGACCGCCGGACATTATGATCTGTTTCTTTTCCGTTATTTCTACATACTGGGCGGCAAACATCTGATGCTGCCCCACATCGGTTACCACGATCGCCTCATCAAACTGGCGGTTGATCTCATCAATGATATCCTTCGGCCCCATCTCTGCATGCTTCTTCATCATCAGCGGATGCTCTGCCTGCCATGCATTCACCTGCTCCAGCCATTTTCCCGTCTCACACGGCTCCACGTACTCCTGCATCTTTAATACAGCCTCCCTCGCATCAGCAACGATAGGGATATCTACATGGATATTTCTGGAGATCGCGGCAGTATCGATATCGATATGTACGATCTGTGCTTTTGGCGCAAATGCGTGTAGTTTACCGGTGATCCTGTCATTAAATCTGGTTCCGATGGAGAACAGAAGGTCACACTCACTGACTGCCATATTTGCCGCATATGCACCGTGCATTCCAAGATTTCCTATATACAGCGGATGGTTGGTTGGGATCGCTCCCCTTCCCATAACCGTTGTAATGACCGGGATGTTCGTCTTTTCCACAATCTTTGTAAAAATATCATTTGCCCTTGCAATATTCACACCGCCGCCTGCGAGAAACAGAGGGCGTTCCGCCTTATGGAGCATCTTGATCGCTCTTTTCAGCTGTCCGATATGTACATTGGTATTTGGCTTATAACCGCGGATATTCACCTCTGACGGGTATTCTGCGCTGCCTAACTCTGCCATAACATCCTTGGGCAGGTCTATCAGTACCGGACCTGGTTTTCCTGTCCTTGCAATATAAAATGCTTCCTTAATGATCCTTCCCAGATCCTCCCGATTGCGGACTGTGACACCGTACTTCGTGATGCTTCTTGTAATTCCCACAATATCAACTTCCTGGAAAGCGTCATTTCCAATCAGATGTCTTGCCACCTGCCCGGTAAAACACACAAGTGGAACACTGTCATAATTGGCTGTTGCTAAGCCTGTGACCAGGTTCGTGGCCCCCGGTCCGCTGGTAACCAGACAGACACCCACCTTTCCTGTCGTTCTCGCATAGGCATCCGCCTCATGCACAAGAGCCTGCTCATGTCTCGGCAGGATCACCCGGATATCCTCCTGCTTGTAAAGCTCATCGCTGATATCGATCGTACAGGCGCCCGGATAGCCGAAGAGTGTATCTACCCCTTCTTCTTTCAATGCCTTTACCAACAATTTGTTTCCTGAAATCTGTCTCATGCATATACCTCCTTTATTTCCCCAGTTGTCTTTACTCATACCGTGCTCTTAACTGCCCCTGAAAGTGAAAAGAGCCCTAAGCTATACTTAGCTTAGGGCGAATCTGCAATCCGTGTTACCACCTAACTTCAGAGAGTCTTCTCTCTGCACTCTGCCAGTACAGGAACTGCTTCCGATACTGCTTCCCTGTAACGTAGGAACAACGTTGAAGCTTACTTGGGCCCGCGGCCTGTTCGGTTCACTGCTCGGGGGCTACTTCCATAGTTCCGTCACGAAGACTTCCACCAGCCGTCTTCTCTCTTGGCATCCGGTTCCTATGTACTCCTCCCTGTCTTAGCATTTCACAACTTCTGTTTTGGTAAATTTATATTTATTATAGTGTGTGTTTTTAACTTTGTCAATGTCATATTCTTGATCTTTTTTATTCTGTACCGAAATATAAGCAGTAAAGCCTGTCTGCGGCTCCCTGATTTCTGACCTCATTTTTCCCGGTGCCCCTGCCTCTTATCACAGATACCGTCCTGCTGCCAGCAGATACACCGCCGTATAGTAAAGGAACAGAAGTACCGCACGATAGCTGCGATTCTGCTTCCCGCTTAAATAGCTCCATCCCAGGATCGTATCCGAGATCACAAAACAGACCCCGCCGATCCCTGCCAGTACAGATTGAAGCTCCCGGCTATTGATCCCCATAGAAACCGCCTTTGCCGCCATCAGACAAAGAAGCGCTGCATAAACGGCCCCGGGCAAAAACAGATTTCCCAGATCCTTGACATACTTCCTGACCACCAGGAACATTCCGGCATAAAGGATCAAAAATACCGCAGTCACATATCCGGAGGCTGCACCGCTTCCGGCCAGGCTCATCACGACGCAGATATGTCCGATTCCAAATGCAGCGACACCGCTTAAGAACCAGATCTCCAAAAGGACATCCGCCGCCATATAACAGAGAAGCCCTGCAAAAAGCCACCAGGAAGCCGCCTCTTTTGTTCCCCAGGCATGGTACAATGTCAAAAGCACAGGCATGCAGGTTGCCGCAGCCTTGAAGACCAACGGCTTTCTACTCCCGCTTTCTTTCCGTGAAAAATAGATCCCACCAAACACAGCCATCAAAACTGCCGCTGCAGCCAACATATTATCTCCTCCAAATCCATCCACACATCGGATATCCTAAAATCCGCCTCACTGCTTCCCTGATGAAGTTAAAAATTTTTATTTTTTACCGCACCCGCGATTGTATATAAGAACAGTGCCCCCATATTTACGATCACGACACTGGCCCCTGCCGGGGCAGCCCATACATATGAAATCGAGATTCCAATAAACAAACAAACGACCGAGATAACTGCAGAGTTTACTATGACACTTTTAAATGTCTTGCACAGCCTCATAGATGTCAATGCCGGGAATATAATGAGACTGGATATCAGCAGCGCTCCCATCATCCGCATCCCCAGCACGATCGTAACCGCTGTCAGGACTGCGATCATAGTGTTATACAGATTTGCTTTGACGCCTGTAGCACGCGCAAAGGTCTCGTCAAACGTAATGGCAAATATCTTATGATAGAACAGGAGATAAAGGACCAGCACTGCCGCCGAAAGTATCAGGCTTAATTCCACATCCTCACCGCTCATCGCCAGGATGCTGCCGAACATATAATTGTACACATCCGTATTCATCCCGGTCGTCATAGAAATCACCATCACGCCGACCGCAAGTGCTCCTGTGGAGATCAGCGCGATCGCCGCATCTCCTTTGATCTTACTATTTCCGCTGATGCGAAGAAGCAGCACCGCCGCCAGGATCACAACAGGGATCGCTACGGCCAGCGGCGCCGCATTTGCAGCTGTCGCAATGGCTAAAGCACCAAATCCCACATGAGAAAGCCCATCCCCGATCATGGAATATCTTTTCAGCACAAGGCTGACTCCCAGCAGTGCAGAACACAGTGATACCAGGGAGCCTGCCAGGATCGCTCTCACCATAAACGGATAGGAAAACATCTCAATTATTTTTCCGGCCATGGTACTCACCACCTCTCAAAAATTCTTTTCCGATCCCGCTTTCCCTATAAGCATCCGCCGTACCAAAGAAAAGCGCAGTCTCCTGTAAATGCAGGATATGGCTGGCATATGCCATTGTACTCTCGATATCGTGTGAAACCATGACCACTGCGATCCCTGCCTTTTTATTGATCTCATTGATCAGCTGGTAGAATTCCTGTGTCACGATGGGGTCCAGCCCTGTCACAGGCTCATCCAATAAAAGCAGCTTCTTTGTGGCACACAGCGCCCGGGCCAAAAGCACTCTCTGTTTCTGCCCTCCTGAAAGATCCCGAAAGCACTGGCGCTGCAAATCCCTGATTCCAAGCAGCTCCATATTCTCTCTGGCTTTTCCCTTATCTGCTGCCGTATAAAAAGGGCGTAACCCTCTGCTGTTGAGCCGCCCGGACAGGACCACCTCATACACACTTGCCGGGAAATCCTTCTGCACATCTGTCTGCTGCGGAAGATATCCGATCTCATTCTGTTTCAGCCCATCGCCCAAAAGGATCTTCCCCTTTGCCGGTGCCTTTAAACCAAGAAGGCTTTTTACAAGAGTACTTTTTCCCGAACCATTTTCCCCGATGATGCCAAGATAATCCGCCTGTCCTACCTCGAAAGACAGGTCATGCACCACCGTCTGCCCCTCATAGGCAATGGATATATTCTCGCATTTAATCAGTGCCATCTGCCAGCGCCTCCTTCAACGTCTCAACATTTTTCTCCATCATATCCAAATATGTGACGTGCTCCTTAAATTGTTCTGCCGTGATATTATGGCAGCTGTAGAACACCTTTACCCTGGCACCTGTCGCCTCCGCCACCGCTTTCGCGATCTGATCATTACTCAGCTCCATTTTAAGGACTACCGGAATTTTGTCTTCCTTTACCTTATTGATCAGAAATGCCATGGTCGATGCACTCGGCTCTGTGTCCGATGCGCATCCCGGAAATGCCGCATAATAATCCAGCCCATACTCCTTCGTAAAATACCGGAATGGAAAACGGTCCCCAAAAAGGAGAGTATGTCCTGGCGATTCCTCCACGACCTTCTGAAACTGCAGGTCCAGGTTCTTAAGCTTCCCTTCGTATGCCTGGGCTTTCTTCCTGTACTCCTCTGCATATTCCGGATCTGCCTCACCTAAAAGTTCAGACAGTTTTTCCACGATCCTCTCTGCATTTTTGGGAGATGTCCACACATGCTCATCCAGTTCTCCCTCATGGGCTTCCTCAGTTCCCACATGGCGCTCTTCTTTCATTCCCTTGACATGCTCTTCCTCCACTGTGTCCACACAGTCCACAAGCCGGAGATCCCTTCTGCCTCTGTTGTCCATAGACTCCAGGATATCCTCCACCCAGGCATCATTTTCTCCGCCCACATAAATAAACAGATCACAATTCTGGATATCGATGATATCCTTAGGTGTCGGCTCATAAGAATGGCTCTCCTCTCCCGGCTTTAAGAGCATTTTAAGATCGACTCTGTCCCCTGCAAGCTCCCGCACAAAGTCATACTGCGGGAAAATAGTCGTGACCACTTTTATCTTTTCTCTCCCGGTCCGATCTGACTTTTCCTGCCTGTCACGCTGGTCAGACTGTGATGAGGCACATCCCAAAATGAAGGCAGCCGAAAAGGCCAGAAGCAGAGCAAGACCACGTTTCCTGCCCTTTAAGTTTCTTCCGGCTTTTTTTCTTGTATTTATCCATGTCTTTTTTATCATTAAAATTTCACTTACTTTCTGTCTCAGTGCGTCTACTTACGGCGCTCATATCTCGTGAACCGGTATTCCAGGTCAAAACAGGTCTGCTCTTCACTTTCCTGTACCAGCTCCCATTCCTCTCTTTCATCCAGATTCGGGAAATAAGTATCTGCCTGAAATGCATGGTCGATCTTTGTGATCAATGCAGTATCACAATAATCGAGCAGCTGTCTGTATACACTGTCTCCTCCGATCACATAGATATCTTCTGATTTATATTTTTTCAATTCTTCCTGTAATTCCTCTAAAGTATGCACAATAACAGCATCTTTTACACAATAATCTCTGTTAGATGTCAGGACAATGTTTACTCTGTTCTTAAGAGGCATCCCATTCGGGAAACTTTCCAGTGTCTTTCTTCCCATGACGACCACCTTTCCCGATGTCGTCTCGCGGAAAAACTTCATATCTGACGGAATGCTCACCAAAAGTCTGTTCTGATAGCCAATGGCCCAGTTTTTGTCTGCTGCTGCAATTAAATTCATTGTAATTCCTCCCTTTATTAAGTCCTATTAAACTGCAATCGGTATATTCTTGATCTGCGGATGAGTCTGGTAATCATCAAGACGCACGTCATCTGTCGTAAACTCATAAAAATCCTTAATTTCTGGATTCAGCCAGAACTTCGGCGCCGGATAAGGCTCCCTGGAAATCAGCTCTTTGATCAGCGGAATATGTCTGTCATAAATATGAGCGTCAGCGATCACATGGACCAGTTCCCCGGCCTTCATATCACATACCTGGGCGAGCATATGCAGAAGTACCGCATACTGGCACACATTCCAATTGTTAGCGGCCAGAATATCCTGTGAGCGCTGGTTCAGAATCCCATTCAGCGTCAGTTTCTCACTTCCTGCTTCTTTTGTCACATTAAAGGTCATGCTATATGCACAGGGATACAGGCGCATCTCATGCAGATCCTGGTGCACATAGATATTTGTCATGATCCTGCGGCTGTATGGGTTATTTTTCAGATCATAGATCACGCGGTCAACCTGATCCATCATCCCCTCTTTATACTGATGCTTTACTCCCATCTGATAGCCATACGCTTTTCCGATGGAACCGTCCTCATCCGCCCAGCTGTCCCAGATATGGCTATTCAGTTCATGGATATTATTGGACTTCTTCTGCCAGATCCACAGCATCTCATCCACACAGCTCTTGATCCCCGTCCTGCGCAGCGTCAGCGCCGGAAACTCCTTAGAAAGATCATACCGGTTCACCACTCCAAACTTTTTGATCGTATAAGCAGACGTCCCGTCCTCCCAAACCGGACGTACCTTTTCCCCTTCCGTACTGGTGCCGTTCTCGATGATGTCCTGGCACATATTGATAAATAACTGATCTGCATAACTCATGTTGTTGTCTCCTTTCCTGCAAAGGGGTCAGACCCTTTTGCTCTCCGTTTTCTCCTAATTTCGAATAATTATGTTTATTTTGAATATTTGACTCTTTCATCTTTTATGGGTCTGCTATATTATATAACATTTTCTCAAGCCCCCTTGTAAGGGCAGCAATTTCTTTTTTGGTCATCCCGCGGGTCATCTCCCGATCCATCTTTCTGCGGTCAGCTTCCATCCTGCGCTGAATGTCATAGGCTTTTTCTGTGAGATAGATATTCTTCTTCCTCTTATCAACTGCATTCGGCACACAGAAGATGAAGCCTTTTTCATCCAGTCTTTTTAATAATCCGGTCACAGTTGGGTTCTTCAGACTCAAATGACGCTCTACATCCCGCTGACTGACTTCTTCCTGGTTCGTATGGAACAGATAATCCAACACAGCACATTGGGATGCTGTAATTCCGATTGTTCTCAGCTTTTCATTCAGATCCTTTTCAAACACGTTATTAATCTGTTTCACGGTAAATCCGATCGGCTGACTTCTTCTCTCCATGCTGATCTCCTTTTTCGCATTTTTCACTTATATGTATACCCAGGGGGTACACCTTTTCCCATCTCTTCCTGCAATATATAGCACGCTATCTACTGTTATACCATTATAAAAGAGGTGTGTCAACTTCACACACCTCTCTTTCGCATATCATCTCTGATCCTTGAATCCTGCTAATGACGTCCCTTATCAATACTCATCACGAACGCTGCCGGCTTGCCATTTTATCTTCCTGCCGATCAATATTCTCTGATCACACTGCTGATCTCCAGAATGCTGTCCATTTCCTCTAATTCCCTAAGCGCATCCTTTAAATGATATTCTTTTACTTTCTCCGTTACAATGACCAGTTCCGCCTCATGGTCACGTACTCTTTTCTGTACAACTCTGGCGATACTAACCTTATGATCTCCGAATACCTTGGCAATGCATGCCAACACTCCCGGCTGGTTCTTCACCTGCATTCTAAGGAAAAATTTATTCTTTACGTCGTCAAAGTCCTTGATCGGCAGCTCCTTATAACAGGTACAGCTGATCCGGCCTGTACACTGATATGCAATGTCCCTTGCCACATCAATCACATCTCCCAGAACCGCACTGGCAGTCGGCAGCTCGCCTGCTCCTCTGCCGTAGAACATGGCATCATCTACTGCGTCCCCATGTACAAATACAGCATTAAAGGAATCCCTGACTGATGCCAGCGGATGCTCTTTATTAAGCAGCATCGGATATACTCCAGCCTCGATCCCATTCTCCGTATTATGTGCCACACCAAGCAGCTTGATCACACTGTCAAACTCCTTTGCGTAGGCAATATCTTCGGAAGTGATTTTTGTGATCCCTTCCGTGTATACATCCTGAAAAACAACTCTGGAATGAAAAGCAATAGAAGCCATGATCGCTACTTTGCGTCCTGCATCCAGTCCTTCTACATCTGCTGTCGGGTCCGCCTCCGCATAACCTAATTCTGTCGCCTTCGCAAGAGCTTCCTCAAAGCTCATATTATCCTCAAACATTTTTGTCAAAATATAGTTCGTCGTTCCGTTTACGATCCCGATCACCTCGGAAATATCATTACCTGCCAGGCACTGCTTCAACGGACGAATGATCGGAATTCCGCCGGCCACCGCTGCCTCGAACAGAAAGTCACACTTTCCCTCCTCTGCTGCATCCAGAAGCTCCCTGCCATATTCCGCAACCAGATCCTTGTTTGCAGTAACTACATGCTTCCCTGCATGAAGTGCATCCACGATCATCGTTCTGGCAGGCTCAATCCCTCCCATCACTTCGATCACGATCTGAATCTCTTCATCCTCCAGGATTTCCTGCCAGTTATCCGTCAGAAGTGCAGCATCCACACCTTCCCTGGCTTTCTTCAAATTATGTACCAATATTCTGGAAATCTCAAGCTCTGCCCCTATAGTACGCTCCATGACATCTTCTCTTCTGTGTATCAGCTTATATACACCTGTTCCGACCGTTCCCAGTCCAAGCAGGGCTGCTTTTATCTTTTTCTGCTCCATCTCTGCACTCCTTTACCGCGTTAAAATTTTATTGGGTCATATTATAGCACAATCAGATGAGAAAAGCCAGAAAGATTTTATTGAGATTATTTTATCCCCTATTAATGCAATACTACAGATCCTAATTTCCTTCTTTCAATTTCCCCCGAAAAATGTTATTCTTATGCTATGCCACAAGTTACAGTTAATGTCATTTTTAAAAAGGATGTGATTTAAATACATCAGATTTCTTTACTCCGTATAAAAAAATATTCATTCCCCAAAAGAGGCTTGTTATCGAGCCTCTTTTATATTTTTTGATACTCTCACATTAATTAAACAATCCAAAAAATAAATACTTACGGATTTTGTCGTAAAAAGTCGACAGATATCGGTCAGTTTTATATGTTACTATTTGATATGTAAACGAAAGCTGGAATTTACGCATACTATATACAATTCAACCAGGTGTGTAAATATATGAACAATAGACTACAGGAATTACGTTGGGAAAAAGACTGGTCACAACAAAAATTAAGCAGATTGAGCGGTGTTCCTCGAACTACTATATCAGCAATTGAATCTGGTACAACAACCAATCCGTCCATCGAAACAGCTCTTCTTCTCTCTAAGGCTCTTGGGATGCCTGTTGAGGATCTATTTATACTATAATTTTAGGAACACACGTATCTATCTGTATAAAGCAAAGTTTAGAATTACTATAAGTTTAAATAAGTTAGGTGATGTAGATGACAGAAAATAAACTTGGTAATCGGCTAAAGCAGCATCGGACTGCCCGTAAAATGACTCAGATCGATCTGGCAAAACCTCTTAATATGTCGCGTCAGACTGTATCCACATACGAGACGGGCAGCCGGATCCCTGATATCTATACCTTATGGACAATCGCAGATATCTATGAGATCAGTATCGACGAATTAATAGGAAGGGATACCGGGCATAAATGACCGGTATCCCTTCCTGTGTCTTCATGAGCTTCACTTCGTTTCTTTTCTTCCGTTTACCTGATATCGTATACACTCCTAAACCATAAAAAAATAGTGCTAAAACAATGAATCTTTAAAGCAGATCATTATCTTAACACTCACTTTCGTTACCCTGACGGGATACCAAAAAGCGATAGACGGGATTCGAACCCGCGACCCCGACCTTGGCAAGGTCGTACTCTACCAGCTGAGCCACTATCGCGTTTGTTTTTCGTTCCTGTTTTAGTACCTCACCGGAACAATAATTACTATACTATATGAAGTTCAGATTGTCAACAGTTTTTTTCAACTTTTTTATATTTTTTGTATTTTATATATAATATACACTATCTCACTCAATATCATACCGATGTTCCTGCCGCAATTCTTTCACCAAACCATAATTCCAAGGGGGCAATAGGTCTTATTTAAGAGGCAGTTCCTTTCCTAAAGAAAAAAACTGCCTCTTACTCTTTTTATCCTGAATCACACTATTCTGTGACCGCTTTCAGCCCCAGCTCTTCCAGCTGTTTCTCATCTACGACACTTGGTGCCTCTGTCATCAGACAGGAAGCATCTTTTACCTTCGGGAAAGCCATAACGTCACGAATGCTGTCTTCCTTCGCCATCAGCATGATAAGACGGTCTAAACCATATGCAAGCCCTGCATGAGGCGGTACACCGTATTTAAACGCATCCAGAAGGAATCCAAACTGCTCGTATGCCTGCTCTTTTGTAAAGCCGAGCACCTCGAACATCTTCTCCTGTACGTCATTCTGGAAAATACGGACACTTCCTCCTCCGATCTCATTTCCATTGAGCACGATATCATATGCCTTTGCACGCACTCTGCCCGGATCTGAATCAATATACATGAGATCCTCCTCCATCGGCATGGTAAACGGATGGTGCATTGCCAGGAAGCGGTTCTGCTCATCACTCCACTCCAGAAGCGGGAATTCTGTGATCCATACAAATTTATACTCATCCTTATTCAGGATCTCCATCTGTCTTGCGATCTCCAGACGCAGATTTCCCAGCACGTCCCAGACTACCTTATTCCTGTCAGCCGCAAACAAAAGCAGGTCTCCCGGCTCTCCATTCATGGCCTGGATCAGGCTGCTCATGCCTTCTTCTGTCATGAATTTTGCAAAGGAAGACTTCACGCTGCCATCTTCCTGCAGTGCAATGTAGGCCAGCCCCTTTGCACCAAAATCCTTTGCAAAATCAACCAGCTTGTCGATCTTCTTACGAGGCATGCCTCCCTGTCCTTTTGCATTGATACCACGGACAGTCCCGCCATTTTCAATGGCACCTTTAAATACAACAAAATCACAGTCTTTCACAACTTCAGTCACATTCACAAGCTCCATGCCGAAACGGATATCCGGCTTATCGGAACCAAAACGATCCATCACCTCCTGCCAGGTCATTCTCGGAATCGGAAGGGTCACATCCACATCCAGAACCTCTTTAAACAGCTTCGCAAGAAGTCTCTCATTCACATCGATCACATCATCCACATCTACAAAAGAAAGCTCCATGTCAATCTGGGTAAACTCCGGCTGTCTGTCTGCACGGAGATCCTCATCGCGGAAACATTTTGCGATCTGGAAGTAACGGTCATAGCCGGAGCACATCAAAAGCTGCTTAAACAGCTGCGGAGACTGAGGAAGTCCATAAAAACTTCCCGGATGGATACGGCTCGGCACCAGATAATCCCTTGCACCTTCCGGTGTACTCTTTCCAAGGACCGGGGTCTCAATCTCTAAGAACCCCTCGTCTGATAAAAACTGACGCGTCAGGGTCGCAACTCTGCTCCTCATCATCAGGTTTCTCTGAAGATCCGGTCTTCTAAGATCCAGATAGCGGTATTTCAGGCGAAGCTCCTCCTTCGTCTTACTGTTCTCCTCGATCGGGAACGGCGGTGTCTCGGATTCAGAGAGGATTCTAAGCTCCTCTGCCCTGATCTCAATCTCGCCTGTTGCAAGATTCGGATTCACTGCCCCGCTTCTCGCCTCGACCTTTCCCACGATTGCAACCACAAACTCACTGCGCAGCTTTGCAGCTTTCTCGATCAGTTCTGCCTTCTCTTCCCCTTCAAATACAATCTGCAGGATGCCGGAACGGTCACGCAGATCCACAAATACAATGCCGCCCTTATTCCTGTTCTTCTGTACCCAGCCCATCACGGTAACATTTTCGCCGATGTTTGCACTGGATAATTCCGCACAGCGATGGGTTCTCTTTAATCCCTTCATTGACTCAGCCATAATTTTCATCCTCTCTTTTTCAACAGGAGGCTGCCGGTTTTACAAAGGGGTCTGACCCCTTTGCAAAAGGGTCAGACCCCTTTCACACATTTTTCACAATTTACAGTTCATGAACGGAATCGCGGTAGCATTCCACGATATCCTCATATCCCTGTTCTGCCAATTGTTCTTTCTGGAATTTTTTATTTTTCTTCATATTGACGATCATGACCTGTTTCCCTGCAGCGCGTTGCTCTTTTGCGAGATCCAGGACCCTGAGCATTCCTTCCTTGGGCATGTTCTTTTCAATTAGAAATGCTTTCTTTGACTTGCTTGACGGCACTTGATAGCCTCGCTCAAGCAGCAGCATGACGATCCGCTCGAAACCGATGGAGAATCCGACTGCCGGTGTATTCTGCCCGGTAAATTTACCGATCATCTCGTCATAGCGTCCGCCGCCGCCGACACTCCCGCCAAACTCATCCATAGAAATCTCGAAGATCGTTCCTGTATAGTAGGACATTCCGCGCACCAGTGTCGGGTCAAAGCTGATCTTGAATTCTGCCTCTTTCGCACTCTCTACGCTTGTGATGATCATCTCCAGTGAAGCCGCCGCTTCATCCGGGAGAAAGCCTTCCAGTTTTTCCTTGCAGAAACGCACGCCTTCCACGTCATTCGTAATTTCTTTGAAAAGCTGAAGATACTTTTCCACCGATTCTTTCGCATATCCACACTCCTCTAATTCAGACGCCACTCCATCCATACCGATCTTGTCCATCTTGTCAAGAATGATAAATACATTCTCGTAATCTTCCTCTTTGAATCCGCTGTACGCCGCCATTGCCTTCAAAAATCTGCGGTCATTGATGCGGATGGTAAAGTTCTTAAAATCCAATTTCCCAAGTAAGGTCGATGTGGCTAGGATCAGCTCAATCTCTGCCAAGTTACTCGGCTCCCCTAAAATGTCGATATCGCACTGCATGAACTGGCGGAAACGTCCCCTCTGCGGTCTGTCTGCACGCCATACATTTCCCATCTGCAGCGCTTTAAACGGTGACGGCAGATCATTTGCATTGTTAGAATAGTAACGGGACAGCGGTACTGTCAGGTCATAGCGCAGTCCTCCGTCTACCAGGTCGCTCTCTGACTGTGCAGAATCGATCTTTAGCTTCTCTCCTCTTTTTAAAATCTTAAAGATCAGCTTCTCGTTATCTCCGCCCTGCTTGCTGCACAGGTTCTCGATGTGTTCCACACACGGTGTCTCTATAGAAGAGAATCCGAATGCTTTGTAAGTTTCCTTGATCAGCCCGATCACATAATCTCTGATTTCCATCTCGGCGGGCATCATGTCTTTCATTCCGGTAACCGGTTTCTTCTTTAACGCCATAACCATTCTCCTTTTCGCTCTATCATTTCGTCAATACGGCTGATATATTCCGTAATGTCCTTTACATTCTCGATCCGAACCAGGTTCGTCTTCTTCCCGTTCCCCATCTCGATCTTCTCCGGGAGTACGATCTTGGTAGAAGCGCCTGCACCTGCTGCAAGGATCGTCTGCTTTTCTTCCATAATAAGTATATTGTATATTCCGGCTTTGTCAACCTTTGCATAGCCAACATTCTCAAAATTTCCCGCAATATTCTTCTGGCGGTATAAATAATATGGAACAAGCCCCATCCGGGCGGCAGAATCTGCACTGTCCTTCACCATCTGTTCGATCTCGGTGTGCAGGTCAAGCTCCCTGTGCTCCTGGCCGAACTTCGCCGCCCTTTTGATTGCAAGAGCGTGTACAGTCAGGCTGTCTGGCCCAAGCGCTTCGATCTGCTTTAGGGTATCCTGCATATCGCCTGCATCCTCCCCGGGAAGGCCTGCGATCAGATCCATATTGATATTCTCAAATCCGAGAGACCTTGCCATGTGAAAGACATCCTTCACATCCTGCACGGTGTGCCTGCGACCCACCGCATCCAGCGTCTTCTGCTGCATAGTCTGCGGATTAATAGAAATCCGGCTGACCGGAAACCTGGAGATCACTTCCAGCTTTTCTTTCGTAATACTGTCCGGCCGGCCCGCCTCCACCGTAAACTCTTTCAAGTGCTCGCAGGAAAATACGGAATCAATGGTCCCAAGAAGCCGTTCCAGTTGATGAGCCTCCAATGTCGTAGGTGTCCCTCCGCCGATATAAATGGTATTCAGTTTCTTTCCTTCTGCTGCCTTCCCGATCGCTGTGATTTCCTTACACAAGGCATCCAAATAGGAGTCCATATTACCTTTCCATTTCTCAAGAGGTGAGGAGCTGAAGGAACAGTAGGAACAGATACTCGGACAGAATGGGATTCCCACGTAAAGGCTGTAGCCGCTGTTATAATCCAGTTTGCCTAACAATGTCTTCTCTCTTTGGGCAATCTCCCACGCAAGCTGCGCTTTCTCATCAGAGACACCATATGCGTTCTTTAGAAACTTTATTATTTCTTCTCGTTCCATTCCAGATTCTATTTTCTGCATCACAAGCTTTGTCGGCCTTACTCCTGTCAGCATCCCCCATGCGAGATGTATCCCGGTCTTATCTGACAGCCAGTCATAAACCTTCTTCGTGACATAACGTTTTCCGTCCTGACGGTCTGTAAACTTATTTATTTCTTCCGCTGCAATGGAAAAGCAAGAGCCTCCTTCCAACTTGAGTTTTATAAGAGGTTCTTGCCCTTCATCCACCTGCTGCCTGATCTCCGTATTCGGAAAAAAGGCTTTGGTGATATGATATAAATTATACATATACAATGTATCTTTACTATTGATTTCAATCATGATCAATTTCCGCTTTCTATCCTTCTAAAGAAATGGATTATTCGCCTTCTCAAAGGCTATCGTCGTCTCATCCATATGTCCGGGATACACCTTCGTCTCCTCCGGAAGACACATCAGCTTCTCCTTTATAGAGCGGATCAGCTGCCCGGCACTTCCTGTCGGGAAGTCTGATCTCCCCACAGAGGCACAGAACAGCGTGTCTCCTGAAAATAGCACTCCCTCTGCCGGAAGATAATAGCAGCATCCCCCGATCGTATGCCCCGGTGTATAGATGACTTCAATCTCCATTCCCGCAAGTGTCAGCCGTTCCTGATCCTTCACATATACAGCTCCGGAAAATGTATAGCCCGGGCCGTAAGTAGAAGAAGAGTTTAAGGAAGCATCCTCAAGCAGTTCCCGCTCCTTCTCATGGGCATAGACCGGAACCTGAAATGCTTCCAAAAATCCGTCGATCCCCATGATATGGTCGAAGTGTCCATGAGTCAACAGAATGGCCTTTAGTGTAAGCCCCTGCTCTCTGATATGATCCACGATCTTCTGCTTACAAGTCGCCGGATCAATCAGAACACACTCCTTTGTCTCTTCATTCTGCACGAGATAACAGTTCGTGCCTATTATGCCAATTACAAATTTTTCAATCTTCATCTCTCTAACCTGCCGTTCGTTCAATATCGATCACGCCGTCCAACTGGCGCAGTTTCTCAATTACCCTATGCAGCTCATCGCGCCCATGCACGATGAATCCCATGTCCAGGGTAGCGGTCCCTTTCTTGCTGGTGCGCACATTCATAGACTTCACATCCAGCTTCGCCTCAGTGAAAACCTTGGAGAGGTCCATTAAAAGCCCCTGCCTGTCATATGCATAGATCTTAAGCTCTGCCAGATACTGTCCGCCGCTCTCTGCCTCTGCGGTCTCTTCCCACTCCGCATCGATCAGGCGCTCCCGCTCCTTCTCAGACAGATGCAGCATATTCACACAGTCCGTCCTGTGAATGGACATTCCGCGTCCTCTTGTCACAAAGCCCACGATCTCGTCTCCCGGCACCGGATTACAGCACTTTGAAAAGCGCACTGCCATATCATCGATCCCCTTCACCACAATGCCGCTCTTGGACTTGGCAATATGGACCTTCTGGCTGCTCGCCTCGGAAATCTTCTCCAGGATCGTCTCATCTGTGATAGCTTTTTTATGCTCCTTCTCGTATTCCTCTACGAGCCGGTTCACCACCTGGCCTTCCTTCAATCCGCCGTGTCCCAGCGCAGCCAGCACCGCATCCCAGTCACGGAAGCCATACTTTTTCTGCACGATCTGCTGATACTTCGGTTTCATGATATTAGAAAGATTGATCGACTTCGTCTTACAGTAGGCTGCGATCATCTCCTTGCCGCGGATGATATTATCTTCCTTAAATTCCTTCTTAAACCACTGGTTGATCTTATTCTTTGCCTGCGTGCTCTTTACGATATTCAGCCAGTCACGGCTTGGCCCCTTAGAATTCTGAGAGGTCAGGATCTCGATCCTGTCGCCGTTCTGTATCTTGTAATCGATATTGACCAGCTTGCCGTTCACCCTGGCACCGACCATCTTATTCCCCACTGCACTGTGGATCGCATATGCAAAATCCACAGGGGTAGAGCCGTTCGGCAGATTCTTCACATCCCCGTTCGGGGTAAAACAGTATACATCCTCCGCAAACAGATCCAGGTCACCCTTTAACAGGCTTAAGAATTCCCGGTTATCTGACATGTCCCGCTGCCACTCCAGAATCTGACGCAGCCAGCTTAGCTTCTCTTCCTCCTGAGCCTTCACACTCTTGGTGGAATCCCCGCTCTCTTTATACTTCCAGTGCGCTGCAATACCAAACTCTGCCGTCTTATGCATCTCCTCCGTGCGGATCTGGATCTCAAAGGGCTGCCCGGAGGGACCCATCAGCGTTGTATGCAGTGACTGGTACATGTTCGCCTTCGGCATCGCGATATAATCCTTAAAACGCCCCGGGATCGGTGTGTACATCTCATGGATCACACCCAGCGCTGCATAGCAGTCCTTCACCGAATCTACAATAATACGGACTGCAAACAGATCATACACCTGATCCAAGGTCTTATTCTGGTTCACCATCTTCTTATAGATACTAAAGAAATGCTTCACCCGCCCATATACCTTTGCATGTATATGTGAATTCTTCATATGTGCAGACACTTCTGCCACGATCTGCTGTACAAATTCCTCCCGTTCCGTCTTACGCTCGTTCAGATCCTGCACCAGATCAAAATATACATCCGGCTGATAATACTTCAAAGACAGATCATCCAGCTCCGTCTTGATCTTGGAAATACCAAGCCTCTGGGCAATGGGGGCATAAATATCCATCGTCTCTCTGGCCTTTTCCTTCTGCTTCGCCTCTGTCATAAATTCCAGCGTGCGCATATTATGGAGTCTGTCAGCCAGCTTAATGATAATGACTCTGATATCCTTCGCCATCGCAAGGAACATCTTTCGGAGGTTTTCTGCCTGAACCTCCAGCTTGTCCTGGGAATAAGACAACTGTCCCAGCTTGGTAACACCGTCCACAAGGAGGGCTACCTCTTCCCCGAACTCTTTCGTCACATCCTCCAATGTCATGTCCGTATCTTCCACGGCATCATGGAGCATCCCTGCCACGATGGTCTCTTTATCCATCTCCAGGTCTGCCAGGATAATGCCCACCCACAGTGGATGAATGATATAAGGCTCTCCTGATTTTCGGACCTGGCCGTTATGTGCCTCAGTCCCGATCTTATATGCCTTTTCGATCATCGTGATATCCGCCGAAGGGTGATACTTTCTCACCCTGGCGATCAGAGCCTGATATAATTGTTCAGGGTCTTGATAATCTTCGGGTGCTTTTACGGCATGCCCGTCAACAATCTCCAAATTTTTGTTCATCATTTCATATTCCGGAGTTCCCGCCATATCAATTCCCCCTTTCCTCTACAGTAAAATTTCTCCCTATCCTAATTTCATGGGGACAAAATACCTTTTGCCCCCCTATATCATTACATACTCCTAAGTATACCATTATTTTTGTGATTTTCAAACTATTTCAATTAGAAAAACCACGTAAATACGCTAAATTTGGTAACTTTCCTATGACAGACTACATAAAAGATACACATTTCACTGTCACTTATTGGTAGTTTACAACCGTGATCTGCAGCGTACGTTTCCCCATATATTCGTTCACAGACGGGTAAAACGTAAAGGACATCGTCTGCCTGCCGCTCATATATTCCATACAGCCTTTGGCATCCCCGAAATAGATTGCTTCCATCTGGTTTCCTCTCTGGTCTTCCACCCTGAACTTTAAAACATTTTGGTTCTTCCCGATGATCCTGGGACTGATCACGCGCAGGTTCTTCTCTGCAAAAAGCGGCTTCGTGTTCCCCTTGCCAAAGGGTTCTAAAAGTTCCAGCTCATTCACCAGGTTTTCTGTCACATAAGAAAGCGGAAGCTGCATATCAATGGAAACTTTAGGCTTAAGGTCTTCCTCTGACAGATCTGCCAGCTCATTGATCACCTCCCGGAAACGCCCTACATTTTCCTCTTCCAGGGAAAGCCCTGCCGCCAGCTTATGCCCTCCGAATTTGGTAAACAGCGCCCGGCACTTACACATTTCCTCAAACATATGGTAGGCTTCAATAGACCGTCCCGAGCCTTTTACTCCTTCCTCACCTGCTGTCAGTACAAAGGTGGGCCGGTAGTACCTCTCTTTAATTCTTCCCGCAATAATTCCGGCTATACTCTCATGGCAGTCCGGCAGGTAAATCACAAGCACCTTATCCTCTTTCAGTGAAGTATTCTCGATCTGCTCCACTGCCTGCTCTACCCCTTTTTCTGTCATCTCCTTGCGGCTGTCGTTCAGCGCCTTGAGATCCTCCGCCAGCATCACCGCCTCCCTGCGGTTCGGTGCATTTAAAAGATCCAGAGCCCTCTTAGCCGTATCCAGGCGTCCGCTCGCATTGATGCAGGGCCCTATCACAAACCCGATATGATAGGCTGACAGCCGGTCCGCCGGCACACCCGTACATTCCATCAGCGCTTTTAATCCATGATTGCTGGTCCTTTTGAGCATCTCCAGCCCCTGTTTCACAAAGACACGGTTCTCGCCCACCAGGTCCATCACATCCCCGACCGTCGCGATGGCCACATTTTCCATCAGATAATCTACATCGTCCACGTCCCGCTGCATCACCTCGTAAAGAGCCTCCACCAGCTTATAAGCAACTGCTGCGCCGCATAACCCCTTGAAGGGATATTCACAGTCCGGCCTGTGGGGATCCACCACTGCATCCGCCTGAGGCATCAGATACTCCCGCTCTCCTCCTGCTTCCAGATAAGGTACCTCATGGTGATCCGTCACGATCACCGTCAGCCCCATCTTCTTCCCATAAGCAATCTCGTCCATCGCCGCGATCCCGTTATCGCAGGTGATGATCGTATCGATCCCGTCATCCAGTGCTCTGTCGATCAGCATCCGGTTCAATCCGTACCCGTCCTTGATCCGGTCCGGGATATCCGTATCCACTTCGCCCCCCAGCTTTGCAATCCCCTCCTGGAGAACATAAGTCGCATTCACTCCATCTATATCATAATCACCGATCACCCGGATCGGCGCACCCTCTTTTATCTTCTCCGACAGGATCTCCACTGCCCGGTCCATATCCTTCATCAGCATCCCGTCAAAAAGATCCGCGATCGTCCCATTCAAATAAAATCCGATCTCCTCATCCGAAACTATATCCCTGTTGCGGATCAGCCGTGCCAGAATAGGAGAAATCCCATACTTTTCTCCAATCTCGTTAAAATCCGCCTTTTTCATTGAAACAAACCACTTTTCCACCTTTTATCCTCCTCGTACGTTACTGCTCACACCACTGGCGCACCACAGTCCCCCTCGTATACCATATCATTACCATCTTATCCACACCCCCGCCCCCTGTCAATCATTTTTCCGCAAACCCGCTTCCAAAATCCCCCTCATCCACTGCTGCACACCTTTCCTGCCCCCTACGGTACAGTGTATGGCTGTCCCAAAGTCTTAAAGTGCGCTTTAGAAGGCCTTAGAGAAAAACAGAAAAAAGAAAAGTCAGAACTCGCTGTTCAACAACGAATTCTGACCTCTGTTTTTTCTTTTAAATCTTCTTCGCAAACGGTCTGGATTTTCAAAAGCCGTCCCTACTGCCTAAGGGCATTTCCGGTGCCGGCTTAGCGCTTTGCCCCCACCTTTGCCTTCATGACATACCACAATGCTCCTGTAATGCAGACAGATGAGTAAGCTCCGCAGATGATACCTACCATCAGCGGCAGTGCAAATTCTTTGATCGAGCTTACGCCCATGATAAACAATACTGCAACCATCACAAATGTTGTCAGTGAGGTATAGATACTACGCGTCAGTGTACGTGTGATGCATCTGTTCACCAGTTCGTTGAGTTCCTCACCGCGCTTCTTGGTCTTCATCTCCTCCCGGATACGGTCGAAGATAACGATCGTTGCATTGATCGAATAACCTACGATCGTCAGCATACATGCAATAAATGTATTACCAACAGATACTCTTGCAATGACATAGAATGCCAGTACGACCAATACATCATGGAGCAGTGCCAGCACGGCACTCGTCGCAAACCGGATATCCTTAAAGCGGAACCAGATATAAAGCAGCATACAGATTGTAGCGATGAGCACAGCTACGATCGCGTCCTGTCTCATCTCTGAACTTACGGTAGAGCTGATATTCTCCGTTGTGATCTCATCACCGTCCACCTTGAAGTTATCTGTCATCGCCTTATTAAACGCTTCACGTTTATCCAGCTCCAGAGCCTTTGTCTTGAAGATGACCTGGTTCGTACCTTCTACCTTTTGAACCTGAACATTGTTATCTCCGGTCGCTTCTTCGATCAGAGGAACGATATTCTTGTCAATTTCTTCCAGGCTGTAATCCTTGTCAAACGTTACATTTGTGGAAGTACCGCCTTTAAACTCAAGGCTGTAGTTCAGCACACCTTTTCCCTGGCTTCCATTGATCCCCATGAAAACGAATCCAACCAGGATCACTGCGATCGAAATCGCAAAGAACATTTTTTTCTTTCCAAGGAAATCGATTGGTTTCCTTTCCGGTTTCACACGTCCATACACCTTCGGGTTGTGGATCCCCACTGCATAAAAAGCATAGACGATCAGACGGGTGATAACAAGGGCCGTAAACATAGATACGACGATACCAAGTGCAAGTGTCTGTGCAAAGCCTTTTACAGTACCGCTTCCCTTGAGCCACAGCACTGCTGCAGCGATCAGTGTAGTAATGTTTCCGTCCAGGATCGCGGACATAGCTTTGTGGAAACCGGCATTCAAAGATGCTCTAACCGACTTGCCGGAAGTCAGCTCCTCACGCACTCTGGCGAAAATAATAACATTGGCATCCACTGCCATACCGATACCAAGGATAATACCCGCGATACCAGGCAGTGTCAGCGTAATATCAAACGCATTCAAAAGAACAAGAATCAGCCCTGTATAAATGATCAGCGCAATACTTGCTGCCAGTCCTGGAAGCAGGTATACAAAGCACATGAAGATAAATACGATGGCAAGTCCGATGGCACCTGCCTGCAGACTCGTGCTGATCGCTTCCTCACCAAGCTGAGCACCGACCACGTTAGAACGAAGTTCTTCCAGCTCCAGGCTCAGACCACCGATACGGATAGTGGAAGCGAGCTGATCTGCATCTTCAAAAGTCATATTTCCGGAGATCTGAGCTTCTCCGTCTTTAATCTCATTATTAACATTTGGTACACTGACCAGTTCCCCGTCATAATAGATCGCTATGGTCTCTTTTCCGGCTGCCGCTTTCGTTGCCGCAGCAAATTTCTCAGTTCCTTCTTTTGTAAATGACAGCTGAACGATATTTTCTTTATTATTCATCTGGTCCTGGGATGTTGCTGCCTGTGCATTCTTGACATCTGTTCCTGTCAGAACGATAGAGCCGTCCTCTTTCAATTCATCGATCGTCTTATCCAGATGATATTTTCCATCAGATCCTAAGCTGTAGTTCGCTTTTCCATCGCTGTCCTTTTCCCTGATAAAATACAGAGATCCGGGCTGTCCTAATTCATCCAGGATCTTATTCGCGTCCTTCACACCCGGAATCTCGATACTGATGCGGTCATCGCCCTCCTGATACACGGTCGCCTCTGTACTGTACTGTTCAACACGCCGCTGCAGCTTGTAGATCGTGTCATCCATATCCTCCTGGGAAGGTGTGCCCCCTTTTACCTGATAGGTGATGCTGACACCACCCTCAAGGTCAAGGCCGAGCTTGATGTTCTTAGCGGCACCTGAACCCGTTTTCCCGAAACCGATCACGGTTGTAAATCCCAGAAGAGCTACCAGTGCGGCTGTCAGGATCAGGCTGATAATTCCTTTACTTTTCTTCATGAGTCTCTTTCCTTTCTTCATCTGCCAATGCAGCCTTAATCATAATCGCACACTCCACGCGCTTCCTCTCCATCTCACAGCTTACATCATAGGTATCGTGAATGGTGTTGTGGAACTTGTAAGAGTTTGCCATGCAGCCCCCGCTGCAATAGAACCTTGCGAAACAATGTCTGCATTTCTCCTTGGAATAGACACTACAGCTTCTGAATTCATCCGCGATCTCCGGCTTTGTGATGCCTTCGTCCACATTTCCCATCAGGAATTTCTCATCCCCTACAAACTGATGGCACGGGTAAAGGTCTCCCCATGGCGTCACAGCCAGATACTCTGTACCTGAGCCGCAGCCTGACAGACGCTTAGCCACACAAGGCCCGCCTTCCAGATCAAGCATAAAGTGGAAGAAGGTGAACCCTTCCCCTTTTCGCTCTCTTTCCACCATCGTCTTTGCAAGAATGTCATATTCCCTGAAAATCTGCGGAAGGTCGCTTTCCCTGATTGCATAAGGGTCTGTGTCCTCCCCAACGACCGGTTCTATCGAAATCTGTTTGAATCCCAGCTCTGCAAAATGCATCACGTCATTTGAGAAGTCGAGATTGTCTCTTGTAAATGTCCCTCTGATATAATATTTTTCCTGATTCCGGCTCTCGGCCAGCTTCTGGAACTTCGGCACGATCAGGTCATAGCTTCCCTTGCCATTACGGAACGGGCGCATCTTATCATTGACCTCCTTACGTCCGTCAAGACTTAGGACCACATTGTCCATCTCCCGGTTCACAAACTCCTGGACCTCATCATTTAACAGGACTCCATTCGTTGTCAATGTAAAACGGAAATGCTTGTCATACAGCTTTTCCTGCTCTCTTCCGTATGCCACCAGGTCTTTGACCACCTGCCAGTTCATCAGCGGCTCACCGCCGAAAAAGTCAACTTCCAGATTCCTTCTGTTTCCGGAATTCTGGATCAGAAAATCAAGCGCCTTCTTTCCAACCTCGTAGGACATCAGAGCACGCCGTCCGTGGTACTCCCCTTCCTCCGCAAAACAATATCTGCATGCCAGGTTACAGTCATGCGCAATATGCAGACAAAGAGCCTTTACGACAGTCTTCCTCTGCTTTACTTCTCCAATATAATCTTCATAGATATCTCTTGTAAAAAGCTGCCCTGCCTCAGTCAGTTCGATCACTGCCTCCAGGACCTCACCGAGTTCTTCCTTATTATATGTACTTTCCAGGTGCTCACAAAGAGATCGAAAAGTCTCCTCTTTACGGAGAGTCTCCGATGTATGGAAGGAATTCATCTCCTCCAGACATCCGATCACATCGTATGCAATCTTGTCCACCACATGAACAGAACCGCTGTTCACATCGAGGACAATGTTATATCCATTATTCTGGTACTGATGTATCACAACAGATACCCCACTTTCATCTTAATTCACCTGCCGCCGGAGATCTTTTCCGTTAACAAGCGTAAGGCAGCGGCCGAGGTCGCTGCCTTTCATTGTTTCATTTTCCATATTCTGCTGACGCTTATCTGCTATGTAGCCGATCTTTAGTGCAGCTTATTTCTTATGTTCGCAAGTCTGGTTTCCTACTGTGCAGGAAGTCTTGCATGCTGACTGACAAGATGTCTGGCATTCTCCACAGCCGCCCTTTTTCACTGTATTGTTCAAAGTCTGTGTATTCAATGTTTTGATGTGTTTCATGGTTCTATCCTCCTATTCTTCTTGCTTGTATTCACCTCGTAACATTATAGCACAGAGCATACAGTTTTTAAAGTGTTTTTTTCATCCCTTGAACTGCACCTTGATCTGTATCCCCTGATCTGGATCAGGACACCATTCCGCCCAGCATCCCGCCGCTGGCACAGAGAAGAAATGTGGTCAGCACATTGGCACCGCTGCCCTGCAGAGTCCTGTATACTCCCAGTGAGATCAGAAGCAGAAGGCCGAAATATAAGATCCCGATGGTCAGTCCCCAGGCAAATTTTCTCACCTTAGCCATCTTTCCTGCCGCAAAACCGCCGACAAAAGTAGATACCACATAAATCGCAACGATCCCGCCCGTCACTTTTCCTTCATCCAAATTCATTTTATAGAGCAGCAGGGTCAGCAGAAGCAGAAGGATTCCGGTCACCACATAAGCGCACAGAAGGGCTTTCAAGATCCAGACTGCTTTTCCTTCCGCTTCACGTCCCTTATTTGTCTTTTTTTCCATTCATAACCTCCTCGTCCATCCATATACTAATACAGCATATGATTGTCCCCGGAGAAATATGCCGCTTTTTACAGCTTCATCTCTTACTGCTCCATCTGCCGTCCCAAAAAGCCTGCCGCACTCTGCGCCACCTTCTGCTCCAGCTCCCCCATTTTCTTCTTCTCATCCTTATTCAGAAATACGACCGCCCCGATCGCATCTCCTTCACAGAGGATCGGGCAGATCACCTCTTCTTTAAACTCCTTCTCATCAGGTGTGACGGCCGCATATTTAGGGCTGTCCGCTCTTGCAAGCACCTGCTCTCTTAACTGGATCAGCTTTTCTAACTCCTTGCTGATATATTTATCCTGCAGATCCTTTTTCCCGCTGCCGGATGCCGCTACCACCTGGTCCGTATCCGTAATACATACAGTGTATCCCATGGTCTGCGCCAGACTCTCGGAATACTGCTTTGCCAGTGTTCCCAGTTCCCCGATGGGAGAATATTTCTTAAGTATGACTTCGCCTTCTCTGTCCGTAAATATCTCCAGCGGATCTCCTTCTCGAATCCGCAATGTTCTCCGTATCTCTTTCGGAATGACCACCCTTCCCAGGTCGTCGATCCGCCTTACGATTCCTGTAGCTTTCATAAAAATTTCCTCCATTTAACGTCATAGTAATAATTAGCACTGCTACTATTATTTGTTAAACAGAGGAAAATATTCGTCATCTGATCAGTTTTCCATTTCTACATATTGTTCGGCAATATTTTTCACATGATCGCCCATTCTTTCAAAATCCGTCAATATCTCAGTAAATATGATACCGCTCTGCGGCTTACACTTTCCCTTTTTCAACCGCTGCATCTGCTTTTTGAAATATTTGTCTCTTGTATCGTCAATCTTCTGCTCCATCATAGAAGCCCGCTCCAGCACGACATCTGCTCTTCCCATATCCGGTTCTCTGATGATGTCCAAAGACTCAAGACACTGCTTTTTCATGATTTCCAGCTCTTCCCTGGCCGTATCGGAAAATTCTGCATTCCAGCCCTTTAAGTCACGTGCATACTCCGCAAGGTTCACCGCATGGTCACCGATGCGCTCCAGATTACTGATGATCACATAATATCCGTTGATCCTGCGGGAATCCGAAAGCGACATCTCGCTCGACATCAGTGACACAATATACCCCGAAATCTCCTGGTTTAGGTAATCAATATATTCTTCCCTCTCCTCGATCACCTTCATCTCCTTCTCCTGATACTTCGCCAGGATATCATACGCACTGCTCAAATTCTTCTCCACCATATCCCGCATTCTTTCAGCTTCATTCTTTACCTGGGATATGGCCACCGCTCCATGCCCGATCGCATAAGAGGATTCGAATTTGGAAATGTACTTTAAGCAGTGTTCCTCGTCTGCCTCTTTCCTGCTCTCCGGCAGGATCCGTTTTGCTGCCTCTGCCATATAGGTTCCGAAGGGCAGCAGGATCAGTGTGGTCACAATATTAAATACGGTATGTACATTTGCGATCTGCGAAACTGGATTGCCCGGTGTCAAAGCCTCCATCCAGGATACAAACGGTGTTACAAGACAGACTACTGTAAACAGCACCGATCCGAATATATTGAACATCAGATGGATCACCGTCGTCCTCTTCGCATTGACCTTCATTCCGATGGATGCAAGGACCGCTGTGATACAGGTACCGATATTCTGCCCGAACAGGATAAAAACTGCGCTGGACAATGGAATCATCCCAGTTGCCGCCAGTGCCTGAAGAATCCCCACAGACGCGGAGGAGGACTGGATGACTGCCGTAAACACCGCTCCTATAAGTATACCCACAAGAGGATTTTTAAATGTCGTCATAAACTGGATAAACGCTGCTGAATCCTGCAGAGGTTCCATCGCATTTCCCATCATATCCATTCCCATGAACAGTATCCCAAGCCCTGCAAAAATACTGCTGATATGGTGGACTGTCTCATTTTTAATAAACATGATCGCCGCAACACCGCCAATCGCAAATACCGGAGCAACTGCCCCGATATCCAGTGCGATCAGCTGTCCCGTGATCGTTGTACCGATATTGGCCCCCATAATGACCCAGACGGCCTGTTTGAGCGTCATCAGCCCTGAATTCACAAATCCGACAACCATGACCGTAGTTGCGGAGGAGGACTGGATCACCGCCGTGATCCCAGCCCCGACCAGGACTCCCTTCACCCGGTTTGCGGTCAGCTTCTCAAGAATCGCCTTCATCCGGTTTCCCGCGGCAGTCTCCAAGCCATTGCTCATCATCTGCATTCCGTATAAAAATAATGCCAGCCCTCCCAATAGGGTCAGTATATCCTTCATTCCCATCTCTAATACTTCTCCTTCGTATCTCTAGAATCGTAAAGACACGGATCCTCTCATAAATCCGCACTTTTCCAGACAACATTAGCATAAAAAAATTCCGGCAGTCAATTCATGCACACGCTTCTTAGCACTATCTTAACGGGAAAGGCAGACATCCAAAATCTGCAGGCGGCTTGCTTGGTTCGCTGCTTGAGTCGCTGCCTGAGTCGTTCCCTGATGAGGGTCTGATGAGGTCAAAATTCCTGATTGAAAATCGCACTTTATTCTGCTAAAATTAGTAGATATCAAATACACGCAGGATGGAGCGATGTTATGAGTTTGAAAATCCCAATCGAGACTTCCGCCAGACACATCCATGTCTCTCAGGAAGATTTTGAACAATTATTCGGCCCTGGTGCACGCCTGAACTACACCAAAGAACTCAGCCAGCCCGGCCAGTACGCCTGTAAAGAACGGCTTACAGTCATCGGCCCAAAAGGACGGTTTGAAAAAGTCATTGTCCTGGGACCTTTCCGAACTGCAACCCAGGTGGAAGTTTCCGTGACCGATGCAAGAAAGCTGGGGATCCCAAGCGTCATCCGGCAGTCCGGTGATATTGCCGGCAGCCCCGGCTGTACCTTAGTCGGCCCTCACGGAAAAGTAGAATTAAAGGAGGGAGTCATTGTTGCCAAACGGCATATCCACATGACACCACTCGATGCGGTCAGAGCACACGTGAAAGACAATGATATCGTCTTTGTCATAACCACAAGCTATGAGCGTTCTCTTATTTTTTCCGACGTTGTTGTCCGTGTCAGCCCTCACTTTTCGCTTGCCATGCATGTGGATACCGATGAGGCAAATGCATTCGCAAATGAGGACAACCCAACCGGCGTGATTTTAAAGTTATTTGACGGGCATACTTATAATCTGCAGACATGGGCAGATGAATTGCAGTCCGGGATCAACAGAGGGGTCTGACCCCTTTGCAAAGGGGTCAGACCCCCACGCAATTCCCACACAATTCTGACAATAAATTGAATGGAGGTATCATGAAATGAGTAAGATTGAAGAAGTAAGAAGTGCCATGGTCGCAGCGATGAAAGCTGGGGATAAGGAAAGAAAGGCTGCCCTCTCTTTTCTGTTATCTGCCCTGAAAAACAAGGCAATTGACAAACGTGCCGATCTGACCGGTGAAGAAGAGAGCCAGGTCATCTTAAAAGAGATCAAGCAGACAAAAGAAACTTTGGAGATGACACCCGAAGACCGCACTGATATTATTGATGAATGCAGAAAGCGCCTTGCTGTGCTTGAGGAATATGCACCGAAGATGATGGACGAGGATGAAATCAGGGAGATTGTAAAAGGAGTCCTCTCTGATCTCAAAATAGAGGCACCTACCGCCAAAGACAGAGGCCGGATCATGAAAGAATTAATGCCGAAAGTGAAAGGAAAGGCTGACGGAAAACTTGTCAGCGAGATCGTTGCATCTTTTATGGAATAAAAATATCGGAGGGTATACCTTAATCCGCAATTTATTGCGGGTCCGCCCGCAGGGCATGAGTTACGGGATGCCCTTTGGGTATACCTTAATCCGCAGCGTATGCTGCGGACCCGCCCGATAGGGCATGTATTACATCGTGCCCTGGGGGTATTCTAAAATCCTCAGTTCTTTCTTCTTATATATATGATACACATTGTCTTTTGCCTGTGCACCCAAAGCTAAAGCCGGCATCCTCTCATCCCCGTCTTTATTCACTCCCCGGTAATACATGACCTGCCTGCATATAAAAAACAGCGGAGAGCTGTAATGTTTGCAGGATTGCTTTTTAGAAAAAGATACAGTATACTTTAACTTGCTTCTAAAATACTTACAGGAATCAATGAGAGGACAAGTAAACAATTATGTTTCTATTAATTTTCAACCAACTATTAAAAATGCTGATTATTTTGGTATTGGCTTTTACCTGCTACAAAATGAAAATCGTATCCCAGGAGGGAAATAAATCGGTATCCAACCTGCTGCTGATGGTCGTCAATCCCTGCCTGATCATCACAGTTTATCAGACAGACTATGATGCAAGACTTGTAAAAGGGCTGCTGATCGCATTTGCAGCCGCATGTATATCGCATGTCATTGGAATCCTCATAGCCAGATTTCTCATTCCTGCGAAGAACAATCCTGAATACAGCCTTGACCGCTTCGGCGCAGTATACTCCAACTGCGGTTTTATCGGAATTCCGCTTATATACAGTGTCCTAGGAAACGAGGGTGTCTTTTACCTTACTGCATATATGACCGTATTCAATCTATTCACCTGGACCCACGGCTTAAGTCTTCTGGAGGATAAGTTTACATTAAAGCAGTTAAAAGAGGGGCTGCTCTCTCCGATGATCATCGCGACCTTCATCGCAGTTATTTTGTTCTTCATCCAGTTCAAAATCCCTGCAACAGTACTTGACTCCATGAATTACATCGCGGATATGAACACGCCTCTGGCCATGATGGTAGCAGGCTTCTCTGTTGCACAGGCTGACCTGAAAAAGATTTTTACCACGCTCCACCTTTACTGGGTAAGCCTCCTCAAATTGATCGCAATGCCGCTCATGGTCGCTGTATTTTTGTTTGTCACAGGGATCAGCCATAACATTTCTTATGCCACACTGATCGCTGCAGCATGTCCTACCGCAACAACAACTACTATGATGGCAATTCGTTATAACAGAAACTATACCTATTCTTCCGAAATTTTTGCATTAACTACAGTCCTGTCTATGGTTACCATTCCTTTCGTCACTTTTATTGCCGGCTTTTTAATCAAATAATCAGGCCTGGACTGGAATAAAATGAAATAAGGCCTTGGAATAAAACCCACATAAAAAATCGATCAGCCTCCGCCTTATAAGCGGAACCGCTGACCGATTCTTTTTTTCTCCATGTCCACTTTCCTGTCTTATACAGACCGTCCCCATGCAGATCACTTTCCAAGACAATTTTGACAGGGAACATAGCCGTCCTTCTTCAATTCCTCTATTGACTGACTGGTCTTCTCCTTGTTCTTCCCAGCCATCTTCTTCACACTGCCACATGACGGCAGATGAATTTTTTTTGTGTTTGTATTCAGGATATAGGATGTATTGTTTTTCGTATCCCTGAATACTCCCTTTTTTGCTGCAGCCACCGGCTCGGCATCTGAACGGGCACCTTTGGGTTCTCCGGCCTTCCAGCTTTCATCGGGAGACATATTCCAGGTAATTTTCTTTCCATCAGAAACCGCCACGACCGTCCCCTGTTCATCCGTCCGAAAGACCTTCACACCATCCCGGCGCAGAAGATTCATCACCTCCGCGTGGGGATGGCCATATGAATTCTCCTCTCCGCAGCTGATCACTGCATACTCGGGAGAAACTGCATCCAGAAATTCTTCATTGGTTCCTGTCCTGCTGCCATGATGGCTCACTTTATACACATCCGCATCCAGCTTCTGCCCATTTCGCAGCATCTCTTCTTCCGATTCCTCTTCTGCATCTCCCACGAAAAGGAAATGATTCCTGCCATGCTCCAGACGGACAGCGATCGAATAATCATTCGCACTGTCATATTTACTGCTGTTTGGGGCTGTTATCGTAAAGGAAGCATCCCCCAGCTGATAGCGTTCCCCTACCTTCGGATGAACTGCTTTATAATTTTTGGCTTTCAAGGTATCAGTCACTTCATAATAGGTCTTTGTATCTTTGCCAAAATCCGGCAGAAGTACCTTCCCGCAGTCGAATTTATAGATCACCACATCCAGGCCGCCGATGTGATCAGCATCCGGATGTGTGCCGATCACATAATCCAGCTTTTTCACCCCCTGCTTCTGCAGGTAATTCTGGACTGCAGTTCCCTTATTATTATTGCCGGCATCGATCAGCATCGCATGTCCGTCTGAAAGGATCAGCGTTGCATCCCCCTGTCCCACATCCAGAAAATGTACCTCCAGAGAACTGCCGTTTTTATCTGCTGCGCTCACATCCATCTTAGCTCTGTCTGCAAAATATCCCGTACCAAACATCAGCAGAGCCAGGAGCAGTGAAACAAATATGTTTCTTATCCCTTTTTTTCTCATCATACCACCCTTTGCATAAAAACAGGGACTCTGCCCGTTTCCCAGAATCCCCATTTCTTTTTCTTACTTAATACACAGCCGCTTCATCTCTGGCTGTTCTGCTTCTTAATCCACGAACTTTACTGCAGTCCCATAAGCCATAACCTCTGCGGCTCCTGCCATAACTGCTGCAGATGCATACCGGATATTGACCACCGCATCCGCTCCCATGCTCTCTGCCTCTTCCGTCATACGCTTTGTAGCCAGGGCCCTTGCCTCATTCATCATCTCATTGTAAGCCTTGAGTTCTCCGCCCACAAGCGTCTTAAAGCCCTGCGTAATGTCTCTTCCCACATTCTTAGACTGGATGGTGCTTCCCTTTACCAGTCCCAGCATCTCAAGCTTCTTTCCTGTAATGTAATCAGTATTTACTAAGATCATCTTCTTCTCCACTCCTTATCTCTTTTATTCTCTGGATACATACTCCCAAGGAAACGCCCGCCAATGCGATCGGAATGACCGCACCTATGATACACGCCGCCAACGGAGGATGCATCATTAAAACCACCACAAAAAATCCTACAAAATAAAGAACTAGAAGCGCCGTAATGATAACCGGAGCAATCATCTTCCTGCTATGCCTGTTCATCTTCTTTTTCCTTCCCAAGTATGATAGATCGCTTCCAGAGCATCTACTGCCCCGTCAATCCCGATAAGACTTACGTTGAGCATCAATTCATGTGACTCGATGCGTCCCCATTCACGCCCCGTACGTGCCTCATAATAACTCTTGCGTTCCTTATCCGTCTTTTTAATCTTATCCCATGCCTGTTTCTCTGTCAACTTATAGATATTCATGATCCTGCGGATACGGTCGTCCTTGTAGGCATAAATGAAGGCATTGATACAATTCGAGTAATCTCCCAGTACATAATCCGCACATCTGCCGACAAAGATACAGGAGCTTCTCCTGGCCAGCTTTTTAATGATCTCGGTCTGCGTCTCATACATCCGTTCACTCAGCGGTGTGCTATAGACGTCAGAACCCGCAAACGAGGTGTAATCCCCTGTTCCCACCACATATGCAGATAAAAACCTCCCCAGGATCGTCTCGTCTACACGGGCTGCCTCCTCATCGCTCACTTTCAGCTCCTTGGCCGCCATCCTGATCAGGTTGTGATCGTAGAGTGGGATATCCAGGCGCTCTGCAAGGCGGTTTCCTATTTCATGTCCGCCGCTGCCAAATTGTCTGCCGATCGTTATGATCGTATGATCTGTCATGCTATCAACTCCTTTTATGACAAATGAAATACCGCCTATTAGTTAGTTCTATTATAACTCATTTTGTCAGAAAAAAGGGGAGATTTATAAATAATATTTTTCAAATGTCTCCTCAGGAAGCGGTTTGCTGTAATAATATCCCTGGATGCGGTCGGCCCCCATTCCTTTTATCAGCTCTGCCTGTGCCGCGTCCTCGACGCCTTCCACAATGACCTTCTCTCCCATGCTGTGGAAAAGCTCGATCAAGGTCTTTACCAGCATCTCAGAATCCGGATTTCCCGGGAAACCGATCAGAAGGCTTCTATCCAGCTTCACGCACTCAAATGGGAATTCCAGGACACTCGCAAGATTCGAATACCCGGTTCCAAAATCATCCAGATAAAATCCAATCCCCGCACGGTTCATATTATACATCACATTCTTCATATATGACATATCCTGCAGAAGTACCCGCTCCGTCACCTCTATCTTTAATCTGTCCGGTTTCAGATGGTGGCGCTTTAGACAGTCCAGGATCCTCTTTTCCAGCCCTGCATCCGCAAACTGCTGCATGGACAGATTGATGGAAATGCTCTTCACCTGACTTTCCGGATTTTTCTCTAATAACTCGCATACCTCCTCCAGCACGATCCAGCTGAGATCATCAATCATGCCAGACTCCTCTGCGATCGGGATGAAGCGGGAAGGAGGAACTGGATTTCCATCATAGTCATTCAGCCTGAGCAGAGCCTCCGCGGAGCAGAAACCGCTTTTTAAATGGTTGACCGGCTGGTACCATACCCGGAAGCGTCTCTGTTCCACCGACTGCTGCATGATCTCAAGGATCTTCTTTTCTTCTTCATACTCCTTCATTACTGTCTCTGTAAAGTGGACATCATGAGACGGTGTGTCCTTGGCCCTCTGTATCCCGAACTCGATATAATCCATCAGCTGGGACGGCGTACAATGCTGTCCCACATAATCCAGATACATGAAAGCAGTCCTGATATGTGTATGAATCCACTCTACGGTCCAGCCGTCCTGAAACCGCTTCTGGATCAGCCTGTAATTCTCAGCAGACTGCTCAGGAGATTTCCATGGAATGATCAGCCCAAACTCAACATTGCCGAACCGAAATACCTCTGCCCGCGGAATCAGCCTTTTCAGCTCTGTTGCGATCGTATAAAGGAATTCGTCTCCCTTCTGGTGTCCATAATTCTTATTGATGATATCGAACTTTCTCAGGGCAATGAGGATGATCTGAAATTGCTGCTCTCCTGCAAGCCTCAGAGAAATATTTTCATAAAAGCTCTCCCTGTTCCCGGCCATTGTCAGATGATCCCTCTTTAACTCCCTGGCCTGAAAGCTGATAAAAAGGATCAGATCGGCAATCGCCATCCCCGTTCCATTCATGATCATCTGCGGATATGTAAATTGGAAAAGACACAAAAGAGCCATAATCGGCGGCAGTGTATAGATGATCCGAACCACCGACTGGCTGACACTGGGACGATTCTTACAAAAGCAAAGATAGATCATGATGATCTCCACCATCATCGCTCCATATCCCAGGCTGTTAACCGGCCCTCTGTGATAGTTCCCCGCCTGGTCAAAGTAAAAGATGATCCCTGATTCCAGATTATAGAGAAGAGCTGCCAGATAAAGCACATTCACCACTGCCAGTCCGCAAAAGGCCCTCCTCAGGCACTTCTTGTCATATACATGTTCCAGCATCTTAATAAATACATATGCTGCGATCAGAGAGCATACAATGACGGTAAGCATAAAATATGTGCTGTTCATGAGCATATTCAGCCAATATGGGACCACATCCGAATGTTCGATCAAGCTCACACATACGGCATTCCATATGATCGACAGCATAGAAAGCCATAGGCAGCTCCTGTAAAGCCTGACTCTTATATTGACAACAGACCTCTTCTCGTAAAAATACAGCATTAAAACAAAAATGACTATAAAAGCCATGCACTCTCCAGCTAACGACCACAGCATCATAAATACACTCCAACTTATTTGACATTAATGAATATATTATATCATATATTGCCATGATTCAAAGAATTTTTTTCCATTCTTCCTATAGATAATGTCAGAGATAATGCCAGTTTATGCAGCTATAAAGAACTATAATAGAATTTCATTATTTTTGTCTTGTAATGATGAAATCGAAGTGCTAGAATGAATACACGTCAGATAACTTTAGTACTGTAGCGGAGGAAATTAAGATGTCATTATTTAACAAGCTAGACAATCAACAGAGACAGCGTTTATTCGGGATGGGGAATGCCGTACTCGGCTCGGTCATGTTTGCATTCGGGCTGAATATATTCATCGCCCCACTCTCCTTATATAACGGAGGATTCATGGGTATTTCCCAGTTGATCCGTACACTCATTGTAAGCGTATTCCATTTTTCATTCGGCCAGACAGATATCGCGGGTATCATCTACTTTCTGATCAATATCCCGCTGATCTATATGGCATGGAGTAAGATGGGAAAAGAATTTTTCGGGCGCTCCATCATCACCATCATCATCCAGACAGCCGCACTGACCTTTATCCCGGTCCCGGCTGCTCCGGTCATTGATGATTACCTGACAGCATGTGTCATCGGCGGCATCATCGCAGGTACCGGCTCAGGCATGATCCTGCGCGGCGGAAGCTCCGGCGGCGGACAGGACATCCTGGGAATCTATTTTTCAAAGAAGTTTCCAGGCTTTAGTGTTGGAAAGGTCTCCATTATCATCAACTTCTTTGTATATGGAATCTGTCTTTTGATGTTTAATATTGAGATCGTAATTTACTCTCTGATCTATGGTGTGATCTACTCCATCGCCTGTGACCGTGTACATATCCAGAATATTAATATGAGTGTCATGATCTTTACGAAAAAGCTTGGCATCTCAAGAGCGATCATCGAGCAGACCGGACGCGGTGTTACCAACTGGGATGGTGCCGGGGCCTATACGAACCAGACATCCTATATCCTGTTTGTTGTGATCTCTAAATATGAAGTCAACCAGTTAAAACGGATCGTACGAAGTATCGACCCGAATGCATTTATGATCTTTACAGAAGGCTGCTCTGTTTCGGGCAACTTCGAGAAAAGGCTGTACCCCTGATGGGTGCAGCCTTTTCTCCTCTTTAAGCCCTCTTCGTCTTTATGATTCTATAATTCTTCATTCGTTTTGATCACCCGCTGATACCAGTAAAACGACTTCTTCCTGCTTCTTTTCTTCGTCCCGCTTCCGTCTTCCTGCTGGTCCACATAAAGCCCTTTCCTAAAAAAAGGAATAGAAAACCATATCACACATACTGTCCGTCACGAAAAGATCTCCGCGGAATAAAATATACTAATAATGTAAGAGAAAGGATAAAATATCATGATCACCAATTATCTCATAATCGCAGCAGTGATCCTTGTCATCGCGATCTTGTTGGTCTTCCTCATATGGCGGATCAGAAGCCGCCGTTTCCGGCCTGACAGCAACAAACTTAACCAGCAAAACGAGCTGAATGCAGACCTGGAAGAGACTGGTTTTGCCTACGAACTAAAAGGAGACTATTTCTATTCCCTTATGGACTGCTGGCAGCGCAAGGTCGGTTACTGTCATCTTTATGATGAGGCTGCTCCGCTGTTCAATATGATCATGGACTGCGAGCCCGTCACCTTTTCCTACGCCGGAAAACGCTGGCTGATCGAGCTTTGGAAGGGTCAGTACGGTATCACCACCGGCGCAGAGATCGGTATCTATCATACCGAGCAAAACGATATAGATTCCGATAAATTTAAGGGCACCTTCTACGAAAATATTTCTGATAATGAAAGATTGAAAATGTCATTTGTACTGCGCAGAAACAAAAAAGTGATCCTTAAGCGCAATTCCGTCCACTGGTGGCTGACCGGATTTAAACTGGGAATGTTCTCTGAAACCAGCCAGCTGACCATGGATGCTAAGATCACATTTCCAGACCGAGGCATGAGAAATGCATTTGTCGAAAGCCTGACAAAGCTGGGATACCGCAGAAAAGAATATTCTGTTTCAAGGAATACTGTTTCCATTCACTATACAACTCCGCATTTCCCTCAGACAGAGTCACGCAGCAAGATCAGGGAAGCCCTTGTCCAGAAGACAAACAGGAATAACTGCAGACTCTATGAATTTACAACCGGAAAATACAGCGATACCCTGGATAAACTGGAGTATTTGAAGGCCATGGCGCCTGAACTATATCAGATCTTCATAGATTCCCTTTATGCAAGAGGAGTATATGAGGCATTCGATTGGATCCAAGACTGGCTGGGAGGAAGCAGACCAGAGCCCGGACCGGATCCAGATCCGCACCCACCGGTACATCCGTGTCCGCCTCCGGTGTGTCCGTGCCCGCCTGGGCCATGTCCGTGCCCGCCTCCGGTGTGTCCGAGGCCTGAACCGCCTTGCCCATGCCCGCCTCCGGTGTGTCCGAGACCTGAACCGCCTTGTCCGCAGCCCTATGTGCACCCCTGCCCGCCGCATCACTGCCAGCCATGTCATCAAAGACAGTGCTTCCCTCAGCAAGGGAACCAGCCCCGTCAGAGAAACCAAAATTCCTATGAGATAGACTACCGTAACCAAACGCAGGACTTCACTTATGAAGAGCGTCAGTATACACGAGATTTACGATACGGAAATCTCAATGAACAGGAAGATTATGATACACATGATGAGGACGATTTTTTATAAGTCTCAACCCTTGACAACACCCCCAAAAAGGAATGCAGAACAGCCTGCCAAAAGCAGCCTGTTCTGCATTCCCTGATACAACACAGTCTTCTTATTCTTTGATTCCTTTACTCCTGCCTAATCAGACGCTGCGCCCCCGATCCTTCTTTTACATCCAACGATCTTAACTTTTCCCCAAATGCCGGAAGGCAGTGGTTCCTTCACCCTCTCCCTCTCCCTCCAGTTAAAGAGCCGTTCTTTTCTGCACTCATTCAGGCCGCCCGATGCATAGGGCCATTCCGGCAGGATCTTTTCTTCGAGCCTTTCCGGATATTCCGGGTCGATCATCCGGTTGATCAAAAGATTCACCGCAATAATCTCAATCTTATTTTCTCCCTTTTTTAACAATCCGGTTATATCCGTACGGTAAGGATGCTTTATGACCGTTTCCACGAAAGTTCCGTTTATGTATATTTCCGCAGTCTCCCCCAAATGTTCCAGATTCAGCATTACTCTCTTTGAATCCTGCAGGCTCTGCCATGCCTCCTCTGTCAGGGAAAATGTTTTGTGATACCTGCCGGGACCGGAATAATATCTTAGCTCCGGTTCTTTTTCCCAGCTTGTCAGTACATCATATTCTTTTCCGAAATTACACTCAGGAACCTCCAGTACCCATCCATCTGAAAGATCCACATGAATTTCTTCTGTCTCCTCCGCTTCTTTCATAGGAGGAAACTCCATCTCCTCACTAAACACAAACAGCAGAGACTGATAGGCCTCCAGATCGATCCCGACTTCCACCCCATCTTCGGTGCTTCTCATGCGGTGCACGGCCTTCTCTTTTCCATCCATAGGGTCAAACACACTGAATCCCGTCTTACACCCTGTAAATTTAATTATTTCTTTAATATCATTTTTACTAACATTAGAAACAAAATATATATCTTCACTCTCTGTCCGTCTATGTACATATCCTACTACATCAGGATGCTCATAGATAGATACATCCGGTGCTTTTACACTGCGCAGTGCCTTAAGCAGGCTGTCGAATTTATCCGCAGTGACCGTGAGCTTTCCCTGCTCCAGCATCTTGCGTCCGATCCGGCAGATTTCTGCAGTCCGTTCCTCATACTGCATCCTTCCGCACGATCTGTTAGGAAGCCTCTCTGCTGCGATGACTCTTCCTCCATTTTCCGCAAGCCTGCAGATCCTCTTCATAGACTCTAGAGGAATATGGTCACATTCGATCAGAAGCAGGGTATCATAATCGTATTCTTCCCAATTTTCCAATACATCGTCATTCACATAATCAAACCAGTATCCGGCCTTCTGAATTCCATCGATGCAGGGAACCCCCAGTCTTTCATCCAGCTTCATGCACATATGTGTATCGGCAATGGGAGTCTCTGCCCAGATATCATGCTGCGGAAGATAGACCGCCGTCGTTACGACCGGTCTGCCGCGCTGCATGAAGTCACAGACCCGGTTGATGTAGACACTGATCTTCTTATAATATTTCCACCATGTATTGGTATGATTGATGTTCGTAGAAGCATAGAATGCCAGCATCCTCTCGTCATCATCCTTACTGTAGCTATAGCCATGGTTTACGATCTGGTTGATCCCGTCCAGGAAAATACTGTCTGCCGCTGCTTTTATATTTTCTAATGATACCACAAACCGCGGAAAACGCAGCCACGTAAAAGACTCATTTGAGATCACCGGCTTATGGTATACATGTCCTGCCGAAACGGCCAGCCTTCTATGTACTGTATTCACCTCATATCTGTCAAAAGCAGAAAACGTCTCCCCTTCCGGGATATCCGCGGCCCCGTACGCCTGCAGGATATCTCCCCAGGTCCCATGGGCCTGGATCCTGGAAGCCGCCCCCTTTTCATGACACCATGCTGTCAGCTCCCGGAAAAAGTTTTCTACGGTCAGCTCAGCCATGGTCTTCTGGTAATCATATCTGATCTGATCCGTCATTCCCTTGATCTCACCCCAGAGTGCATAAATGTAAGGTCTCAGCTCATAGCCTCTTCTCTTTCTGAATTCTTCATACAGAATATCTGTCCAGTTATGTCCGAAGACCTCGATGGAATCACAGAAAAAGTTCTGGATCTTTCCCTGTCCCACCGCCTCCACAAGGGGATCTCCGCCATACTCCAAAAACGTTCGAAGCGAATCCTTTCTGTTATGGTCGATGATCAGCCCCTCTCCTCCCCGCAGCGGCTTCAACACCCTCTGCTTTTTATCACTGGAAACAAAAAGAACGATCTTATGCAGCCCCTCTGGAATGCTGATGTCTTCGATCTCTGTCCCCCACGGCCAGTTAAACAGGTATTTATCCACCACATGCTCCGTAATGTCGACGATCGTCTCCGGCAGCATCCGGGCCCCCTCCATCCTGCCAAGCACCGCGCCTACTACCCTGCCATAGATCACAGTTGTAAGGTCCTTGTAAAATGTACACGGCCCCTCCACATCAATACTAAACGGCAGCACATTCTGCCCGCTTAATTCTTCCGGTAAAAACGGACCGCCGAACGGCCACGATGAGCCTAAGGTCAGGTCAAACTGCATCTCTCTTTTCCTCGCCTCATCCGCCGCAAAGCGAATCAGTTCAAAATACTCAGGAGATAGATATTCGTGATTTTGTAAACCTTTTTCTTTCTCATCTGCCTGTAACGGATATAAAATCTGTAATTCTACACCTCCGATCTCTGCCTCCTGCATCAGATCCAGCTCCCGGATTATTTCTTCCTTTTCAACAGCGCAGCCATACCACCACCATCTGGTCCGGCCTTTGGCCTCTCTGCGCGGGTGTAATAGCTGATGTCTTACATCCTCTTTCTTCACTACTGCCTCCTCCTGACTGCCTGCGAAGACTTATGTATCCACACAGGCCTGCTGCATAATTTCTTTCAGTCTGCTGATATAATACTTATAATTTTCAAAGGAAGCTGACGGCGGGACCTGATGGTCAGCCCCGGGGAGGTAGCCTCCCTGCCTGACCACAGGCAGTATCCGTTCGAACTCCCGGTCGATTGCCTCTTTTCCTTCTGCGATACTCAGCTTGTTAAATCCTCCGATGAACTTCAGGCCGGGATATGCCTCTCTCACAGCAATGATATCCATTCCTGCATTCACATCCATAGGCAGAAATCCATCCACGCCGGCTTCTATAAACTCCGGGATCAGCTTCATGAAATCCCCATCTGTATCTACGAACACATTTTGACATCCGTAGCTTTTCAGGAAGGGGATCAGCTTTTTATAATAGCTCCCGACAAACTCCCGGAAACACTTAGGGGAGATCATCGGCCCGTTCTTACCGCTTAGATCCTCCTGGATATAGATGACATCCGGCTGAATTACTTTCAAGATTCCCGGAAGATATCTTTCATACAGATCCAGGATCACACTGTTGATCTCATGCATCCAATCCGGCTCATCATAAAAAGCAAATAAATGCTCTTCCACCCCGAAGAGTTCTCTGGGAATCCAGAAGAATCCCTGCAGGCTCATGCGTACCGAAAAATCTCCCCTCTCATGTCCTAACCGCATGTGCCCGCATGCTTTTTCAATCTTTTCTTCCGTCAGGCAGCGTGCCATCTCTGCTTCCAGATTCTCTTTCAGGGCCGTCCATTCCTCATAGGAATGCAGGATGATCCCGTTCTCTTCTCCGAATGGAAACTCGAACTTCACCCTTCTGACAGGGTCGAAGCCGAGCAGCTCCTCAAAGGCCATGACCGGATCGCCAAACCGAACCTTAAGAAATGCTTCCGTATCCGAAGGAAGCTCTTTATCCTCTCCTGTCAGCCCTTCTGCAATTTCTTCAACAAGCCCCTCCTGCCGAAACCGTTCTACCGTCAGATCCCACGGATAGAAGGTCTCCTCTATGGAGCCGCGCCCCTTTGTATCTTCAAAATTTAAGGTTGCACATTCTCTTTCTCGATTTGTCATATATTCCCTCTTATATCTTGTCCTGTATACCGGTACCTGATTTCCTTTTAAGCTTTCTTTAAAGCCTGTTCCAGATCCTCGATCAGCACATCCGCCCCTTCCAGGCCGCAATGGATACGGATCAGCCCCCTGTCGTGCCCGTCCAGGTTCAGAAATTCCAGTTCCTCCTCTGAATAATGTATCAGTGGACACAATGCCAGGCTCTCAAACCCGCCCCAGGAGCATCCGATCTCAAATATATTCAGCTTATTTACAACATCGATAGCTTTCTGCGGCTCACTCTTTAATACGAAGCTCAGAAGCCCCGTATGCCCTGTCTGCTGTTTCCTGATCAATTCAGCCTGGGGATGAGATTTCAGCCCGGTATAGTAAACCCGCTCCACCAATGGATGATGCTCCAGATATTCTGCCACGGTCATCGCTGTCTGCTGATGCTGCTCCACACGCAGATGCATGGTACGCAGGCCGCGGATCGCAAGCCATGCCTCCATCGGTCCTAAGATGCCGCCGAATAATTCCCGGATGGTATCCCGGATCAACTCTCCCAATTCCCCATCCTTCACGACAAGGATCCCGCCGATAATATCACTGTGGCCTCCGATATACTTCGATAAGGTATGCATGGAAATATCCACTCCCATGGTAAGCGGCTTTTGATAAAGCGGTGTACAGAAGGTATTGTCTATATACGTCTTTACCCCGTGTGCCCGGGCGATTTCCGCGACCCCTTGGATATCCGTTACCGTGAACACAAACGTAGCCGGGCTTTCCAGAAGGAGCATCGCCGTATTTTCCCGGATCAGCGCCTCCAGCTTATTTAGATCCAGACCGTCCCAGTAGGATACCGTGATCCCAAGCCTGGGGATAAAGTACTGGTTCAGGATATTTTTGATGGGCTGATAAACATCCCTCATACAGATGATATGGCTTCCGGCACGGCATACGGCGAGGATCGCCGCCGATGCTGCTGCCATTCCGCTGGAAAATGCAATTGCCATGCATCCCTTTTCCAGAGCTGCCACCTTTTCCTCTAAAATATGTACTGTCGGGTTCGCTGCCCTTCCATATACATATGCCTGATTTCCCCCCCGTGCCGCATAGGCTTCCATACTATCAAAAATATGGAGGGAATTCATAAATACCGGCGGCACTACCGCATTCAGATATTTTTCCTGCTCCTCTCCCAGATGTGTGATCGCTAATCTGTCTTCCCTTCTCTGCATAGTTTACTCCTTCACAGCCCCCGCTGTCATCCCTTCTACAATAAATTTCTGCATAGCCGCAAACATCAGTGCCGTAGGCAGAAGTGCCATGACACCGCCGGCCATCAACAGTCCCCATTCTACGTTATACTTTCCGATCAATGTCTTAAGTCCTACCGGGATGGTCCACATCTCCGGTGTACTGATAAAGATGGACCCTGCGATCAATTCGTTCCATGCCCCGATAAAACCAAATACAAATACGGAAACAATACCCGGGAACATGATCGGGAACACGATCTTAAACAGGGACTGCATCTTCGTGCATCCGTCTACTCTTGCTGCCTCCTCCAGTGTTACAGGTATCCGCTCAAAGAAACTGCGCATCGTAATGACACAGAACGGCAGATTGACTGTTACATAGTATATGAACAGACCGATATGTGTATTGATCAGCCCCATCTTTGAAAAGATGATATACAGTGGAATAATGACTAAAATTCCAGGGATCATCTGCGTGATCAGGAAAAAAAGGACCACTGCCTGTTTTCCATTGAACTTATAACGCGCCAGCGAGTATCCGCCCAGCATGGAGAATACCGTCACCACCAGTGCAGAAGCAACAGATACCAGGAGGCTGTTTTGCAGCAGCACACCATAATTAAACTGTTCAAACAGATCTGTATAGTTCTGCCAGGTAAATGTCTTCGGGAAGAAGGTCAGGTTATTTACATCCAGAATCTCACCGCTGGTTTTAAAAGAGGTGATCACTATCCAATAGATCGGAAGTACAACCAGTAAAAAGAAGAAGATCAAAATAATGACACGTATGGCCGTTCCGATTGCATTTTTCGTTTTTCTGCTCATTAAAAATCACCTGCCTTATCATATTTGGTAAGTTTTAGGAATGCCATTGCATAGATTCCCAAGATCACCATCAAGATCACACCCAGTGCAGCCGCAAATCCGAAATCATATGATCCGAACGCCTTAGAATACATATACGCCGGGAGGGTCTGCGATGTATTTGCCGGCCCGCCGTCCGTAATGATAACGACAAGGTCCAGTGAGTTAAAGATCCAGATCGTTCTTAACAGGACCGTTGTGATCAGCGTCGGCTTTATGTATGGAAGTGTGATCTGGAAAAACTGCCTTACAGTCCCGCAGCCATCCACATCCGCCGCCTCATAGACATCTGTCGGGATCGACTGCAGCGCTGCCAGTATCATGATCGCAAAGAAGGGGATCCCCATCCAGATCATCGCTATGATGACGACCGCCAGTGAAAATCCGGGCGTACCCAGCCAGGCAATATTCTTGTCGATCAATCCAAATTTTTCAAGCAGGTTATTTACTACACCATACTCTCCATTAAATGACCAGCGGAAGATCAAACCAACTACAAAGCCTGAAAAAGCCCAGGGAAGGAATACGATGGACTGGTAGAGCCCCCTGCCCTTGAACTGCTTTTTCAAAGCTACCGCCAGAGTCATTCCCAGCAGAAACTGACCGAGCACAGAAACAATTACATAGATGAAGGAATTCTTCAAAATCATCAGACCGTCCGGGTCACCCACCAGTTTCGCAAAGTTTTCAAAACCATTAAAATGAATATCATTCGGGGCTGTCAGCTTATAATTCTGAAATGCCATGATGAAACTGTTGATCAGCGGATAACCGAACAGCAGCAGCAAAATTACCAGAACAGGAAGTAAAAACAGCCAGGGTTCCATTTTCTTTTTCATGTAGGTATCAGTCTCCTTTATTTTTTATCATACAGCTGGTGTCATAAAACACTCCTTTGGATAGGGCTTACCTCTTTTGGATAAAGCATAAGGGGGTTAATGTTTTTTAACCTTCACATTAACCCCCTTTTTATTACCCTATTCCACTAAAATGTTCTCTGTCCCATTTTACTGCATTGTCTTAGGTGTTTCGATCGTAGAACCTTCGTTGTCAGCCAGATACTGTTTCATGCGGGTGGTAAGCTCATCTCCGATATGGTTCAGTACATCTTCTGCTGACTGTTGTCCAAGCAGATACTTCTGCAGTTCTGTGTGGAACATGTCCTGATGAAGGTCTGTATAGTTGAAAGGACCATACATCGGCGGAACTGTAAAGTTAGGGTCATTCAATTCGTCTAAGAATACTCCATAAGGTCCGTTCTCTCCGTATGTCTCGTCATCTCCGACATCCTTCTTGATCGGGATCAGGCCGCCCATCTTGCAGTATTCGATGTTGTTGTCCGCTCTTACGAGGAAATCGATCAGCTCAAGTGCTTCCTCCGGATGCTCTGAGCTCTTAGCGATCGTATAGGAGTACGGACTTCCGGCTGTATTCATCATCTTGCCGTCAACAGTAGATACCGGCATCGGAAGAACGCCCCATGTCTCCGGGTCCATCTTCTCTTCACATGCCTTTGCAACCTCGGAATCGTTGGAGATCGTTCCTGTTAATCCCCCTGTGAAGTTATCTACCATCTCGACAAATCCCCAGTTAACGGAATCCTCTGGTACATAGCCGTCCTTGTAGATCTCGCACCATTTCTCAACTGCTTCTACACATTCCGGAGTATTCAGGATGAAGTTTCCTTCCTCATCGAATACATAACCGCCGGTAAATGACTGCAGATATGCAAGCAGCGGGTCAAATGCTCCTCTTGCTCCGCGGAAGGAGTTGCCGTAACGCTTCTTATCTTTGTCTGTCAAAGCCTTGATCAGATCGAAGTATGCATCATACGTCCAGTCTTTTCCTGTCGGGATCTCATATCCGATCTCTTTTACCCAGTCTTTCCTATAGAAGATTCCTTTTACCATGAAGCCGTCCGGGATGGAATACACATGTCCGTATCTCTCTTTTTCCTGTGCCCAGTTGATCTTCTGTACCGCGTCCACGAACTGGTCTCCGTTCTCTTCTACATAGTCATCGATCGGGATCACCCAGTCTGCCTCTGTAAACTGTCCGAGCCACAGCGGATGTGTTGTGATGACATCCGGCAGCTGTCCCGATGAACCGAGAACGGTCAGCTTATCAGCCGCATCATCCCACGGAACACTCTCGTATTTTACTGCAACGCCGGTCTCATCCTCGAACTTGGCAAATACGTTCTCAAAATACTTCTGACGTTCCGGGCTTGGGCTGACATCGATAAAACGAAGTGATGCCTTCCCGTCAGAGCCCTTGGATGAATCTTTTGATGAATCCTTGCCGGATGATCCACATCCGGCCAACAGTCCGGCTGCCATCGTAGCTGCCATCAATGCTGCCAAAATCCTTTTTTTCATAAACTTCCTCCTTTTTCTTTTCAAACCACAATACCAGATGGCCTGAATGAATACTTTTCTCCCTTAACTGGTTCTTCCCCGTCACTTTCGTGAGGTATTTCCGGTCTGACCACTTATGCAATAATACTAACATCTCATTTATCCCTTGTCAATATTTTTGTTGCATTTATACTTTTTATCTAATTTTTTCTTTCATTTTTTGTCTATTTTTCCTTACTCAACTTTTTATTTGCACTTGACAAGTCAGTACATTTTCTATATCCTTACCTTAATATACTTTCCCCCTTCTCTGCTCCATTTCCATAACACTTATACAGCAAATATACAGAACTCAAGTTGTTACAACAGAAAGGAGTCAGGCAATATCAATTACATATTGCTGAATTAGAGATGAGTAAAAAATACACTGCTACCAGACGATGCTACTTGATCGATCATCACTCCCCCCAACCCCCGGATATTCTATTGAATCATCTTGATATTGACGAATACGATGCCTTTTTCGAAACAGCAGGCATTGATTCCCTTATGGTATACTGCAAGGACCACTGGGGTGTCACATATTATCCCAGCCAGGTTCCCGGTGCCAGGATGCATAAGGGGATCAAGGGGGACTGGATCAAAGAGGTCAGTACAAGATTAAAAGAAAAGGAAATCGAATTTGTAGCCTATTATTGTATCGAGTATGATGAAGGGGCCGCAAGGCAGTTCCCTGAATGGAGAGTCACCAAGCCGGACGGCACCGGACGGATACGGGACGATGAATTTGCAAAATGGAGCCTCTGCTGCTATCAGACCGGATACCGGGAATACTGTCTGCTGCAATTAGAGGAGATCGTAAAAAACTATGCCCCTGACGCACTGTTTCTCGATATTTTCGGCGCTTCCCTGTGTTATTGTGATAACTGCCGTAAAAAGTTTGAATCCATTTATCACTATCCGCTCCCGGAAGCCTCCGGGGATGTGATGAAACATAAGACCGATATCATCGCATTTTTAAACCACAACGCAAAAGAATTCCTGGAAGAATTAAAGAGACGGGTCAAGGCAATCGATCCAACCCTTGCCGTCACTATCAATTTTTCCTGCCATTATCCGAAGGAGATCCGTGATATGCTGGACTATCAGTTTTCAGAGCCTCTGCTCAAGGACAACTGGTTTTCCTCCGCCTACGCACGTGATACCGCGATCGGGCAATATCCCATCCTTGCCCCGGGAGAGGCCTCACAGGTCTACAATTACAGTGCCGTCTCCGAATATATCTGTGATCTTTCCTCCATCGCCGCCCAGGGCTTAAGGGTCGGCATGTACAGCGGTTCCCAGCACATGGACGGAACGCTGGACTTTGAGGAAGCCAGAAGGCTTGGCGCGGCATATGCAGAAATTCAGAAGATGGAGCCTTACCTCACCGGACGGACTCCGGTAAAATGTGCGGGTATCATACAAAGTGATCTTTCCATGGCGATCAATATTGCGTCTCTGGAACCGGATGCCATCCTTCGGGCAAAACGGCATAACCCTCACCAGAACGCTGTCTTGGGAGCGATGCAGCTCTGTGAGCATGCCAAGATCCCATATATGATTCTGCCTGAACGCACACTGACCGAGTCTCTTCTGGAAGAATTTGATGTGATCCTCCTGCCGGAAGTCTTTGTCATCGAACAGGACACAGCCGGTCTGCTGACCCGGTATGTTGCAAAGGGCGGGGTCATTATCAGCTCCGGACAGAGCGGCTTATGGAGTGCAGATTCGGAAAAGCTCCCGGCCTCCACCATCGCCGGACTGTTGGGTACCAAAGAAAGCACCATCCATACCGAGTATCAGCAAAACCGCTGGTCCGCTTACCTAAAACCGACAGGCCGCGTGACATTCACGGGTCTGCTCTCCTCGACAACGCCTCCTGTGAGTGAACATTTTATCGAAACGACAGCGGCAGAGGATAGTGAAACGCTTCTGAACCTGATCCTGCCATGTGTTGCCTGTGATGAGGAGCACTGGGTGAACTGGTGGAGTCCGCCGCCGGGGGAAGATTCCGGCTATCCGGCCCTGATCCGCCGCCGGGAGGGAAAAGGCAGCACCTGCTATATGGCTTTTGACTTTTTCACCATGGCTTCCCTGGAGAGCTTCCAGTATCCAAACGAACTGTTTGAGGATATTTTAAGGCTTACGGATATCGTACCTGCAGTACAAAATATCACGGCCATTCCTGATATCATCCGTACTGCTTACTTCGAGACCGAGGACAGCTATATCATCCATCAGATCTCCATGATACCAAAGCGTTTCCATGGAGATGTCTGTCCGATAAGCGGCGGTACTCTACAGCTAAAGCTTCCGGTTCGGCAGGCAGAAGTTGTCTATCCTGTGAATGCAGAATTGGATCTTACATCCGCTGACGGTAAAACGACGATCTCACTGCCGGACTTTTCACTCCAGCAGATCATCATTTGCAGGAAGTAAACGCAGAAAATAAACTATTCGGCAGGCTGGCAGTCTGGTATCGCTTTTCGGCCGGCCTGACCGTTTCTACCAAGAAAGGAATTTATCATGAATAACCGCGAGCGACTACATGCGATCATGAATTATGAGAAACCGGACCGGATGCCCGCTGTGCATTTTGGATTTACCCCGGAAGTGATTCAAAAATGGGTCCGGGAGGGCCATATCAGTAAGGATTTCCTGGACTATGAGGATTACTCTTATGAAGCCGAGGATCTCCTTTCCCAAAAGCTCGGCTTTGATTTTGGCTGGCATGCAGCACGTGTAACCACAACAGAGCTTTTCCCCTTTTTCGAGGAAAGATTTGTAGAACACCTGGACGACGGCTTTGATAAATATATCAACTGCGACGGTGTCTATATCCTTCAGCGCGCAGATGCCAGATCTATTCCCGCTGAGGTGGATCATCTGCTGAAAGACAGGGCCTCCTGGGAGAAATACTATCTGCCGAGACTGACTTATACGGAGGAACGCTTTTCATCAGAAGAGCTGGCGCGCCTGATCAAAGAGCAGGAAAAGGGAAATCCCATCGGACTTCACTGCGGCAGCCTCATAGGACGTCTCCGTGATTATCTGGGAATCGTAGGATTAAGCTATATGACGGTGGATGACGAAGAGCTGCTTGAGGAGATGTTCCGAACGATCGGGGATCTATGTCTGAGATCGGTACAGAGAACCCTTGATTCGGGGATCACGTTTGACTATGCACACTTTTGGGAGGATGTCTGTTACAAGAACGGGCCGCTTCTCTCACCCGCTATGTTTGAAGAATATACTGCCACGTTTTATAAGAAGATCACCTCGCTGCTTCACTCGCATGGAATAGACATTATCAGCGTAGACTGCGATGGAATGGTGGATGCCCTTCTGCCGATCTGGCTGGAAAATGGAGTCAACACCATGTTCCCCATCGAGGTCGGTACCTGGGATGCCAGTATTGCACCATGGCGTGAAAAGTACGGGAAGGCCGTAAAGGGAGTCGGCGGTATGCGCAAACACCTGCTTGCCCTTGATCACGCAGCCATCGATGAAGAGATTAAGCGCCTGAAACCGCTTGCCAGACTTTACGGCTATATCCCCTGCCCGGACCATAGGATTCCCGATGATGCCAATTGGGAAACTGTACAATATTACTGTGAGCAGGTGAAAAAAATCTTAGATGAATAAAAGCACCCGGCAAAGATCAATCTCTGCACCCGGCAAAAAAATGCTGTACTGCATCCTCACGGACATGCAGTACAGCATTTTTTATTCGATCCGGCCATAGATCTCCAGGTCAAGCGCCACGATCTTATCGTACATTTTAAGTGCCTCTTCTACATTCCTCTCCTTCATAAAGCGCACCATCTCAAGATGGTAAGGGAATGTGCTCAGCAGGATGGAAAAATAATCAAAGCCTGTCTCCTCAAAATATCCATACAGCTCTTGGTCGAAGGTCTCATACATCTCGATCATATTGCAGACCATATTCGTCATTTCCTGATTGCCGTAGCTTTCAATGACACTGCGGTGGAACTGATGATCCATCTCTTTGGGCATCACGCCCCTGGCTGCTATGGCATCCATCTGCACTGCCATATCCTCCAGCTCCTTTAACTTTTCCTCCGAAATCTTCGGAATCGCATTCTCCAGGCTGTACCTCTCCAGGACCGTTTTGATCTCGAAAAGTTCCAGAAAGTTTTTCACGGCAAGATGAATACTCATCTGTCTTCCTTCCACATAATCCGTGACAAAAGTCCCCTTCCCAACTTCAACACGGACAACGCCCTGGTTTTCCAGCTCCCGGATCGCCTCTCTTAAGGTCGGGCGGCTGACCTTCCACTCTGCTGCCAGCGTTCTCTCCCCGGGAAGTCTGTCCCCGGGTTTTAATTCTTCTTCTTTGATGTATTGGTATATCCTATCTGACAGCTTGGAATATAACAATGTTTTGCCTTCCGTTTCTCTATTGTACCCCATATTGCTCCTTACCGGTCTGACCATATTTTCTTTTATTATATCGGGATTCGCAAGGTACGTCAAGTATGTTCAAGGCTCCAAAAGCAGGGAATAAATAAGTGCATCACTATTTCTAATGATGCACTTACTGCCAGTCAGAAAGTTTCCCGTTACTTCCCCATAAATCCGCCATCGACCGGAATCACCGCACCTGAAATATAGGACGATGCATCTGATGCCAAAAAGACGGTCAAGCCCTGCAGATCCTCCATATTTCCCCAGCGTCCCATGGGAATCCTTCCGGTGATCTCTTCATACTGCTTCGGATTCACTTCCTTCATATTCGCGGTCAGCTCCGTAGACATGTACCCCGGCGCTATGGCATTTACATTCACACCCTGGGCCGCCCATTCATTGGACAGCGCCTTTGTGATCTGTGCCACTCCGGCTTTACTTGCACTGTATGCCGGGATCAGTACGCTGGCAAAGAAAGACGTCATTGAGGCGATGTTGATGATCTTTCCATATTTCTGTGTCAGCATCGTTTTACCGGCTAACTGCGACAGATAAAATACCGCATTCATGTTAATGGCAACGATCTTCTCCCAACGGTCATGAGGGAATTCAACAGCCGGCGCCCGAAATTGTATCCCCGCACCATTGAGCAGGATATCTACTCTGCCGCCAAGCTGATCCAGACATTTCTGATAAATATCCTCCAGCTCTTCTGTCTTTGACAGATCTCCTTGTACTGCATGGACCATCGGACCATTTTGTGCCATCTTTTTCGCTGACTCATCCACCATATCCAGAATATCCAGCAGAACGATCTCGGCTCCGGCATCATGCAGTGCCTGTGCCATGCCATTACACAGTCCCTTCGCCCCGCCTGTAACAATTGCTTTCTTCCCTTCTAAGCTAAATTTCTCTATAAAATTACCCATCTAAAAATTCCTCTCGCGGTACCGCTAAGCTGCGGTCACCGATTTTTGTTTCATCCGTATTGTTTTCTATTTTACGATCTAGCCTTAGCTTCTATACAGTCCATACCCCAGCTCTTTACTGATCTGGCTGCCATATTTTTTCATGCACAGCGTATATTTCTTGATCGTGGCCGGTGTGATCTGTTCCTTCGGGGCCGAGATCCCTATACAGCAGCTGACATTCCCGTTGTAGTTGAAAACCGGTACCGCTAAGCATCTTACCCCCAGAGTACGTTCTTCATCATCCAGCGCATAGCCTTGTTCCCGAACCTTCTTCAACTCTTTTTCCAGCTCCGGATAGTTTGTGATCGAATTTGGTGTATACTGCTCAAAATCATAATCCTGAAAGATATCCTCGATAAATGACTGAGGTTTATATGCCAGCACACATTTCCCCACAGCGGAACAGTGCCATGCCTCGATCATCCCGATCTGTGCCGAAAGATTATACTCCCTCTGACTCCTGACCTGATCCACAATATACATTTTACGGTTTCCCATTGCTGCCAGATGAACACTTTCCTTCGTTTCGTCACAGATCTTATATAGATAAGGCCGTGCCGCTATCGCAACATTAAAATTCTTTTTGACTCCTTCACTTAGGTAGAGCAGCCTAAACCCCAGCCGGTACTTCTTACTGACCGGGTCAACACTTACCATATCGTACTTCATCAGAGTTCCCATCAGGCGCGAAACCGTACTTTTATCTACACCAAGAATAGCCGCCACCTCTACGATCGTCGCACTTCCTCTTTCATGAATAATTGATAAAATCTCGATTCCTCTTGCCAGTGACTGTACCATTTTACACCTCTCTTATTTACTTTGCTTTAGCAGCTCAAATACTGCCTCTGCTCTTTCGCCGCCATCCGCTAGAGCCTTCATAAAATCCTCAGTCCCCGCGATGGCCTTTAAGATCTCCGGGTCTGATGCTTTCAGGATCTGGATCAGATCTCTGTGGGAGATTTTGGATATACTGCTTAGTATCTCCCGGCTCTGGGCCTGGCTTGAGGCTCTTTCCCTGGGATACCCTGCCCCTGCCGGATCTGCAAACAGCTTTTCAAATATATATTCCAAGCCGATATTGCCGGCCCATCCATATCCTTTATTCAGTGGTAAGGACACACAATTCCCTCCGTTTATCTGTGAAAAAAGCCAGGCATCCAGCGGCTCTGCGATCAATCCACACACAACTTGCGGAAATTGCAGCACCCCGTTCATAAAGCCCTGTCCTGTACCGCATCCGCCGATCACAAAGTCACAGCTTCCTGTGTTCAGAAGGACCGCCGCCATATAACTGGTGTGGATGTAGGTTAAAGACGGCATCTGCTGTGGGTTCTTCATTCCCACATTCAGCACCTTCGCATCCGTAGTCCGCTGTAATGCGTTGATAATATCCTCGTTTCTGCTTGAAGCACTTACTTCATTGATCACTGCGATCTTCATGTTTTTGTATCTCCTTTCACTATATGTAACCGCATACTTCCTTCTGTTCTAAGCGTTCCTGCCCCTTAATATAATCCGGTCAGCAGCCCCACACCATACATGACTACAGCCACGATCACACAGGAAACAACAGACATAATTACCCCCGCCTTTGCAAAATCCTTGATGGAAAAATAACCTGCTGAATAGGCAATTACGTTCGTCGGAGTAGAGGTAATTAAAATAAACGCTAAGGAAGATGCTAATGCTGCCGGGAATGCGATCGCCAGTGTCGGAATCCCTACATTGACAGAAAGCTCTATAATGATCGGGATCACAATACTTGCGGATACGGTAGCACTGGAAAGGGTTATATTCATCAGTGAAACGCTTAATACAACTACAAAGATCATCAGGATCGGACTTAATCCGCCTACATTTCCCAGCAGACCGAGGGCGATCCAGTTAGCAACTCCAGTCTGGTAGAGCACCATTCCAATGGATACTCCGGAAAGTACTAAAATAATACTGCTCCAGGACATCTCTTTTTCAATTGCCTTGTATTTCGTCTCACTGACTCCCGGGAAGAAAAACAGCATCGTAGTTAAAATAACCGGCAGGGCGATCGGAATATCGATCCCTAATAATCCTGAGATCTGAGAGGAAAATACCCACAATGCAACGGTTGCAACAAAAAGGATCAAAGTTACGATCTCGTCACGCGACAGCTTCGGCTGATGTCTGAATTCATTTTTAATTTCTTCATTCGTCTTTTTAAGATACTTCATTTCCGGCTTAAATGCCAATAACAGCAGCCCCCATGCGATAGGAATATGTACCAGGGAGATAGGGATGCCATATTTCATCCAGTCTAAAAATGAAACATCAATGCCTGCCATATCCTTCATAAATCCGATTGCCAGCGGATTCGGTCCATTTCCTGCAGGAGTTCCGAAGCCACCGATCAAGCTTCCCCATGCAACAGAAATAAGAAGCGCCTTACCAAAATTGCTTTCCAGTGGTTTCACACCCTCTTCATCCAAAAGGGATTTAGCCAGCGGCATAAGCATTGCAGCGACAGCCATATTGGAGATCCACATGGATAACACAACACCTACGACCAAAAAACCTAGTATAATATATTTCGTACTATTTCCTGTGATGGATAAGCATATGTTAACAAGTCTCTTTCCCAGCCCTGATTTATTGATGAATGCACTTAAAATAAATACACCAATAAAAAAGATAACATTAATGTTTCCGAAACCGGTCTTGACAATATTGGCAAAGGAATCCACGCCGAACAATGCCAATAGTGCCATTGCAAGCAGCCCGGTAAAATGGAACGGGATCGCCTCTGTGATCCAAAGCAGGAGGGCAAAGAACAACACAGCCAATGCTTTCTGCCCCTCCGCGGTCAGTGTTGCATCTTTCATAGTCGTAAGGGACGCCGGAAAGCTGATATTCTTAATGAGTATCAACACGACGACACTGATACAGATATAAATCCATCTTTTTGTATTTACTGATAAACCGCCTGATCTACCAGATACATTATTTGTACTATTCATAATCAATTTTCTCCATTTACAAAGTATTATGGGACGGTGAGATGCAAAGAGGCCTGCCTTTCCATCTCATTTAAAATCTTTTCGGGAGTGGCCGGAAGTGACGTGATGCGCACTCCCACAGCATCATAGACCGCATTCACGATCGCCGGTGTTGTCGGCAGCGGAGCCGGTTCACCGATCCCTTTTGCACCGAGCGGACTAAAAGGATCCCGGTCTTCCACCAGGCTTGTGTGGACCATAGGGACATCCACGCTTGTTGGCAGGATATATTTTGCAAAATCCTTATTTACAGGCACACCCCCGGAAAATTCAAAATTTTCCATGATGGCCTGTCCCATGCTCTGCACGGCACCGCCCTCGATCTGTCCTTCGATTCCCTGCGGGTTGACCGCTCTTCCAACATCATGTGAGGCCCAAATGCCAAGCACATACACCTCTCCGGTATATGTATCCACAGCGACCTCCGCGATCTGGCTTCCAAATACATAGGCCTGCCACGGATTCCCTTTTCCGCTAACAGGATCCAGTGCCTCATGATGAGCGGTATAAGTGCCTGAACCCAGCGGAACATACCCTCTCACCTTTTTACAGATATCCACTGCCTCTGTCAGTGAAAGATCATAATGAGAATGCCCTTCTACAAAGATCCTCCTGTTTTTCATGCGGATCGAGGATGCATCTACATTCCAATAGGCAGCGATCTCTCTTATAAATTTTGCCTTTACATCCCGGCAGGCATTTAAGACTGCATTGCCGATCATATAAGATTGTCTGCTTGCACCTGCATGAGCTGCTTCCGGCACTCTTGCCGTATCGTTATCACCAATCGTGATATCCTGGGGATACATTCCCAGTTCATCGGCAGCGATCTGCGTTAAGACTGTCAGGATTCCTTCACCGATCTCCGTAACTCCGGTCAATACCATAGCAGTACCGCCATCGTCAATTTCAACAAATGCCCCCGCTTTATCAACCGTCGCACACCGCCCTATTCCGTACCATCCGCTTCCCACACCCCGGCCATATCTCAACCTGGATCTGCAAAGTTCAAGCGCAGCCGGAGCTTTAAACTCATATCCCGGGATATAGGGCTGTACGATCTGACTGCCCTTTACATCCTTTCTCACCTGTCCCCTTACATTGGAAGGGCCTGGTTCCCAGTCTGCAAGCCGGGCACATTGTTTCAAGGTCTCGCAATAGCTTACACTCCCCAGCACTTGCTGCGTATGTGTGAGTGACCCATCCTTCACTCCGTTTATAATGCGCAGTTCGATCGGATCGATCCCCAGATGCCCGGAACAGATATCCATGGTGGATTCGATCGCAAAGGTCGGCTGTAAGATTCCAAAGGTCCTCATTGCTCCGGAAGGGGTATTGTTTGTATAATAGCCCTTTGAAATCACCTTGACATTCTCTATCTCGTACGGCCCTGCCCCTAAAATCGCAGATTTCGCTACCGTGCCTTTGGTAGAAAAACAGTAGGCTCCGCCATCGGATCTTATCTCGGCCTCAATTGCCTGTATCCTGCCATCTTTCGTCAGTCCGATCTTATGCCGGATGAATACAGGATGACGTTTACTGCTTCCGATCATAGAATCCTGTCTGGAAAAGACCAGCTTTACCGGACGCTTTGTTTTCAGCGCAGCGATGGCCAGAATCCCTTGATAGATCATGTCCTCCTTGCCGCCAAAGCCGCCGCCGACAGGAGTCATGATGACCCTGATCTTATTGACCGGCATCCCCAGGATCTTTGCTAACAGCATCCGGTGCTGCGTAATATCCTGATCGCATGATTTGACTACTAAGACGCCATCAGGATCCAGGTACGCCAGGCCTGCCTCTGTTTCCAGATAGGCATGATCCACACATTGTGTTGAATATTCCTGTTCAATAATGATGTCACTGCTGCCAAAACCACTCTCAACATCTCCCTTTACCACAGACGCTGCAAAGACCACATTATCGGGATAAGCATCGTGAACGACTGCTTTGCAGGCTGCTGCCTCTTCAATGCCAGAAATGGCCGGGAGCTTTTTGTATGTGATCTCAATCACTTTTTCCGCTTCCTCTGCCTCTTCCAAGGTCTCAGCAACGATCGCCGCGACCGGCTCTCCATAAAAACGGACTTTGCCCTTTGCCAAAACAGGCTGATCATGATAGTAAACACCAAACCCATCTTCACCGGGTACATCTTCGCTGGTGATCACAGTTTCCACTCCGGGCATCTCCAGTGCCTTTTCATAATCAATCTTTAAGATCTCTGCATGGACTTCCCTGCTTCTGACAAGGTGGACATGAAGCATTCTGGGCATCGTCATATCAGCTGCATATTCCAGCGCTCCCGTCACTTTTCCTCTGGCATCGACCCTTTCTATACAGGAACCGATGGTCTCACCGGTCTTAGGTGTGACCGATTCTAAGCAATCGGCGCTTTTCTCATGGTTTAAGATATCCCTGGCCAGTTCTATCGCTTCTATGATCTTCGCGTAACCTGTACATCTGCAGATATTTCCGCCGAGGCCTTTTCTGATCTCAACTTTATCCGGATGCCTGTTTCTTTTTAAAATGGATGTTGCAGCCATGATCATTCCCGGTGTACAATAACCACATTGAACAGCTCCGGCTTTTATGAAGCACCTCTGGATTATATTTAAACCATCCTTTCCAATGCCTTCTATCGTTACGATCTCACAGTGATTGACCTTTATGACAGGTATCAGACAGCTCTTTTTTAGAACACCATCGATCAAAACAGAACAAGTCCCGCATTCTCCTGCATTACATCCCTTTTTTGTTCCGATCAGATGAAGCTCTTCCCTCAGAAAATCAGCAAGCCTCATAGATGGAGCAACATTTCTGCAAACCTTTTTCCCATTTACTATCAGTTCAATCTTTTCAAGTTCTAGATCCATAATTTCTCACTTCTTTAAGATTCATTTTTATGTCTGTTTTGTTTGGTTACCTCAGTACAATATTAATTTCTGCAAGTGCTTCATAAAGGCCTGTCAGTAAAAAGTTTCTGACCACAGTTCTCCGATACTCTTTTCTGCTTCTGGATCTCACGATATCATCGGGAATATAATCCGCCATTTTATGAATCATCTCTTTGGAAATAAGCCCGCCCTTTAGATGGTCCTCAATCTCTTTTAATCTGACAGGAACCGGGGCAATTCCTCCAAACGCGATCCTGACATCCTCAAAATACCTCTTTGTTTTATCAGCTTCTACTAAAAAGGCTGCATTCACAGTCGAAATACATAAAGAACGTCTTAGTCCAACTTTCTTAAATGCACATCCATACTCTCTCAATATCGGACATGAAACGGATTCGATGACTTCCCCTTCTGATAGAGAAGTCCTGCCAACTCCTTTTATGAGATCCATGATCAGACTCTCTTTCTTACAGATACCATTCTCACTTTTCATCACCGTATGAAGGATTGCATCCATCGCCAGTAAAGGCGGGATCATATCCCCGCAGGGAGACGCATTAGCGAGGTTGCCGCCAAGCGTTGCCATCTCCCTTATCTGCCGGTCCGCAAAGTAGCAGGCGGCGTGCCTTAAGATGGGCACGTTTTCAATGAATCCAGGCTCCTCCAAAAATTGCTGGATCCTGGTATTGGCCCCGATCGTTATGGAATCCTCCTTTAATTCCACAACGGAAAACTCTTCAATACTGCTGATATCGATCACAACATCCATGCCATGGAATGGAGTTCTTTCTTTTGCGTAAAGGTCTGTCCCGCCGGAAATAATATCAAAAGAATGCGCATTGCTTTCCATCAGATTAAAAAGCTCTTCCTTTGACCGCGGCATATAATATTTTTTATATTGAAGCATACAATTACTCTCCTAGTAAGCACTGAGTCAAAGCGGATATTTAAAATCCGCTTTGCTACTTCCTTGATGAGGTTAAAATCGTTTTCCTATTCCGGGATCTTTACCACAACCTTGATTGCATCATCGATTCTTTCTTTTGAATATTTCAGGGCTGTAAGCAGCTCTGAGAATGCAAATGTATGAGTATGGATCAGGGATGCGTCAAAACGTTTTTCGCTGATCAGTGAAGCTGCTCTGTGCACAGCGCTTCTTCCTTCACCTCTGATGCCAAAAAGAGAGATGTTATTCCGTACCAGCGCTGCAACATCCACCTCAACAGGCTTAGACGGGAAAGCTGCCAGGCAGATCCTGCCGCCTCTCTTCACCATACTGGCAGCCTCGTTGACCGCATTGGGCGCACCGGAACATTCCATGACATAATGGACGCCTTCGCCATTTGTGATCTGCTTTACTGCATCAACTGCATTTTCTTTTCTGACATTTATGGTGTAGTCTGCACCTAGTTTTTTACCAAGCTCCAATCTGTTATCTCTCGTACCGGTCAAGATTACAGGGTTTGCCCCCAATGACTTCGCCACTGCAACTGCCATCAGGCCGATCGGCCCCGGTCCGGTTACAACTACGGACTGCCCTGCGATCAGGCCGCCAAGCGTATCCAGGCCATACATTGCAGTACCGGCAGTTACGATCAGTGTTGCTTCTTCATCCGTAACGTTATCTCCCACATGGCACAAAGTATTTACATTGTTGATCGCATACTCAGCAAATCCTCCGTCTGTTGTAAAGCCATTGGCTCTGTGCCCTTTGTCATTGCCTTCATAGTTTTTACCATAGTTCAGACATGAGGTGTACATTCCTTCACGGCAGCGCTCACAGCTGGAGCATCCGGCATGGATCTCCACTGCCACTCTATCCCCTACTTTATACTCGTCAACCCCAGGCCCCAGCTTCACTACGGTACCCATATATTCATGACCCGGTGTAAAGCCCTTATTGAAAGGCAGCCCCCCCTGGATCAGAGCCGGAGGTCCGTTCTCGATGATCTCCAGATCCGTTGCACAGATCGCTACAGCATCGATCCGAACAAGCACCTCTGATTTTTTCGGCTGCGGAACCGGTTTCTCTTCCAACGTCAGTTCTCCCGGATCTCCCAGGACCCATGCTTTCATTTTTTCTGGAATTTCGTAATTCATAGTATATATCCTCCTTTAATTTATCTCGCTTTTTATATGCTTCTGCCTGCTGTTATCAGGGCTGATATTCAAAAATCCACTTTACTTTTCTACTTCCCCGGTGGGATTAAAATCCGATGGTGTGCTTGAGTTTTTGAACCCGGTCGCACCAATTTCCGACATTCCAGTCTCCAAAAGAGCCAAGGCCGGACAGCTCATCTCTGCCATAATATACGGGAACATGTACCAGGGACAATCCATGATACTCATAGGCCTGATTCAATGCCTTTTCCAGCTCTTCTATCGTTTCACCGCCATAGAAGCCCTTCACCCCTTTTACAGCCTCTGCCATTTGTACATAATCTACTGCGACTGTATCATCCGTCTTATACTCCACATCATATTGAGAGTGCTGAAGACTCGTAATCGCCCCCATCCGCCGGTTATCAAACAATACGATCATACCTTTCAGTCCATGTTCAACTGCATCGATCAATATCTGCGGATTCATCATAAAGCTGCCGTCACCGGTAAAGGCCATGGGATAATCCTTCCCTCCTGCCAGCGCAAATGCAAGCATGGAGGATACAGCAAAGCCCATATAAGACGATCCGGTGTCCGATATCGTCTGTCCTCTTCTCTCATCAGTCACGATCTGGAATCCATTTGCCTGGACATCGCCTGCATCAAATATCTTAATGCAGTCATGCAGGTCTGCAAAATCTACTGCTTTTTTGATCGCAGCCGGTTCTGTGAGAATCGGTTTCCCCCGCTTTTCATCCAGCAGAACAGGGTGCTCATATCTTAACTGCTTATATGCCTCCCACTCAACGCGCTTAGCCATGCACTCTTTTAACCATTCAGGATCAGATGCCTTATCTTTGACGTTTTTCAGTAAGCCGGTCAATTTTAAAAGTACTTCCTTTGCATCTCCCTGGATGCGCACGGAGTTGTTATACTGAGCCAGATCCTCGTATTCACAATTGATATTGATCATCTTTTTAGCCTTTCTGTAGGCTGTCCCCGAGCTGTCCCACTGGCAGACTCCTCTTGCACCAATAACGATTGCTAAGTCACATTCGTTCATCGCGTAATTTCCGCAGATGGAACCTTTTGATCCGCCAACACCCATATTGCGCTCTTTTGAATATGGATAAAGGCCGGGAACCTGTGGTCCGTGTACATAAACCGCATCCGTAAGCTCTAAAAATTCCTCCAAGACTTCTGCCGGAACATCCGCGGCTCCGCCTCCGACTTTCACGGTAATTCTGGATGAACTGCAGACAGCCTCCACTGCAGCATGGAAAAGCTCCATATCTGTACTAATGACTCTTGATTCCACTGATTTCTCCGGGAACTCAAGCAGATTGCAGCTTTCCATGACCTTAGGCTGGATATTCATGGGGAGCAGCATATAAAATGGAGAATGCTTTGTCTTTCCATTCACCGCAGCATCCCCCCTTTTCAGCGCCGTAAACACCGCTTCGGGAGTATGCAGTGAGTATGCCGGTCCCAGTGTTGACAAAAACCTGAGAAACAATTCCTGTTCCCTTCTTGGAATCTGCTGCATGTTAGGACCTTCACTATGGCTGGTTTCATCTCCCATCAGGTAATAAACCCCAAGTCCATTGGCCAGTGCAACTAAAGATCCTGCGGCTGCCTGCAAAGCCCCCGGGCCGATGGATGTAAATACTGCCGAAACTTCACCATATTTCCATCTGAGCATTGACGCCACATGGGACGCCTCCACTTCGTTTCTGACATTCACTGTCTTAACAGCTTTTTCTTCTTCATAGATACGCAGCACTTCTCCGACATCTGTCATTCCATGGCCAAAAATTCCTACAAAGGTTTTCACCCCCTGATTTATCAGGCCTAAAACGACTGCCTCACTGAGGCTGATGTCTTGAAACTGGTCCAGGCTGCCTGCTTCTACAGCCTTTCGAATTGTGCCATAGGTTCTGATCTCCTTAGCACGCTTTCTTCTCTGTTCAATCATTTCGCTCATAATTATTCCTCAATACATGTTTTATTTCTTCTTCATTTTGCATTAACGACGGGTCCTTTTCATTCGTTTTCTTTCGTTTGTTTTCACCTCTCTTTTCATATATAGTAAAATCAAAACTATTTCTTTCTGAATCTGATTATATCACAATGCAACTGTGTCACAAAACACAATCAAAGGGGTCATTGCGCATTATGCAACTTCGTCCATTTTTGTCATTTTCGACAATTATATTACATATTTTTTGTGCATAATTAGCATTTCATTCTCTATGCAAGCACTGTTTCATGAGAATTTTACATATGAAATGAAAGAGATGGTTTCTTATAAATACTCAACGTAAATAGGGAGTAAAGGGATAAACTTAGAGATTATTATTACAAAACAAAAGGATAAGCTATAGAAATATGTTCAAAGAAAAAGGCGCATCACCATGATAGTGATACGCCTTTTGGATTCAATTATGCATTCTTCTTGGCAATTGCAGCCTGCGCAGCAGCGAGCCTTGCAATTGGTACACGGAATGGTGAGCAGGATACATAATCCAGTCCAAGTGTGTTGCAGAATTCTACAGAACTTGGATCTCCGCCGTGCTCTCCACAGATTCCGATGTGAAGGTTCGGATTAACCGGTTTTCCTAATTTAATGGACATTTCCATTAATTTGCCGACACCTGTCTGATCCAGTTTTGCAAATGGGTCATTCTCGAAGATCTTAGCGTCATAGTATGCATCTAAGAACTTACCAGCATCGTCACGGGAGAATCCGTATGTCATCTGTGTTAAGTCATTTGTTCCGAAGCAGAAGAAGTCAGCTTCTTTCGCGATCTCATCAGCTGTAAGAGCAGCTCTTGGGATCTCGATCATTGTACCAACTTCGTACTTTAAGTCGCTTCCTGCTGCTGCGATCTCAGCGTCTGCTGTCTCAACAACAACTTTCTTCACATATTTTAACTCTTTGATATCTCCAACCAATGGGATCATGATCTCCGGGCAAACCTTCCAGTCAGCGTGTGCCTTCTGTACGTTGATCGCTGCACGGATCACAGCCTTTGTCTGCATCTTAGCGATCTCTGGATATGTCACTGCCAGACGGCATCCACGGTGTCCCATCATTGGGTTGAACTCATGCAGAGAATCGATGATCGTCTTGATCTCTTCTACTGTCTTGCCCTGAGCGTCAGCCAGTTTCTTAATGTCTTCTTCCTCTGTAGGAACGAACTCATGAAGCGGTGGGTCTAAGAAACGGATGGTTACCGGATTTCCTTCCAGTGCCTCAAACAGTCCTTCGAAGTCTCCCTGCTGTACCGGAAGGATCTTCTCAAGTGCTGCTTCTCTTTCTTCTACTGAATCAGAGCAGATCATCTCACGGAATGCAGCAATTCTGTCTCCTTCGAAGAACATATGCTCTGTACGGCAAAGACCGATACCTTCTGCACCAAGCTCACGAGCCTTCTTAGCATCTGCAGGTGTATCAGCGTTTGTACGAACCTTCATTGTTCTGTACTTGTCAGCCCATCCCATGATTCTTCCGAACTCTCCGGCGATCGTTGCATCAACTGTCGGGATCAGTCCGTCATAGATGTTACCTGTAGAACCATCCAGAGAGATTGCATCTCCTTCATGATATTCTTTTCCAGCAAGTGTAAATTTCTTGTTAGCTTCGTCCATAGCGATGTCGCCGCATCCGGATACACAGCATGTACCCATACCACGTGCAACAACGGCAGCGTGAGATGTCATACCACCACGTACTGTCAGGATACCCTGAGCAGCCTTCATACCTTCGATATCTTCCGGAGATGTCTCAAGACGTACAAGTACGACCTTCTCTCCTCTTGCAGCCCACTCTTTTGCATCGTCAGCTGTGAAGACGATCTTACCACATGCAGCTCCTGGAGATGCACCAAGTGCCTTGCCAACTGGTACAGCAGCCTTTAAAGCAGCAGCGTCAAACTGTGGGTGAAGCAGTGTATCTAAGTTTCTAGGATCGATCATTGCAACAGCTTTTTCTTCTGTGATCATTCCTTCGTCTACTAAGTCACAAGCGATCTTAAGGGCAGCCTGAGCTGTTCTCTTACCGTTACGTGTCTGAAGCATGTACAGCTTCTTATCTTCGATCGTAAACTCCATGTCCTGCATGTCTCTGTAATGATCTTCCAGTTTATCACAGATTGCTACGAACTGATTGTAAACTTCCGGCATTACTTCCTGTAACTGAGAGATCTTCTGTGGTGTACGAACACCGGCAACAACGTCTTCTCCCTGAGCATTCATCAGGAATTCTCCCATGAGCTTCTTCTCACCTGTAGCAGGGTCACGTGTAAATGCAACACCTGTACCGGATGTCTCACCCATGTTACCGAATGCCATCATCTGTACGTTAACAGCGGTTCCCCATGAATATGGGATATCGTTGTCACGACGGTATACGTTCGCTCTCGGGTTGTCCCATGAACGGAATACAGCCTTGATAGCTCCCATTAACTGTTCCTTCGGATCAACCGGGAAGTCTTCCCCGATCTTCTCTTTGTATTCAGCCTTGAACTGCTCAGCCAGTACATGTAAGTCTTCTGCTGTCAGGTCAACGTCCTGTGTAACGCCTTTTTCTTCTTTCATCTTGTCGATGAGTTCTTCGAAGTACTTCTTGCCGACTTCCATAACTACGTCAGAGTACATCTGGATGAATCTTCTGTAGCAGTCCCAAGCCCAGCGTGGGTTGCCGGATTTAGCAGCTAATACTTCAACTACTTCTTCATTTAAACCAAGGTTCAGGATGGTATCCATCATACCTGGCATTGAAGCTCTTGCTCCAGAACGAACGGAAACAAGAAGCGGATTCTCTTTATCTCCAAATTTCTTTCCAGTAACTTCTTCCATCTTTGTGATGGCATCCATGATCTGATCCATGATCTCGTCATTGATCTTTCTGCCATCCTCATAGTACTGAGTACAAGCTTCTGTTGTAATCGTGAATCCCTGTGGTACTGGAAGACCCAAGTTTGTCATCTCAGCAAGGTTAGCACCTTTACCACCAAGCAGGTTTCTCATGGTTGCGTTACCTTCTGTAAACATATAAACCCATTTTGCCATGTCTTAATGACCTCCTAAAAATATTTTTTACAAATAATGTTGCACTAAGTCGCATATAATATTTTAATGGTTTTATTTTGGCTCGTCAAGCATTTTGTCCGTAATTTTGACCAATCTTTCGGGGTCTTTTTTGTCTAAAATACCCGTTTCTGACAAGTGTTGATTTTTGTTTTGGAATTATTCACAATTTTCCTTCCCATAATCATAAAAAACTGGGCAAACTCCCTTATGCATGGAAGTCTGCCCGTTTTCTACATTTTACAGATCCTTGTTTTTTCGTCCACCTGCCGTGTGACTCTATGCCTCTTTCAAAAAGGCCAGATATCCTTTCAGTGCCTCATAGATATCAGCCTTGCTGGATACCTCCCACGGTGCATGCATACTCAGCACTGCGATCCCGCAGTCGATCACTTCCATCCCGTAGTCCGCCATCAGGTAGGCGATCGTTCCGCCGCCCCCTCTGTCGACCGCTCCAAGCTCTGCTGTCTGCGTCACGACATGATGCATTTCCATGATCCTTCTTAACTCTGCGATAAACTCCGGGTTGGCGTCATTTCCGCCCGACTTACCCCCGCTGCCGGAATATTTGTTGAATACCAGTCCATTTGCAAGATATGCCGAGTTCTTCTTTTCATAATATTCCGCGAACTTCGGATCGTAAGCCGCGCTGACATCTGAGGAAAGCATCTTCGAATTGGACAGTGCCCTGCGCAGCTTCAGCTCTGTATAATCGCCGCACAGCTCCATCACCTCGGCAAGCGTATTTTCAAAAAAATGAGAACGCATCCCCGTTGCTCCGGTACTCCCAATCTCCTCTTTGTCAACCAGGATACAGCAGGAGGTCCGTCTCGATACTTTCAGCTCCAGCAGCGCCAGAAGAGAAGTGAATGCACAGCTTCTGTCATCCTGCCCGTACGCCAGGATCATGCTCCTGTCAAATCCTAAATCTCTGGCCTTCCCCGCCGGCACGATCTCCAGCTCAGCCGAAATAAAGTCTTCTTCCCGGATATGATACTGTTCCCGCAGGATCCTTAAGACCGACCTTTTCACAAGCTCATCTTCCTTGGCTGTTTCTTCTTCATCTAAGATTTCCAGGTGATTCTTTCCCAGCGCACGTTTCTCACTGCCCTTTTCTATCGGGAGATTTCCGATCAGAAGATCCATCTTCTCTGCGTCGATAAAATCCTTCACCTTTTTCTCGTTCTGTTCTTTTCCCAGATGGGGCAGAAGATCTGTAATGACAAAGACCGGATCCTTCTCTTTTTCCCCGATCTTGATCTCCACCTTCGTCCCGTCTTTGCGGATGACTACACCATGAATCGCCAGCGGCAGTGCCATCCACTGATATTTCTTTACGCCGCCGTAATAATGTGTATCCAGGTAAGCATTTCCGCACTCCTCGTATAGAGGAACCTGCTTCACATCGATTCGCGGTGAATCGGTGTGCGCACCCAGTATATTCAGTCCTCTTTCCAGCGGCTCTGCGCCGATCTGGAATAAGACCACGGATTTCTCCATGTGGCATGCATACACCTTATCCCCCGGTTTTAGGGTTTCTTTTGCTTCTCTGATCGTCTTTAGATCCCGGTACCCCTGGGCCCGGGCCAGTTTGACTGCGGCCTGGGCACATTCCCGTTCTGTTTTGCTGCAGTCCAGGAAATGACAGTACGCGTGGCAGATTTCTTCTGCCCGTTTCCTCTCATCCTGACTATATTCATTCCATGCATTTCTTCTCTTCATGATCATCGCTCCTTTGAACCTTCTATCAGTGATAGTATGGATGATCCTGGAAAAAATATGCATCAGAAACAGACATCATACAAATTTGCTTTAACGCATATCCTTCAAAAAGGCGCAATATGCACGGTATGCCTCATACACATCTGCCTTGCTGGAAATCTCCCATGGCGCGTGCATGCACAATACCGCCACGCCGCCGTCGATGACCTCCATCCCAAACTGTGCCAGGATATAGGCGATCGTGCCGCCTCCGCCGACGTCGATCTTTCCCATCTCCGTCATCTGGAAGGCCACCTGATTCTCGTCGAATACCTTTCTCAGCTTTGCAATATACTCTGCATTGGCATCGTTGGATCCGCTCTTTCCCCTGGATCCTGTATGTTTTTTGATCACAAGACCTTTTCCGAAGAAGGAGGAAGACTTCTTGTCATACGCATCCGCATACATGGGATCAAACGCTGCTCCCACATCTGATGAAATCATCGTGGAATTTGCCATTGCGTGACGCAGCTTTAATTCAGAAAATCCTCCCAGCTTATCCATCAGGTCTGCGACTGCATTTTCAAAGAAACGGGAGTGCATCCCGGTAGCTCCGACGCTGCCGATCTCCTCCTTATCCACCAGGATACAGCAGGAAGTACGCTCAACCCGGTCCATTTTCAGCATCGCTGCCAGAGAAGTGTAAGCACAGACACGGTCATCCTGTCCATATGACATAATCATACTGCGGTCGATTCCACAGTCTCTTGCCCTTCCCGCAGGAACGATCTCCAATTCCGCTGACATCAGATCCTCTTTCTCGATCTCATATGCATCTTTCAGGATCGCTAATATCTGCGCTGCCGCTGCATCCTTTTCTTCTCCAATCAGAGGTTTGCTGCCAATCAGAATATCCAGGTTTTCCCCCTCCACGACCAGAGCAGCATTCTTCTCCATCTGCTTTCCGGACAGGTGGATCAACAGATCTGTCACTACAAATACCGGATCGTCCTCTTTCTCTCCGATCACAACATCAATCTTCGTTCCATCCTTTTTGACCACAACACCGTGGATCGCCAGTGGAATGGTAACCCACTGATACTTCTTGATCCCGCCGTAATAATGGGTATCAAAGTAAGCAAACCCGCTCTCTTCATACAGTGGGTTCTGCTTTAAATCCATGCGCGGTGAATCCACATGCGCGCCAAGAATGTTCATTCCCTTTTCCAAAGGCATCTCCCCGATATTGAATAGAGCGATGGATTTTCCCATCCAGGCTGCATATACTTTATCCCCTGCTTTTAATTCTCCTGCCTCCGCAAGATCTATGTACCCCGCCGCCTTCGCCTGACGGATCACCTCGGTGACACACTCTCTTTCTGTCTTACCGGCATCAAGGAACTTCTTGTAATCAGATGTAAGCGATTCCAGCTCTGTCAATTGTTCCTCTGTATATACTTCCCATAAATTCTTACTCATCACAGCCTCCTGCTTATGTCATTTTTATCATTTTTTCTCATGAAGTCAGTTAGGGACGTAGCCTTATAAAAGATTACGTCCCTACTCATGAATTAAAATCTGAACTTCTCCTCAAAGTAAGCTTTCAGATCTTCGATCTTTACTCTTTCCTGTTCCATGGAATCTCTGTCACGTACTGTTACGGCTCCGTCTTCCTCGGAATCAAAATCGTATGTCACACAGAATGGTGTACCGATCTCATCCTGGCGGCGGTAGCGTTTTCCGATATTTCCACGGTCATCGAATTCACAATTGTACAGCTTAGACAATTCTGCATACACCTTTTCAGCACCTTCATTGAGCTTCTTAGATAATGGAAGCACACCGATCTTTACAGGTGCAAGTGCCGGATGGAAGTGAAGAACTGTACGCATATCTCCGCCTTCCAGCTCTTCTTCATCATATGCACTGCAGAGGAATGCAAGTACCATACGGTCAGCCCCAAGAGATGGCTCGATTACATATGGAATGTATTTCTCCTTCTTCTCGTCATCAAAGTAGGACATATCCTGCTTGGATACTTCCTGATGCTGTGTCAGGTCATAATCTGTTCTGTCTGCGATACCCCACAGCTCGCCCCATCCAAATGGGAATAAGAATTCTACGTCTGTTGTAGCTTTACTATAGAAGGAAAGCTCCTCTTTATCATGGTCACGGTATCTGATCTCTTCATCCTTCATGCCAAGAGAGTGCAGCCAGTCAAGGCAGAACTGCTTCCAGTATGCAAACCACTCCAGGTCAGTTCCAGGCTCACAGAAGAACTCTAATTCCATCTGCTCAAACTCTCTTGTACGGAAAGTAAAGTTCCCCGGTGTGATCTCGTTTCTGAAAGACTTACCGATCTGTCCGATACCAAACGGGATCTTCTTTCTGGAGGTTCTCTGTACATTCTTAAAGTTTACGAAGATTCCCTGTGCTGTCTCCGGTCTTAAATAAACCGTATTCTTTGCATCCTCGGTAACTCCCTGGAATGTCTTGAACATCAGGTTGAACTGACGGATATCTGTAAAGTTGTGCTTACCGCAGGACGGACACTTGATCTGATGTTCCTCGATAAAGGAAGTCATCTTCTCCTGTGACCACGCATCGACTGCACCTTCTATTGCGATTCCATTGTCCGCACAGTAGTCCTCGATCAGCTTATCCGCACGGAAACGCTCGTGACACTCACGGCAGTCCATCAAAGGATCAGAGAATCCGCCAAGATGTCCGGATGCCACCCATGTCTGTGGATTCATCAGGATCGCACAGTCAACACCTACATTATATGGAGACTCCTGAATAAACTTCTGCCACCATGCTCTCTTTACGTTATTCTTCAGCTCCACACCAAGATTACCGTAATCCCAGGTGTTGGCTAATCCACCGTAAATTTCAGATCCCGGGTACACAAATCCCCTCGTTTTCGCAAGAGCTACAATTTTTTCCATTGTTTTTTCTACCATAATACTGCTCCTCACATTCTTTTTCATCTCGATTTCTACCTATTATAAGGGCTAATTCCTAATTTTTCAAGCTATTTGAACATTCCTGGCAAAGATTATCTAACATGATCTAACAATTCAGTCGTATAACCCAAATTTACAACAATGTTTCCAATATCTCCAGTGACTTAAATCTCTTATCCACATACACGTCCCGATACCGGTCCAGCACCTTTGCAAGCTGCCCCAGCACCTCATCCTTCACGTTAAAAGTATAGAGCTTCTCGATCGGACTGGTCTCTATATATTGCATGCTATACAAAGTTGACTGTTCCAGACGCATTCCGTCGATGACATCCCCGCCGCAATCGCTGCACACAAGGCCGCCCTTACTTACACTGAATACAGCCGGCCGGTCCTTACTGCCGCAGACGACACACTGAAAGACCTGCGGCCCTTCCCCGTTGATCACGTATGCGCGAAGCTCAAATATGTAACGGATGAGTTGGTTCGGAATATGCGGATTCGACAGCGCCCTTAAGGTCTGGTATAAAAGCTTCAGCATTTCCCGCTCATCGTTAAATTCTTTTGCATAATAATTGGCAAACTCAAGAAAATAGAAACCATAATATGCACCGATCATGTCATTTCGAAGCTCCGAAAAATAATTGGTGATATTGGCGGACTGTATTGTATAGGAAGTCCTTCCCTCATACATGGTGAATTCACCGAAAGAAAATGGATTGACCGCACCGACTAAAGGGCTGTTCGGCCGTCTGGACCCTTTGGCAAATGCGGCAATCTTTCCCTGTTCTTTTGTCAAAATCACGACTCTTCTGTCATACTCTCCAACCGGAGCCGTAGACAGTACCATTCCCGTCAGTACAATCTGATTCACGCTCATTTACCCCGATACTTCTTTCCTTCTCATCTCCGGTCATCCTGCCGGACACTGCTTCACTGCTGCTTTCCATCTTATAATTCAAATAGTCTTCCACTTTCCCGGTGGCTATAAACTGCTGCCAGTATTCCTTCTCCATCCGATCACCTCTTCGTTAAATGCATTTCAAGATTTTATCCTTCTTATGTTATACGATTAGGTTCTCCGATATGGCCGTACAGTATACCACGTAAAATCTGCCAGCACTTTTTAAGCCAAATGCCTTGACAATCTAAAATTTAGTCCGGAAAGCCCGGACAAATTCCGGCCCTTTATTCTTCCTCACGGTATCCGAAATTCTTCATCAGAAAATCACTGTCTCTCCAGTTCTTCTGCACTTTCACCCAAAGCTTTAAATTCACCCTGCAGTCCAGCATACGTTCGATCTCAAACCGGGCTGTGCTGCCGATCTTTTTCAGCATACTGCCCTGTTTTCCGATGATGATCCCCTTGTGGGAATCACGCTCACAGATGATCGTCGCATCAATATGCATCACTTTTTTCTGCATTTTCATGCTGTCGATCGCGACCGCGATTCCATGGGGAATCTCTTCCTGCAGACAGTGGAGCGCCTTTTCCCGGATCAGCTCCGCCACGATCTGCCTCTCCGGCTGGTCCGTCACGGTGTCCTCATCATAAAACTGCGGTCCGTATGGAAGATACTGCATAATCACTTTGACCAGCTCATCCGTATTATCCCCGTTTCTTGCCGAAACCGGAACAATTTCCGCAAAATCATATTCCTTGCGGTAGACATCGATAAATTTTAAAATCTCATCTCTCTTGACCATATCGATCTTGTTAATCACAAGGATAACCGGAGTCCTGACATTTTTCAGTTTCTCAATGATGTGCTGCTCGCCTGCACCGATAAAATCCGTCGGCTCCACGAGCCACAGCACCACATCGACCTCATTTAACGTCTTCTCCGCCACATTCACCATATATTCACCCAGTTTGTTCTTCGCCTTATGGATCCCCGGTGTATCCACAAAGACGATCTGACCCTCCTCGGTGGTCAGAACCGTCTGGATCCGGTTACGGGTGGTCTGTGGTTTATTCGATGTAATAGCGATCTTCTGCCCGATCAGCTGATTCATCAGTGTGGACTTCCCCACATTGGGCCGTCCGATCAAGGTCACAAAACCTGACTTGTAATTTTCGTTCATACATTCTCCTCTCAAAATAAGTTCTTCACTTCTAAGAACAGTTCCTTCTGTTCCTCGATCTTCTCTTCTCCGCCGATGACACAGAGCTGGTCTGCAGACAGCACCGCCTGTACCACCTCTGCCAGCCTGCGGATGTCCTCCTGGTGCGCCTCAAGGATCTGCATCCTCTCCTTTTGAATCATCTCTTTCGATACATGGTTCATATACAGATTCATGGAGCGGTCGCCTTTTGCCGACGGGGTCATCGGACGGTCAATGTTACTGATCGTACCGATCACATATTTGTTCATATCACGCTCATCCACCGTAAAGTTCTTCAAATAATCCACGATTCCTTCGTAAACTTCGATCGTCTTCTCCAGATTCGGATCACGGTAGGAAATAAAATATCCCTCACCGAGTCTGTTGAAGCTGCTCATACAGCCATACGCACCGCCTTTGACACGGATATTCTGCCAGAGATAGTCATAACTTAAGATCACCTTTAAGATCTGAAGGGCTCCGTTGTAATCCACATCCCGGTCGATAAAGTTGCCGACTCTCGCCACATACTGCACCTTGGAAGAAGTCTTGAATCCCTCATTTTTCTTCCTGCAGTGTATGATGCACGGCGTCTCCTCCGGCTTTGGCTCCTCATGCAGGCTCTTTGCGATCTTTCGGATCTGCTCACAGGCCGGCTCTAAGCCTTCCTCGGATGCGGTGTAGCTTACCATCATGTTGTCGGCCCTGAAAAGCTTTACTGAGAGTTCTTTCAGATTTGCAATCAATTCTTTCTTCTTCTCCTCAAAATGCTCTTCCAGCTCTTTTACCACCTGATAATAGCCGATTCCATCCACGTCATCCTTGAACTTTGCAAGCGGTGAATCATAGGACAGCGCACGCAGCGCAGCCGTCGTATGCCCGGAAGAGAGGAAGCTCATCTGCAGCCTGGACTTGAGCATTGCCAGGATCTCTTTCAGACGCTTCTCATCATCCAGCTTAGACTCCATCAGGATTTCGCGCATCATGTGAAAGAGCACGTCCATCTTCGGATACAATGCCTTTCCTTTGATCTCAAATGTGGCACGGAACTCTTTTTCCTTTGCCTTTGTCACATCCGCATACAATTCCAGGGACGTTCCGATTCCTCCCGTATGCACATTGATCTCATTGAACAGCTCACCATATTCGTAATTCGTGGTATCAATCAGTCCGAGAACCGCCTGCAGGATCCCCGCATAAGCCAGCTTTTCCTCGGGCACGCCGGACAGGTCAAACAAAAGTGTCACATATCCGATGCCATTGGTATCAACGCCATGGTAGACCATTTTGGTTCCGTCTACCTCTTTCTCTTCGTTATAAATCGGAGCGATTTCTCTAGAAATATCTGCTCTGCTAAGGACCGGGATCTTCTCCATATCCTCTTTAGAATCTTCCTCTTCCTGATAGTCGGCCAGTGCCTTTGTATCTGCAGCCAGCTTCTTCACTTCCTCATCGCTTAAAGCTGCTTTATAATTCGCCAGCTTTTCCTCCAGCTCCTTGTCCATGCGGGCAGTTCTGCCCTTTTCCGGCTTCACAATCACGATGGATCCATGGGTATTATCCAGCAGGTATTTCTGGATCAGACCCTCGAAATATCCGGTTCCTACCTGTTCTTTCAAAAATTCAAAGGTAGGAAGTGCCTGCATGTGGATAAATGGTTTCTCATCATCATACAGCCAGCTGTCAAATAACTGAAGCCCATACATCAGCCCCTTCGGATAATTTCCAAAATCCGCCTCGCGGAAGCGGAATTCATGATAATTGATTCCCGCCTCAAGAGCCTTCTTATTGATCCCGTTCTCCACCAGATCTCTCAGAGTCTCTTCAATCACCCGGATAAAGTCTTCCTTCTGATCCAGATTGGCATTCTTAGCGATCACAGAGAAAATCGGCTGCAGGATCCCATTGTCGTAGGAGCCCATAATGTCCTTCCCGATTCCTGCGTCCACAAGCGCCTTCTTAAGCGGCGCGCCCGGTGCGGATAAAAGCGCATAGTCCAGGATCTGGAAAGCCAGGTACAGCTTCTCATCCAGGCTGTTCCCGATCACCTTATTATAGGAAAGATATGTGTTATCCTCTTCAGATTCTTCACTGGAAATCGAATACTCCATCGTAAGCTCCCTCACCGCATCAAACGGCTCCTGGTAACGGATCTTCGAATCCACCTCGATCTGCTCAAATCTGCTTAAATACTCCCGGTCCAGCCAGTCCAGCTTTTCCTCCATGTCCATATCACCGTAGAGATAAATATAACTGTTGGAAGGGTGATAGTACTTCCTGTGGAAATCAAGGAACTGCTCATAGGTCAGTTCCGGGATCACCTCCGGGTCACCTCCGGATTCATTGGCATAGGAAGTATCCGGGAACAGGGAGTTTAACACCATACGGTCAAGCACACCCTCCGGCGAGGAAAATGCCCCTTTCATCTCGTTGTAAACCACACCGTTGTATTCCAGCTTTGCGTCTTCATCGTCTAATTTATAGCTCCAGCCTTCCTGGCGGAAAATCTCCTCATGCTCATAGATGTTCGGATACAGCACCGCATCCATGTAGACATGCATCAGATTCTGGAAATCCTTATCATTACAGCTTGCAACCGGATACAGGGTCTTATCCGGGTAAGTCATGGCATTTAAAAATATATTCAAAGACCCCTTCACCAGCTCTACGAACGGATCCTTTACCGGGAACTGCCTGGAGCCGCACAAAACGGAATGCTCCATGATATGGGGAACTCCCGTGCTGTCAGACGGCGGCGTGCGAAATCCGATCGCAAATACTTTATTTTCATCGTCATTCTCCATCAGCAGGACCCTGGCCCCGCTCTTTTTATGTTTGAAAAGATATCCTTTCGATTTTAAATCAGATAGATCTTCCTGCTGCATCAGCTCGTATGCATCCAAGTCAAAAATACTCATAGTACACCTCTCTTTTTTATTCGATTCTCCTTAACTGTTCAGAACCATGAACAGTTACGATTCTCCTATTATAGCATCTTCGCCAGAACAATAAAAGGGGGCTGTTTGGATGAAATTTTTTCACCCAGGCCCGCCCCCTTTATGTGCACTGAACTTCTAAAAAAATACTTTCCCATATGATCTAATGCTGAGCATCCACATCCTTCGTCGCGATCACATCGACGCCGGTACCTGCTGCATTTTCCAAAATGACATCGCCGATTCTCACCGGCGCCTCGATCTCCACGCCTTTCAATGCCCTGATACAGCCGAAGATCTTTCCTTTCGGGATATCTTCCCTCGTTTTCACGGGTACCCTGGCATCTACACCATTCTTCACCTTCACGGTGGTGGTCACGATCCTGGTAGGATCCGTCACTTCCTTTCTCGCATAACGTTCCCCCTTGGTACAGGTATTTCCGGTCACGGATATGACCTCTTCTCCCTCCATCTCCACCTGCATCACACACCCCATGGGGCATCCGATACAAACCAGTTCTTTCTTCTCCATCTTTTTATGCCTCCTCAATCTGAATGATCATCTCTGCGTTCTCTCTCACGCCTGCAAACCAGGATTCTTTCAGCCGGATCTGTTCCATCTCCCCCGGTGCCATCACAGGCCTCTTCCGGTGCAGAAGTCTCTCGCCATTCAAATATACACTGATATAATGATTATAGTATACCTTACCTACCCGGAAACGCACAACCTGTTCTTCCTGCATCCGCGAAGGGTGGATCAGAGACGGAACCGTATAACGGACACCACCGGACGGAATCAGGGATACCACTCTCTGTGGCCGTTTTTCTTCCCGGCCGGATTCTGTTTTTCCCTCTTTTTCCTCATTTCTCCGGGACTTATCCACATAGTATGCCGCATTTTTCCCCGCAGCAGAAGCCTCCTCCGACACAAAATCCACAAGATCATGTACGTGCAGTACATTTCCGCAGGCAAATACTCCCTCGATGTCCGTCTCAAGACTTTCATCCACAACAGGTCCCGAAGTAACCGGATTCAGCGTAACCCCGATCTGGGTGGATAATTCATTTTCCGGGATCAGCCCCACAGATAAAAGAAGGGTATCACACTCATATTCCTCCTCAGTTCCCGGAATGGGGACCCCCTTTTCGTCGACTGCTGCCAGGGTGATTCCTTCTACCCGCTCTTTCCCCTGGATGTCAACGACAGTATGGCTCAGTTTCAGCGGAATCCCAAAGTCATCCAGACATTGTACAATGTTCCTCTTTAAGCCTCCCGAATACGGCATCAGCTCCGCAACCACCTGCACCTCTGCCCCTTCCAGCGTCATTCTTCTGGCCATGATCAGCCCGATATCCCCGGAACCTAAAATAACGACCTTCCTGCCCGGAAGATATCCTTCTATATTCACCAGCCGCTGAGCCGTTCCCGCGGAATAGATCCCCGCCGGACGGTACCCCGGGATATTCAGCGCGCCTCTCGGCCTCTCCCTGCATCCCATCGCCAGGATCACCGCCCCTGCCTGGATCTGGTACATTCCCCGCTCCCGGTTCATGGCCGTGATCACCTTTTCTCTGCTGATATCCATGACCATTGTGTTCAGACGGTATTCAATCTCCAGATCTTTAACCTGCCGGATAAAACGCGCCGCATATTCCGGCCCGGTCAGCTCTTCTTTAAATGTATGTAAACCAAATCCGTTGTGGATACACTGGTTTAAAATTCCCCCCAGCTCTCTGTCCCTCTCCAGAATCAGGATGCGCTTTGCTCCTGCTTTTCTCGCTGACACTGCCGCAGCCAGTCCTGCCGGGCCGCCCCCGATGATTACGATCTCATATTGTTCCATTTTATTTCCTCCCTGTTATCTATAAAAACAATATTATCAATCAAAGCTATTTTCTCTGAAAAAACATAGTTAGCTATTTATTTACCAACGAATCTTTGTTAGTTCCGAGGATCAGCCTTGACTTTCCGCCCGATTTGGTCAGTTCTTCCATCGTTACCCCAAGCTCACGGGAGAGAATCTCCATGGTCCGCGGAGAGCAGAATCCTGACTGGCACCGCCCCATCCCGGCTCTGGTCCTGCGTTTGACCCCATCCAGGGAACGTGCTCCAAGCGGCCTGTGGATGGCATCCAGGATCTCCCCTTCGGAGATCATCTCACAGCGGCAGATAATATTTCCATACGCCGGATTCTTTCGGATCAGCTCATTGCGTTCCTCCATCGTTAGTTTAGAAGGATCCAGGATCCCCTTTCTCCTGCCACAAAAACTCGGATTCTCTTTTAACCCCATTTTCTCTTTCAATATTGCCGCAATCCTCTCCCCGATCGCAGGAGCGCTCGTAAGTCCCGGTGACTCGATCCCCGCGCAGTCGATGAAGCCAGGAGCATCGAAAACCTCCTCTATGATAAAGTCGTGTCCGTCCTCATGAGCACGCAGGCCTGCGAAGCTGGTAATCACCTTTCTAAGGGGAAGCCCCTTTACATTCTGTCCGGCCTTTTTGGCAATTGCAGACATGCCATCGGCCGTCGTATTCGTCCCCTCTTTATCTTCAATATCCGCTGCCGTGGGCCCTGCCAGTAGGTTTCCATGCACCGTCGGAGTCACAAGGACGCCTTTTCCCAGTTTCCCCGGGAGAGCGAAAATCGTTCGTGACACATGTGCCCCGGCGCTCTTATCAAGCAGATAATATTCGCCCTTTCTCGGAGTAATATGAAGCTTCTTCTCACTCACCATGTTGTGAAACCGGTCTGCATAGACTCCCGCCGCGTTCACTATATATCGGGTCTCATAATTCTCCCCGGAAGTCTCAAGTAGGAATCCCTGTTCCGTCTTTCTGATCTTCTGTACCTCGGTATCAAAATAAAATTCAACCCCGTTTTCATTGGCATTCTCAGCCAATGCGATATTCAGTCCAAAAGGACACACAATCCCGGCACTCGGTGCATACAGAGCCGCGATCACTTCATCCGTCACATTCGGTTCCATCTTAAGTACCTGCTCCCGATCCAGAATCTCCAGTCCCTCTACACCGTTCTTTTCCCCCCGCTCCTTTAATATTTCCAGTGAGCGGCGTCCTTCCTTCTCCCTGCATATGACCAGAGAGCCTCTTCTGGAGAATGGGAAATCCAATTCTTCTGCCAATTCTCCTATCAAATGATTTCCCAGGACATTCATCCTGGCCATCAAAGATCCCGGTTCTGCATCATATCCGGCATGGACGATTCCGCTGTTTGCCTTGGAGGTGCCACAGCAGACATCCTCCGCTTTTTCAAGCACACAGGCCTTTACCTTATATCTGGACAATTCCCTCGCTGCTGCACAGCCGGATACGCCGGCGCCGATAATAATCACATCATACATGTTCATACCCTCCCAAAATCTTATAAAACAACTTCTAATACACAGAAAAACAGAGCCCGACAAATAAACATATCTGCTGATATGTCATCTGCCAGGCTCTGTTCTCATAGGCATACACTGTTAACTTCTGCCTTTATTATACCGCCTGAATTTTTAAATTACAACCTCAAATTTTTCTTATAACACAATGGTTAAAGCTCTCCTAATAAGAAGTCGATCAGATTCTTATGGATAATCCCGTCACGGCTCATCGGTATTTTGTCCATGGAAATCACGTATTTCGGGTAATTATCAGGGATATCTCTGTATGCTCCAAATTCGCGCTCAACAACCTGTTCATCTGCCAGATAATAGGCTGCCTGTATATAACACTTTTCCGATCCACGTTCCGCAATAAAATCGACCTCTCCACGATATGTCTTCCCGACATACACCTTGTAACCTCTTGCAATCAATTCATTATAACAGATCGTTTCTATAATGTAATTGTATTCATCCTTTACCCGGTTCTTTTTTAGCCGGAAAAATCCCAAATCGCAGACATATATCTTTTCTTCAAATGCCAGCTGCTTTTTCCCTCTGATATCATATCGTGAAACCTTATCACAAATGCAGGCTTCCTCTATATATTTTATAAAATCATACACAGTCGGTGCCGATACTTTTTGATTCACATCGGAAATCGCCTCCGCCACTTTATTCCCGGATACGGTCACAGAAGTATTTCCCACCAGATAATCCAATACCCTGTCAAGCGCATGAGGCGAAGCGATCTTGTTCCTCATGATAATATCTTTGAGTACCACAGAATCGTATATATTCGATAAAATAATCTCCTTACTTCTCTCCTCCTGCTCTTTACACACGAGCGGGAAACCACCCCATATCATATATTCTGTCAGCAGCTTCTCATGATCGGATTCTTCGCTTCGAAACGTGCAGTACTCTTTAAAATTAAATGGCATAATGCGGAATGAAACTGTCCTCCCGCTTAAATGTGTTGCCAATTCCCCTGACAACAGCTTCGAATTCGATCCGGTAATAAAAATACTTGCATTGTGTGTTGCACGAAAGGAATTTATCACAAGTTCAAATTCGGTTACATTCTGGATTTCGTCAAAGAATAAATAATGTTTTGTATCGTCCTTGATCTTCTCCTCTACAAACTCATACAGCACATCAGGTTCACAATACTTTCTATACTTATAATCTTCAAAATTGATGTATATGATCTGATTCTCCGAAATCCCCTGCTGCTTTACTTCTTCTATGATCTGCCGCATTAATGTAGACTTCCCGCATCGGCGGATTCCCGTAATGACTTTAACCATCTCGGATTCATAGAATGGTCTTATCTGCTTTAGATATAACTCCCGCTTCACCATACGATCACTTCCTTTCTGCTTCTTCTATAATACCATGCCTTTTCTCTTGATTCAATAGAATTAAATATATTTAATTCTAATTATCTATATTTATATAGCATTAAATATTTTTAATATTAATCTCATTTATCTACTTATAATTAAATATTTTTAATATTATTTCCATGTTTGATATCTTTTATTCTCCTGGCATTTTGGAATCTGGCGAATCATCCTCTGCACGGATGAGATTTGCTCCATATCATTAACACAGAAAGGCCGGAACGGCAGTTTTTACACTGACCGTTTCGACCTTCTATCCTTTAAATCACTAATTTATCTTATTTCCAAACTATTTACGATAATACAGCCTGCACACCTCATCTCCCTTGGCAATGCTCTTTAAGAGCTTCAGTTCTCCGCCGTAGGCCTCACCGATCCCATGATCTCCGCACATGGCGATATCACACAGCTCTGCAATCTCTTCATCTGTGCATCCCGCCTTCTGCCATGCCTTCACCAGAGGACAGTAATGAAAGTCAATTGCCAGAACCTCTGGCGTACTCTTTCGGATCTTCATCTCGAATACCCACTGTGCCGGCTTGGTAAACAGTGTTTTTCGAAGCCCGGTAAAATCCTTGGTTCCACCTTTTTTGACCAGCGCCGCCCCCTGGGTCAGACCACATCTTTTGATGGCCGCACTTCCAAAGTCCTTCCATTTCAGACCGCGTTTTCCCGCCTCATCACACAACAGATACAGCCATAAAGCCCGATGCTCCAGCTGTTCCCGAATGGCAGTGATCAATGGATTCTTGATCTTTGGTTCATTTTTCACTCTGCTCATTTTATTCTCCCCCTCTAATCTTCCTTCGCCCATCCATAGGAATACTTCACAGCCTTGTTCCAGCCCCGCAGCATCTTCTCACGCACCGCCGGCTCAATATCCGGCTCAAACACCCGGTCGATCGCCCAGTTGGATAGAACCTCTTCCTTATTCTTCCAGTATCCGACTGCGATTCCCGCCAGGTAAGCCGCGCCCATGGCCGTAGTCTCCACACACTGCGGCCGCTTCACCGGTGCATTGCTTAGGTTTGCCTGGGTCTGCATCAGGAAATTATTTGCGCTGGCGCCGCCGTCGACCTTTAAGGCAGAAAGCCTGATCCCGGAATCCGCCTCCATAGCCGCAAGCACGTCATTGACCTGATAAGCCAGAGATTCCAGCGTAGCCCGGATGATATGGTACTTATTCACGCCCCGGGTCAGCCCCACGATTGCACCTCTGGCATACTGATCCCAATGAGGAGCGCCAAGCCCGGTAAATGCCGGAACCACATAACATCCGTTGGTATCCTCCACCTTTTGCGCCATATATTCCGAAACCTGGGATGAGTCCACAAGCTGCATCTCATCCCGCAGCCACTGGATCGCTGCGCCTGCAACGAAAATAGAACCTTCCAGAGCATAATTGACCTTTCCGTCCATCCCCCATGCGATCGTCGTCACCAATCCGTTTTTGGAAAATACCGGTTTCTCTCCTGTGTTCATTAATAGGAAGCATCCGGTTCCGTATGTATTCTTGGCCTCTCCCTCTTGAAAACAGGTCTGCCCAAACAGCGCTGCCTGCTGGTCACCTGCTGCCCCGGCGATGGGGATCGGTGCCCCGAAAAATCCGGCATCTGCCTCGCCGTATACGCAGCTTGAAGGCCTCGCCTCCGGTAGCATGGACGCCGGAATCCCAAGCTCTGCTAAGATGTCTTCATCCCACTTGAGCGTATTAATATTAAACAGCATGGTCCGGGACGCATTGGAATAATCCGTCACGTGGACTGCGCCCTTGGTCAGCTTCCAGATCAGCCAGGTCTCCACTGTTCCAAACAAAAGCTCCCCTCTCTCGGCTCTTTCCCTCGCCCCTTCCACATTGTCCAGGATCCATTTCACCTTTGTACCGGAAAAATAGGCGTCGATCACAAGCCCTGTCTTCTCCCTGAACTGATCCGTCAATCCCTTTGCTTTCAGGCTGTCACAGTACTCGGAGGTCCTCCTGCACTGCCAGACAATGGCGTGGTAAACAGGCTCCCCGGATTCCTTATCCCAGACGATGGTCGTCTCTCTCTGGTTCGTGATCCCGATCGCAGCAATATCGGCTGCCGTAGCATTGATATTCGCCATCGCCTGCTGTGCCACCTCAAGCTGGCTGGACCAGATCTCCTCCGCGTTGTGCTCTACCCAGCCCGGCTTTGGGAAATACTGGGTGAATTCCTTCTGTGCCATACTGCACATCTCGCCCTTTTCATTAAACAGGATACACCTGTTGCTGGTCGTCCCCGAATCCAGCGCCATTACATACTTTGCCATAAGCTTAAAGCCTCCCTTTTTCTATCTTTCGTTTTACTACTGCTTAGATTACTCATCTGATCAGAGCATCCAGACCTCCTGATTGGTTGTCGATACAGCTACCGCTCCTGCATCCAGTGCCCCCAGCACATCCTCCTTATCCGCGATCAGCCCTCCTGCAATGACCGGGATCCGGCTGAGTGTGCAGATCTTCCTTAAGACCTTAGGCATCACCCCGGGAAGCACCTCGATAAAATCAGGCTTTAAGCCTTTTTGCTTCTCCAGGCTTTCAATACTTTTGAGTGCCATGGAATCGATCACAAAAAAACGCAGCACCGTATACATGGACAGCTCTTTTGCCCGATGTACAAGGGGCAGCTTCGTCGTGATGATCCCGTCTGCCTGTGTATTTTCCCTGATAAAGTCCACCGTGATCTCCCTGGTGCTTAAGCCTGTGATCAGGTCGATGTGCACCATCGCAGTCTTTCCGGCAGACTTGATCTCCTTAACAATGCCGCCGATCGTACAGATATCTCCGAACAATACGAATACCACCTGGATCTCTTCTGCGTCACAGCTCTTTTTCAGTCCCTCCCTATCCTTCACGGCCGCGATCATCGGGCTGCCTTCTACGATGTCATAAAACTGATTCACCATGTCACCTCTTCTTTTTCTTAGTTGATCCTATGTAATCCATTATAAATTCTATTCGGTATAAAAGCAATCAAAGACTATAAAACACAAAAGATAAGACCTGAGGTTCCCCCAAGTCTTATCCCATGCGTTTCTTCCATATGTTAAATCATATTCTTACAGCACCCCGCCAAGATATTTCCTGTCATCCTCCGGCGAGATTTCCCGGATGACCCTGCAGGGATTTCCACATGCCACCACATTTGCCGGAATATCGCGGATCACAACACTCCCCGCGCCTATGATGCTGCCCTCCCCGATGGTGACTCCTGATACAATGGACACATGTCCGCCGATCCAGACATCATCACCGATCCGGACCGGAAGAGCATATTCCAGCCCGGCCGCCCTTCTCTCTTTGTCGCAGGCGTGCCCTGCCGCATAGATCCCGCAGTTCGGCCCGATCATCACGTTGTCTCCGAAGGTCACCTCATTTCCTGCCAGGATCGTAAAGTTATAATTTGCGAAAAAGTTTTCTCCTAAGGTCACTCTTCCCCAGAAATCACAATGGAAAGGCTCCTCGATCCGAAAATGCTCTCCCGTCTTTTTCATCTCTCTGCGGATCATCTCTTCCCGCTCTTTTGTCTGCGAAGGACGCAGACTGTTATATTCAAAACTCAGCTCCTGGCTCCTCTCCCGCTCTTTCTGCAGGCTTTCTTCCTTCGCATAGTACAGCATTCCCGAAAGTGCTTTCTCTTCTTCTGTCATAACATGCTTCCTCTCCCGTTCCTATTGCGTCTTCTCTGCCTGTCTCCTCACTTGTTCCTATTGAATGATCTCTTCCAGTGCCTCCAGCGTGCACTGCACCATGTGTCTGCCCAGTTCCATGCTCGTCTCCTTCGCACTTTGCGCAAACCACTCGGTATTCTCTTTCGTCCTCTTTAGATCCACATGATCCGGGTAGAGTGCATACATCAGGCTGGACTCGAACTTTCCTGCATGGTCGAATCCACCGCATTTATGCTGCGCCTCTGCACTGATCAGCGGGATCACCTTGATATAAGAAAACGGATCGTCCCCGGAACCAAGATTTTCATAATAATCTGCATAATCATTGCTTCCCCACCAGCCTTTGCCACGCGTATCTTCCATGTACTCCATGATGACCTTCTTCGCCGCCTTATGGCACGCAAGCGTCATCGGCATCAGCCCGGCCTCCTCTGTCTGATGATGAGCGACACAATAGATATTCTTGTTCCCTCCATAGATCATCGACTTCAAGATGCAGTAGATATACTGCTCATATACATCCACATCAACATGGATCGTGCCGCTTTCCGGCCCCGCCACGGCATAGCTCGCAACACCGTACCAGATCGGAGGACATACTACGATCTCTTTCTTCTTTTCCAGCTCCCGCATGATCCCATTGATTACCATCGTGTCTGTTCCGCAGCTCGCATGGAGTGCATGGTACTCGATCGTCCCGATGGGAATGATAAACGGCACCTTTCTTTTTTTCGCATCATCCAGTTCCCTGTAAAACATATCTACCATCTGCATACTGTGATCCCCCTTTATCTGATATCATCGAAGCGGAAATTCTAACTCGGCTTCGATGTCTCCCTGATGAGATTAAAACTCCAGCTCATATAACTTTCCGATCTCCGGTGAAAGTACCTCGCAGCCATCCTCTGTGACTGCGATCCCTTTCTCCCAGCGCACGCCAAATGTATCGGTTGATATGAAGGTATCGATCTGATAGGTCATGTTCGGTTTCAGAGCATAATCCGAAGTCGTTTCTACCCACGGAGCCTCCACTTCGATCATTCCTGTGCCATGCAGCGGGCCATAGACGAAGTTGTTCTGATATCCATTGTCCACATAATACTGGTAAAAATTCCTGGCGATATCGGATGCCTGTACCCCTGCCTTCACCTGCTTCTGTGTCCACTTGTGCGCCTCTAATCCAAACATTACGACATCCCGGCGTCTTCCCTCCAGTTTGCCAAGCACGATCGGATAGCCGATGGCCGCAGAGTATCCGTCGATCTTCGCAGACAGATTCAGCTGTACAATATCCCCCTTCTGGAATTTTCGGTAGGAAGACCTGGAGATCGCATGTCTGGTGGATGCCTCTGAGAAGACATACATCGGAAGTCCTTCATACTCCGCACCATGTTCGTAGACAACCCTCTCTGCAACTCCCACCATCTGAAGCTCTGTCATTCCCGGCTGAATCTCCTTTATTACCTGCTGCGTTGCCAGCTCTGCGATCCGGTAGCCTTCCCTTAGGCAGTTGATCTCATTCACGGATTTGATGGAACGCAGTTCTACCATAATGTGATCTGCACGTACGATCTCTGCCTCCGGAAATGCGGTTTTGATTCCTTCCATAATAATGACAGAAGTATCCAGATAACTTGCCACACCGATCCGAAGCTTTCTGCCGCTGATTCCCAGGGCTTTGAATACATCCTGATAAGTATCGGCCTTTAATTCCGGATAGGCCGGGTCCGCACCTTCTCGATACTCCTTTAAAACAAATACTTTATCCAGTCTGGATCTGTCTGCAGCAAACTGGCTGCTCTCAGGTCCTGCAAGCAGCGCAGCATCTCCATTCGGTGCGATCACAACGCCGGCGCGCTCAAACAGCGGCCAGAACCCGGAAAAATATCTTGCATTTGCATAATCTGATTCATTGGAATTCACGATCAGGGCATCCAGTCCCTCTCTCTGTAATATTTTTGCTGCTCTTGCTACTCTTTCTTTGTACTCATAATCAGGAATGTACACTCTTCCATTTTCTGTCATATCAGTTTCCTCCAACTCTATATTTTTATTGTCTTATTTGATGTCGCTGCTCCCCCGGACATCCGTATCCGGGTGTTGTATAAAATGCAACTGCCCTCGGTTCTGCTCTTCCGTACTGCGCAACCACCGGAACGTCACTCTCCAGCATGACCGCATACTGTTCGCCCATGACCGCTGTATACTCTCCAAAGTCCTTTTCTTCGTTGGTGCGCAGACAGCGTACACGCTGCGCTTTGACCGTGATAACCAGGTCCGATACAGGATCTCTGTCTGTATAAAGCAGTGTGATCCTGACATGGGCATCTTCCTTACCCGTGTTTGTAATAATGATGGATTCATGTCCGGGAATACTGTTCACGCCTTCCGGCGGTAACTCAGCATCCGGAAAGATCCATACCCTGTTTCCATATGCCAATCTTTTTTCCTCCTTTACTTCATCTGCCTTTCTACGTCTTTCCTCTTTTCCAAAATCTGCTTGGATATTCTTAATTTACTTCTCTGTTTCCCTGCCGGGGTTAAAATAAAAGATCTGCTTCATATCTGCACAAAATTCACTCTCAGAGTCGAGCGCATAGCATTCAAAGCATGGATGCGTATGCTCCCACCACCTTTTCGTAGCAGGATCCTCCTCCATTTTCCTCATATCCGCAGCATAATCGTCTCCCACATATTCATAATAGGAAAAGACGTATCCGCCTTTCAGAAAGATCGAATAGTTTCTGATATTACATGCTTCTATCATATCCAGCACCTCATCCCATACCCGGGCATGAAGCCTTACATATTCCTCTGTTTTTCCGGCCTTTAGTTTCCCAATCTGGCCTATGATCTGCCTTGGCATAGTTACTCCTTCTTAGAGAATGAATCAATCAGGACTACAACGACCAGAATGATTCCTTTTACAACCCACTGCCAGTATGTATTGATCCCCATCAGCACCATGATGTTGGAGATCACCTGCAAAAACAGAGCGCCTATTACGATCCCGGCGATCCTTCCCCGTCCGCCTGTCAATGAGGTGCCGCCCAAAACACAGATCGTCATGACATCAAATAAGAGCTGGTCTCCCAGTGTTACATTTCCAGACTGTGTTCTTGCCGTAAGCCCCAGTGCGCCGACTGCAGACAGGATACCACTCATCACGAACGCCAGAATGGAAATAAACCGGACATTTAACCCGGACAGCTTTGCCGCTTCTTTATTGCCTCCTACGGCAAAGAAGCTGCGTCCGGTCTCCGTATGCGCGGTAAAAAAGTATAAGATTACCGCTACGACTGCCATCAGGATCACCGCCACCGGAATCCCTGCCACCTTCCCCAGAGCCATCCTGCCAAAGGATTCCGGGAGACCGGAAATCGGAAGTCCGTTGGAATAAATATAGTTAATACCCTTAAGCATGTTCATGATGGTCAGGGTGGCAATAAAGGAAGGCATTTTTCCATACACCACAAGGCATCCGTTGAGGATCCCGATCACCGCCGACATGGCAATCACGATTAAAAATGCGATCCAGATTGGCATCTTATTGTTCACGACAAACCCTGCGAAAAAGATAGAAACCATTCCGATGGTGGACGATATGGACATATCCATCTCACCGATCAGGATTACAAAAAACTCCCCCATCGCAATGATCGCCACAAAGGATGCCTGCCGCAGGACGTTCATGATATTCGTAGATGTGCGGAAATTACTGTTCAGGCAGCACAATGCAAAGAGGATGATAAATAAAAATACGATCATCCAGTCACTTAAGACTGCTTTCATGCCGCCGTTATATCTTTTCGATTTTTCTTTAAACTCATTCATTGTGCATTCACTCCTAACAAATTGTTGATGATCACTTCCTGTGTTTTTCGTTCTCCCTCTACTTCGTCCAGGACTGCCCCCTCATACATCACATAAACACGGTTGCACAATCCGATCAGCTCCTCCATTTCCGGGGAAACTAAAATCACTGCCTTTTTCTGTTTTGAAAGCTCGTGTATCAGCTGGTAAATTTCAAACTTAGCGCCGATATCAATCCCACGGGTCGGTTCATCCAGAAGAAAGATTTCCGTGTCCCGCAGCATCCATTTTGCGATTACGATCTTCTGCTGATTTCCACCTGAGAGCTTCTTCACATTCTGCCATAAAGAATGGTATTTCAGATTCATCTTCTCGTTGATCTCATATGCCGCCTTCATTTCTTCTTTGTGATCCTGGAAAATGCCCAGTTTCTTAAACAGCCTCATCGATGGAAGGGTGGTATTGTCCTTGATATCAAACTTCATAATCAGGCCCAGCGTCCTTCTTTCATCCGGCACAAGGCCCATCCCAAGCCGGATTGCCTGCCACGGGCTATGTATTTTGACCGGCTTTCCTTTGACCAGGATCTCTCCCTTCACGACCTTGTGATTCCCAAAAACAGCCTGCACAAGCTCTGTCTTTCCTGCCCCCAGAAGTCCGGCTAATCCGACAACCTCCCCTGCACGTACCTTAATGTTGATATCCCGGAACGCCTTTGGAGCAGTCAGGCCTTTCAGCTCCAGGATCACATCACCCAACTCTTCATTGACCGGGGGATAGATATTCTCCAGTTCACGCCCGATAATCAGTTTTACCAGCCCATCGTAATCTACCTCTGACACTCTGCCTGAGTGAATATACTTTCCATCGCATAGAACCGTATAGGAATCGCAGCAGGAAAATACTTCATCCAGCCGGTGTGAAATATAGATAATTCCGATTCCTTTTTCTTTTAACACCGAGATGATACGGAAGATGTTTTCGATATCCTTTTCCTGCAGTACAGCGGTCAGTTCATCAAAGATAATAATCCGCGGGTTATCTAAAAGCGCCTTGGCAAGCTGGATGATCTGCTTCTCGGCGGTGCGCAGATGTTTGACCGGTATCTTTAAGTTCACATCACACTGCATTGATGCCATCAGCTCTTCTGCCCTTTTATCCAGCGCCTTCCAGTCGATACGGCCAAGCTTTTTTTCATACCGCCCGACAAAGATATTCTCCACCCCGGTCATATCCTCCATCAGCGTAAATTCCTGATGCACGATGGCGATTCCGCGTGCCTGAGATTCCCGGATCGTATAGGAAGAGGTCTTGATCTTCTCGCCCTGAACATATAATTCTCCTTTTGTCATCTGGTTTTCTCCAGTAATACACTTGGAAAGTGTGGACTTTCCTGCTCCATTCTCGCCAACCAGCGCATGACACTCTCCCGGCATCAATGTAAAGTTCACCTGATCCAGGGCCTTGACTCCTGGAAACTCCATGACACAATCCTTCACCTCGATCAGCGGAGTCACTTCCTCCTTTGTTCCGCCCATAGTCTCACTCCTCCTTATAGCCACAGCCATCCGAATGCCTCAACACCTGAGCTGATCACCTCTGTGTCTTCCGCCTCTGGATGACGGATATTATGGATCAGCCGCTTTAATTCATGGTATGGGAACATGCAGCTTCCGATCCCTGTCTCTGTTACCGGATTGATGTCGAAGAACATCTCCTTTACAATATCGAAGTCCTGTTCGTTGTAATACAGAATCTCATCCAGTAGCCTGTCCTTTTTAACCGGATCGTCCTCTTCCTCATACGCCAGAGCCGCAAGGACCATATCGTAGATCACGGCATTCCTGCGCTCTGCATTTTTCAGCTTATCAAAATGTGTGAGCCACGGACGCAGCTTTTCCTCTTCATAAGCTGCTCTTCTGAGCATTTCTATCTTTGCCATGATATTTTCATGATTCTGCTTTGCCGCCAGGATCGCCGGCAGATCCTTCTTCGTCATCTTATTTTTCTGGAACGGGAACGGTGTGGTATACAACGGAATCTGGCTTTCATGGATGGTCACCATGTTTTTCATGACATAGAGCACCGTCTCTGACAGATCCCCGAAATTTTGTCTGCAGGCACGATGGTAGAATTCCTCGTTATCCATCATGGAGCCCCAGCCGTAATTTCCATGCGCGAACAGATGCATGAACAGTCCGTACCATTCGAACATGAAACCGTTGATTCCGTGAACCCCCATCTTCACGCTGCCCTTATGCTGGCGGATATCCGTCTCGATCACCTGCTCGTTGGGCTCGTCCTCATAACGGATTACATTGCTCTGAAACGTCCTGTATAAGCGTCCCATAGTGGATGTAATCGAGTTCGATTCGGTGTCGCGTGCCCAGATCCGTTCCTTTCCGAATGCCTGGCACCATTTCTCAAATTCAGTCTCAGGCACATACAGGCCCGGTGCCCAGAAAAGCATGATATCTTCCGGCATACTGTCCACACATTCCTTCAAAAACTGGGGAGATTTTTCAAGCGGCGGCTGACGGAATGCACGGATTCCAATCACGACTTCTGGATTAATTTCACGCACGGCATCGTAGATCTTTTTCAAGAGCCACATATTCGCCTTGTGCTTCGCCTCTCCCGGTGTTTTGGCAGATGCATGCCACCGTTTCTTACACTCTTCACATTCACAGAACCAGAAGCCCTCCTCACTCTCCTCCAGAGTGTAGCCGTCAAATCCGATCCTGGCGATCTCTCTCATGGATTCTACGATATAGTCCACATTGCCCGGATAGCTTAGACACAGGGAATCAAAATCATTCTTGAAATCACTGCCTTTCGGGGTCTGCATTCTGGCCTCAGGATGCTTGATCGTAAATGCCCCGTTGTAGGAATTCAGCCCCACATAGGCAAATATCTTCACTCCGAATCGGTGAGCAGTGCGGATAAATTTCTCAAGGAACGGCTCCTCCAGATTCGGGTGTGTATATCTGACGGTCAGCCATCTCCTGTTTTCGGCATTCCATATCTTGATGGGAACATTCCGAAATACGGTTTCCGGGAAGCCCGGCATCTCGAACGGCCAGTATCCGTACATGACAAGATTAAACTGATTGATCTTATTATCCAGACAGATATTCAGATACTGCTCCCATTCCTCGTATCCCCAGAGCTGACTGTCGAACCCAAACCGTCCGTATCCCGCATACCAGGAAAAAGTCTGTGCGATTGCTCTCACAGGGACAGAAGGATAATCCACAAGATACAGTTCAGGAAGGACATACCCGTCTTCCTTCTCCATTAAAATCTGCTTCATGGAGGTTACTGCATTGATAAATCCCACTTTCGTTTCGTAACTGATCTCAACCTGTCCTGCATCTATCTCTAATACATAGCCCTGTTCCCTGAAAAGCTTCTCGTTTTCCGTCTCGATTCCATCCAGAGAATGTTTCAGAATGACCTGTATATTCTTTTCCTCGTCTTCTCCGTTAAACACGATCCTGCGGTAATTCCAAAATCGTTCCTCAGCCAGGCATATAAGCTCTTCATCCGGCTTTTGTCCCTGTTCATCCAGCAGGGTGATTCCTGTAAATATCTTTGTATAGGTTCCATATTCCTTCACAGATTTCGGTTCCGGTATCAATTGAATCATAGGCTGCTCCTCCTGCTTTTAGAGGCAGACAGACCCATGGTGCCCGCCGCCTCTTATTCATTCTTCATCTGCTTTCATAGCTTCTCGTATTCAGCATAAAATGGTTTCTTTTAAACAGTATGTACCCTGACTTATCCAAGCCATTTCCAATTCTGCCAGTCATAATCCTTGATATTTTCGTTGGTGATAACCTCTGGCTCCGGCAGATCATATTTCTCCGGAAGCTCCTCCTTGTGAACCAGTACCTTGATCATGGCATCACATGCCTGATAGCCTAAGACGACCGGATCCTGGAGCACTTCGCCGAGCCATGCTTCATTGTTTTCCTGAATCCATCCGAGCACATCGATATCGCCTGCAATCCCGACAAATTTCGTTTCTTTTCTTCCCTGTGCAACCGCTGCATTATAGGCACCTACCACTTCTGCATCATTATGTCCGCATACAACGTCGATCACTGGTTCTCTCTGAAGGACATTTTCCATTAACGTCTGTGCGGAGTCTCTGTTGCCTGCTCCTGTGTCGCCTTCTTCGATGATCTTTGCTTTCGGATACGCCTTTAATACGACTTCTTTGAATCCCTCGAAACGGTCAGCGGATACCTGGCCTGAGGTCGGCCTTGTGATGAACAGGCAGACCGGATCTTCTTTGTCGAGGGTATCCAGATATTTGACCGCTGTTTCTCCTGCCTTCTGGCCCAGAGCTTTCATATCATGTCCGACAAATGTGGACCAGACAACATCACTGTCGGATGCAGGTTCCTGTGCATAGTCTCCGACAACAACTGGGATATTGTTGGCTACGCATTCCTTCATGGTAGGGATCGCAGAGGATGCATCCGCCGGGAAGAGGATGATACCGTTGCATCCGCCGGCCTGCATGTTATCCAGATTGGTCAGCATAGTCTGTACATCTGATCTGGAATCCTCAAAGTCAAATTCAATGTCTACATTTTCCTGATCCCCGTTATCTTCCAGCCACTGATTACATCCGTCAACAACACCCTGATACCATGTGTAGGCCGTCAGCTCCATGATCGAAACACCGATCTTTAACTTCTCTTTGCCTGAACCACTGTCAGACGCCTGCTCTGTCTCCTTTTTTTCGCTTTCTTTGGCATCCTTGTTACCGCCTGCACATCCTGCCATACCCAAAACCATCATTCCTGCCATCGCCGCTGCCAATACTTTTTTACCTTTCATAATCACTACCTCCTTAAAATAATTTTTGCAGCCATGCAATTTCTCATGGATTATGATTTAATTCTAGTTTTTTTCTTTTTCGCAGTCAACGTTTTGCCTTTCTTTTTCACTTCATTTCATTTAAACGTTTCATTTATTTTCTTATTTCAAACCAGCCGAAGACGTTCTATTACGAAATTTGCTTATTTACCAGCCATCTGTCTTTCCTCCCTGCTAGGCAGCACCATGATGATCGAAGATAGCTTTCACTATAAGTCGATAACTAAAAAATGCCAGACAGCTCAAATAACTGTCCGGCACTTTCTTTTTAATCTATTCACCTGTTAAACTTACCTTTCATTCTCTTCTCCTTCTATTGTAAAATTTTTCATTCCCTCCGGAATAGTATCCACCATTCCAACCACTTTGTTATCGACTATGATCTCATAGCCTTCTCCAACCTTTTGTAAATATGTATTTTTGCTATTAATTTCAAATGACCCTTCCATTTTGTCTGGTGTTATATACACCGGTTCTACTACTACAGACAACGAAGCAATAAATAGTGTGATAAATAGCAAATATAAAATGTAATACTTTTTATATGTTTTTATCTCCCCGCTATCCAAAACAGATAAAAACCTCTTCTTTAAAAGCGACTTAGGTAATTGATAAAACCCTAAACTTAAGCGTGGATTTCTATTACATTTATCCTCAGCCACTTCTATTAAACACTCTAAGTAACTAATTCTTTCCTTATCAGAAATTTTATCCGTTATTGTCAGATCGTTATTGAATTCTAAAATATTAGTCATCTGTCTTTTCAATATATATACTACAGGATTCCACCACTGTATAACGCATAACATTTCTACCAAAAACTTTACCCACATATCGTGATGTAAATAATGTCCTAACTCATGTTTTATTATATATCCCAATTTATCATTATCAATACACTTTTCCGGCAACACAATAATAGGGTGAAAAATTCCAAAAATGAATGGTTCGGAGATATAGTTTAGTGAAATAATTTTTAGTATAATTCTACGTTTTGTACTTTTTTCAGTAGATTCTATAATCTCCTTTACCAAACTATTTTCCACAGGTCTGCCATATCTTAAAAGTTTTTTTAAACGAATATAAGACTTTATCCTTATCACCGCTATTATAAAAGTTACCAAAATCCAAATAGTCGTTGCTATATAGCTGATTTTCATTCCAACAATGCTCTTCGCCAGCACTTTGCTAAACTCAGGCAAAATGTAATGTGATTCAATCGTATGAGTAAATGAAAATTCTAATGGTATAAACACTCTAATACCTGTAAAACAACAGCACGCCAATAAAAATTTAACCAAAGGTAAGCTAAGTCTTTTTCTGCAGTTTAATAGGATCTGGATAGTAATGACAATAATGAAACAAAATAAAATCCCTATCAGCCCTGAAGCAACAGATATAAACATTATTGTTCCTCCGTCCTTTCAAGACTTCTTTTTCTTTCTGCAATCATAATTTCAAGTTCCTCAAGTATATCTTTTTCGGGTTTCTCACCGTTCAATAACGCAGAAATAGCATTCATAGAAAAGGTATTCTTTTTTAGCAGCGGAAATTGTATTTCATCCATGAGATAATCATTTGGCGATTTTACGACTTCATATTTTCGGGTAAGAACTTTCCCACTGTACACAATATCGGCCACCTTTAAATAGTTCTTTTTTACCAAACTTCTTAACGCCGTTTGAACAGTACTAATACTCAATTGCGGATTAAAAGAAACGATTTCTGATGCTATGAGTGGCTCCCCCTTTTCCCAAAAAATATTCATAATATCTAATTCTCTATTACTGATTCTACTACTTTTCATTATTTTCTCTCCTTTTATGTAATATTAAAATGCCACTACAAATCTTCTTCCTCACATTTCCCTTCCGAAACTTTTCTAAAAATAATATGAGGAATGCACATGCAAATTATAGTCAGCATTAATGTAATCAAAACAAGCGCCCAAAATGGATATTGATATTGAAAATAGGCAATCTGCTGCTTCATTAGTTTTCCAAAACTATGCAAGACTGTGATTCCTGGTATCAGCAATAATGCTAATATGATCCCGGAATAATAGAAAAATTCTAAAATAAGAACTTTCTTCTGTTGTGCGCTAGTCATACCAATACATTTCAATAGAAAAAACTCCTTTTTGCGTATCAGAACACTTGTTGTTATTGTATTCATAAAATTCATAATCCCGATCAGGAATAATCCCGTGCAGATCAACCCCATAATTGCTCTAGTTGCCTCAATATAATTCTTTTCTTTAGCAACTAAATCCGAATTGCAGACAATAGTAAAAAGATCCGTATCATTACCCTCCCCTTTATCTTTATAATAAACTATATTCTGCTCTGTCACCCACCTTTTTAAAGCGGATTTTACCATTGCTTCTTTTTCTGATTCAACCCGAAAAGCTACTTGAAACGTTTGCTTTGGAAAATTCTGTAATTGATCAAAAGTACTTTCTGTAACCAGATAATATAATACATCTTGTCCCTGCCAAGGTAGACTTAATTCTGGAAATCCTTTCCGCGTACTATCTAAATACCCACAATTAGAAAGTCTGCCTTTCTCAATAAATGTATTGTCCTGTTCATACATTGCTAATGCCGGGTAAAGATATAAGGGTTTGTTCAAAGTCTTCACTATTGACTGTTCATCTTTTTTCGTCAAAATATGATCATGCACTATACAGGATCCCATACCTTTTAAAAAGCTATCTAAATCTACATTCAACTTTTTTTCTTTTATATAATTTATAAGTTTTTGCATTTTCCTATCATCAAGAGAACGAATAATACCAATCCCGTGATATCCTGCAAAAGTCCCATCCCAAATACTATTATCAGAATTCGCGATCGGATAAAAAGCTGATTGTTCCCTAATCTCCAATTGTTCTTCTTTTGTTTTTTCATAAAATGCAGCTCTATCCACATCACTGATTCTTACAAAATATCCTTGAGTTTGTTCCATTTCCGATACATCCAATTGGGCTATTTCAGCGATTTTATCAAGCATTGAATCTGTAAAAATTGTGTAATCATAAATTGTTTCTACAACAGCCTTTTCCTTTTCTATTAAAGTATCATTGGACACTGGATAGTTTCCTATTGCCTCTTTCGTGATTGCTATTGTGAAATCAGGATTTGATGCTAATTGATTACTGATATCGGCCCCTTTGACGAACATTACTGCACATAGCGCTGTTTCACATGCAATTGCAAGTAGAAGGATACTAACTACAAATTGTCTGGGTGACCTTATGGCATTTCTCCATGCCAACTTGACAAGTGAAATATCTTTGCTGCAAAACTTATTTGAACGCTTCATGTCTGTATAGAATTCATCCGCTGATATTCTCAAGGTATTTAAGGATCCCATTCTATTTATCCTATTAATCAAAAGGATGCTTGCAATCAGAAGAGTAATGACCGTAAATATCACTGCTCCTAACAAAAGCCAGACGTTAAATAGATCTAAATTTTCAAAATTTCCATTACTGCCAAAATACATTTTCCCTATATAATAAGGCAATATCAGGTATACGGTTAAACTGCCCAGTATACCTCCGATAAAGCTCCCAATCGTTCCAATCCAAAGACATTGCCGAAGTATAATTTTACCAATCTGTTTTGATGTACAGCCTATAATTTTTAATAGGCTCAATTGGGCAATTCGTTGTCCTGTGGAAACCAATAACACATTATAAACCAGCGCGAAAATCGAAAATAGAATTACAATTCCCAAACATGCCGCTGTTCCGTATCCTCCAAGTACAGTTTCTACTGCTTGGTATTCTGGCGAATCTGTGGAGAAAAACATTTGCTTAGGGTTCTTTAATGTAACATCTTTATACAGCAATTCTTCTATCTTCTCACCACTTAAATAATCTAAATCCGTATTAATTAAAAGTCTAAGCGGGTAAAAAGAAATATTATGGCTCTTGAGGTATTCTTTTGATACATAGGACTCTGACATTCTGGATGTTTCATCTGTGTACTCCTTGTAATACCCTGATAATATAAAATCTTGTTCTCCTTGAGCTTCCATATCCATTCCAAACCGTTGAAAATCCACTGAAATATTCATTCCGATCTCTGGATTTTTAACCCCAAGGTCATCTAATGTTTTCACAGATAACATAATTTCATTTTTGTTCTGAGGGTACCGGCCTTTAATATCTGTATATGCTGGCTTAACTATTTTTTCATATGCGGTTTTGTCCAGCACACTGCATGCAGCAACTTCTCTTCTACCATTCATCAGATAACCCAGCCGTTTTTGACATCCAACGTTTTCTACATAAGTCAGGCGCTCTATATCCTTTTTATTTTTTTTGGTTCCTTCATCAAGATAGTTAGAGGCATGTCCACCAGCTTCACTGGTTTTTCTTACAATATCCGCACGTACTTTCCCATATGTAAAACTAAAGATGCCAAAGAACAGGATAACAGCTGCTGCAACTGCGGTAATCAATATAAAGTAACAACTCTTATTTTCCTTGATGTAAGCGCCCGCTAGTGTAGATGTAATCGTCTTTTTTCTGCTAAACTTAAATGATTTCTTCCTGTTCATACACTTTTCCATCTCCGATTTGAATTACTCTGTCCGCCATTTCTGCTACTTTATCATCGTGTGTTACAATAACCATAGTCTGATGGAACTTTTTATTCATTCTTTTTAATAAATCCATAACTTCCATTTTAGTTGCTGAATCAAGATTTCCTGTTGGCTCATCAGCTAGGAGCACTGTTGGCTTCGAAAAAACTGCCCTGGCAATTGCAACTCTCTGTTGTTGTCCTCCTGACAACTCCCCGGGCATACAGAAAAGCTTTTCTTTTATTCCAAGCTCTTCCGCTAACTTTAAAACAAATTCTTCATCTATACTTTTATCATCCAATTTTACAGGCAACACGATATTCTCAAATACATTCAATACAGGTATTAAATTATACCGCTGAAATACAAATCCAACATTTCTACGACGAAATACGATCTTTTCTTCTTCTGACAAATCAGCCAGCGATACACAATTTATGATGACCTTTCCTTTTGTAGGATTATCAAGCCCTCCCATGAGATTGAGCAGTGTAGATTTACCACTTCCAGAAGCCCCCATGATAACCACCATCTCTTCCTGCTTGACGGACATATTAACATCTGACAACACTTTAATATAACTGTCTCCAAATCCAAAACTTTTTGAAACCGAAACAATTTTAATCGCTTCCATATCCTTCCTTTCATATTAATCTTATTTAATATTCCAATAGACGTCTTTTGGTGCTTTATTACTCTTCGTAAAATGAATTATTTCCTTATCATCAAATTGATGTCAAATATACACTTATACTGCCGGATATGCGATATTGCTTTATAAAACCCAGGAATACATGCCTCTAACTTTCAAGACTTTGCCGAGTATTCATATTTACAATTTATAACCATACATTATAATGTTTTTAATATATTGTCAACTTTATTTTTTATTATCATTTTTGTTTTACTATATAGTACTTCATGGTATGATTAGATGCTACTTCTGATGAGCTATCGGTTCATTATTAAAAGTTGCTATAAAAAATTTTTCAAAGTTGAATTTCATTCGAGCAAAAAAATATATCCACCCTTTCCTCTTGACAAGCGCACCATAGAATGATATGATAAGCAACAATTTAATAAACTAAACCGTTGAAGCGGAGATAACGGCAATGATGCCTTTACAGAGAGCCCGGGATGCTGAGAACCGGGTGAGAAACAAGTTGTCAAATGGACCGCTGAGGGCGCAGTCAAATGTGAGAGATCACAGAGTATTCTGCGACGCTTGAGGCAGGCGTATAAATGCCGGGGATATGTTAGTATCCTGCTAAGTGCATAGGGCATCCCTATGAATTCGAGGTGGCACCGCGGATAGTGTATGTATTATTCGTCCTTGACAGATCAGTAACTTTCTGTCAGGGATGTTTTTTTACTCCTTTGGCAGAAGTCAAAGGAGTATTTTTTATTTGGAGGAAAAAATCATGAACATTTCACCGAACCTAAGTGATGTCAAGAAAATTGCAGCCACAGGTAAGTATCATGTACTGCCAGTCAGCTGTGAGATCCTCTCTGACTTCACCACACCGATCGAGACAATGCGGATACTGAAAAATGTATCCACCCACTGCTATCTGCTGGAATCCGCAGCTGCCAATGAAAAATGGGGACGGTATTCTTTCCTCGGTTTTGATCCGAAAATGGCGGTCACCTGCGTGGATGGGGAGATGGAGATCGGCAGTCTCAAGACTAAAACTGACCATCCATCCGAAATCCTTCGTCAGATACTAGAGGCTCATAAGAGCCCCCGTTTTGATGATCTGCCCCCTTTCACCGGAGGGCTTGTGGGGTACTTTTCCTATGATTATCTGGGTTACAGTGAACCTGCCGCAAGATGTGATACACAAGATACTGAGGCCTTCAAGGATGTTGACCTGATGCTCTTTGATAAGGTCATTGCCTTTGACCACGTCCGACAAAAGATCATTCTCATTGTTAACATGCCGCTTTCTGATCCAGAAACGGGATATCACAAGGCGGCTATGGAATTGCATCAGCTTGCTAACCTTTTGCGAAACGGTGAGAAGAAAAAAGAACCGGCCGGGAAACTGCTGGGAGAGATCACGCCGCTATTCGATCAAGAACAGTTCTTAACTATGGTGGAAAAAGCCAAAGCTCATATCCGGGAAGGCGATATTTTCCAGATCGTGCTTTCCAACAGACTGTCAGCACCTTTTGAAGGAAGTCTGTTCAATACCTACCGCGTGCTGCGTACTCTCAATCCATCACCGTATATGTTCTACTTCTCAGGTACGGACGTGGAGGTTGCCGGAGCATCACCGGAAACACTGGTGAAGCTAAAAGAGGGGGTGCTGCACACCTTCCCCCTTGCAGGCACCAGGCCGCGCGGAAAGACCGACGAGGAAGACAGGGCTTTGGAAGCCGAACTGCTTGCTGATGAAAAGGAACTTGCCGAACACAATATGCTGGTAGATCTGGGACGGAATGACCTCGGCAAAATCAGTAAATTTGGTACCGTGCAGGTCGAAAATCTGCACTCGATAGAACGTTTTTCTCACGTGATGCACATCGGCTCTACCGTGCGCGGTGAGATCCGTGAAGACTGCGATGCCCTGGATGCCATTGAAGCGGTACTGCCTGCCGGAACTCTTTCCGGGGCTCCTAAGATCCGTGCCTGCCAGCTGATCGGCGAACTAGAAGACAACAAGCGCGGTATCTACGGCGGTGCCATCGGATACATCGATTTTTCGGGCAATATGGATACCTGTATTGCGATCCGTATCGCTTACAAGAAAAATGGAAGGGTATTTTTAAGAAGCGGGGCCGGCATCGTTGCCGATTCTGTCCCGGAAAAAGAATTTGAAGAGTGTCTGAACAAGGCAAATGGCTCCTTAAAGGCACTTAAGATCGCACAGGAGGAAGACATATGATTTTACTCATCGATAACTACGACAGCTTTTCATATAATCTCTATCAGCTCGTCGGCGGGATAGACCCTGATATCAAGGTCATCCGCAACGACGAGATGACTGTAGAGGAGATAAAAACATTAGATCCCAGCCGCATTATTTTATCCCCGGGTCCTGGCAGGCCAGAAGACGCAGGCATTCTCATCGAGACTGTAAAAACACTCGGAAAAAGCATCCCTATTCTCGGTGTCTGCCTCGGCCATCAGGCCGTCTGCGCGGCATTCGGCGCGGATATTACCTACGCAAAGAAGCTGATGCACGGGAAGCAGTCAAAGGTCAGCTTCGATCCCGCCTGTCCGCTGTTTAATCAGATTCCAAAGACCGCTTATGCAGCGCGGTATCACTCACTTGCAGCAGACCCACAAACGCTCCCTGACTGCCTAAAGATTACAGCTTCCACAAGCCTTGGCGAAATCATGGCGGTACAGCATAAGGAATATCCGGTCTATGGCGTACAGTTTCATCCCGAATCCATCCTGACCCCAGATGGCGGGAGAATGCTGAAAAACTTTATTCAGGGAAGCTAAACGACGTCCCCTTAGAGGCTTATCCCCATTTTCCAGTCGATAAGAACCCTTCTACCAAATGCTTTGCCCCGTCGATGATCTCCCGGTCATATCCCAGGATCTCCAAGAGCTGTATCGCATTGCGGGAAGTGGATCTTCCTTCGTAGAGCAGGTAATCGAACACGATCTCCCCATTCGAAACCTGCTCCTGGAAATGGTAGTTGTCATACTCATTCTCCAATAAATAGGTCAATTCAATATCATGAGTGGCAGCAAAGCACAAAATTTCTTTCTTATGAAACTCTTTTAATACCTGAGTAGAAGCTGCAATACGTTCCACCGTATTCGTCCCGCGCAGCACCTCATCCACAAAACAGAGTACAGCCTCCTCGCCCAACGGCTCCATCACACGCTTCAAAGCCTTAATTTCGGCTATATAATAACTCTCTCCTTTGTACAGGCTGTCCTTTAGTGCCATAGAGGAAAAAATGCGGAACCATCCCCCACGATATTCTCTTGCCGCACAGGTATGAAGGCTCTGCGCCAAAATGGCATTCAACGCCATTGTCTTCAAAAAGGTAGATTTACCAGAAGCATTGGACCCCGTAACCAGGATCCCCTGTGACGTCTTGATTGAATTCGGAACCGGTTCTGCAAGACCCGGGTGATAGGCATCCTTGATCTCAAAACACTTCTCCTTCGTAAACTCCGGCTGACACCAGTATGGAAGCGCCTCTCTTAAAGAACCTACCGCGATCATGCTTTCCAGGAATCCCATAGCCGTATACAGTTCTTCCAGCACATCAAGATTCTGCCCCAGCCTTCTCATACAGCGATGAAAAAAAATGCAGTCCAAATGCGTGATCATCCGTACATAATCTAAAACCATCTCTGTTAGAGACGGACTGTCCCAGTTCGCCGGACCAAAATATCCACTGGCCCCCATCAATTTTTTCAGCTTCTTATAATCCTGCTCTACCCTGTCATGATATCCGGGACTGGCGATCAGCTTCTTTTTGCTGATCCGCTTTGCAGCCCCCACCAGTCTTTTAAAGTACTGCAAAGCCTGCATAGAACCTTCCAGCGCCTTCCTCTTGCTGAAATAGGTCCCGATATTATAAACCATGACAAGAATAAACAATCCCACACCTTGTTCCGGTGCAAAGATCAAAGCTCCAACAGAAAAAAGGAACACAAAAAAGGAAAGGTAGTGCAGAACCGGAATCTCCATATTCAGACTGATGCTGTCCATGATATAAGTGTAAACTGAAGAGGCATGATTCTTCCCTACACGGGCAAATTCAAGCTGCATCTCTGTCCGCTCCTTTTCATGTGTCTGGTAATAAGCGATCAGCTCCTCCTGCTCCTTCCACTTTTCAGAATCGATCTTCGGAACATGCAGCAGGTAATACAAATAGTCCTCACCTGCAAATGACCACGTATGATTGACCGTCAAAAACAGTGAATCCAGATCCAGATCATTCCAGGTGATCTCATCGATCATACTTTCTTTGGATCTGGTGTACTCTCCGATTACGGACAGGACCTCATCTGAATAATCCAGCTCTCTAAAACGTCCATAATTATATAATAGTCTTTTTCGTATCTTATAAAGTCTTCTCATCTTATCAAGATACGATAGTACAATAAAAAATAAAATGAAACTAACAACCAGTCCAGCTATAAATTTTATCTGTGTCATACTGCGCCTCCTTCGCTGTTATTCACCGGGCACCTATGTACGGCCCCTCTTTAATTGTATTATTTAACTAATACAATTATACTATTAAAGAAGGAGAGTGTCAATTCATAGAAAACAATTTTCCGCTATTTATTCAGCCCTGCAGCCATATTTGTGGAACCTGTGTATGTAAGCCTGCTCACCAACCTGCTACTATGGACTTCCTTTCTTCCAGGTGTTACAATGAAAAAAATGTGAAAAGGAGCCCTGATCTTATGATTGATTATATCCTGAACAATAAATTAATCCGTCTCACAGACGGTATGCCGCCTCAGCCAGGGGTTATCACCATAAAAGTCCGAACCTTTGAGGAGTATATACAACAGTTTCAGGATACGCCACAGTTTCATATCATGCAGCGTAATCTTACCAATATCCGTCACTGTAAGGCGGATATTCTGGGAGACTATGTGATGGGAACATTTTCTGTTCCCCTGAAAGAAGCGCCTTCTGTCGGCAGGCAGAGCTTCTGTTTTTATCTGACTGACTCCCTGCTTGTATTTATTGATGATCAGAACACAGTTACAGGAATCCTTTCACAATTAGAAGAAATGCCGCTTTCCGGCACTTCTTCGCCACTTCATTTTCTATTTGATTTTATGGAGTATGTAATCAAAGACGATGTGTTTTTCTTACAGCATTTTGAAGAAAAACTGACAAAACTTGAAGAACAGCTATTAGACGGTAAGGATGAAGGCTTTGACCGGACCATCCTCCATATCCGTAAGGAACTTGCGGTACTGGGTGCATATTATGAACAGTTAGCCGATATGGGAGAATCTCTGCAGGAAGCCCCTTTGGGCAGATCTAAACCCAAGACCTCATCTCTTTTCGGATTATTTACGGACAGAGCTTCCAGGCTGCATTCCGATGTACAGATGCTCAAGGAATATTCCATGCAGCTTCGTGAGATGCACCAATCCCAGATTGACGTGCGGCAGAACCAGATCATGAAGGTGCTGACCATCGTGACAACTCTGTTCATGCCCCTGTCCCTGATCGCTGGATGGTATGGAATGAACTTTATCAATATGCCGGAGCTCGCCTCGCCTTACGGGTATGCAGCCGTTATTGTGATCAGCCTGGTGATCATCGGAGTGGAGCTGTGGATCTTTCATATTAAAAAATGGTTTGATTGAACTCCCTAAAATAGAATCCCCTCATTCCAGATCATCCGATCTGTAATGAGGGGTAAACTTTTCTTCTATACTAAGGTCTCCATGTCCCTTCCACATCACTCCAGTTCTTCTCCGCATAGTCCAGCAGAGTCTCTGCCTGTTCCAGGGACATCTCCGGGAACATCAAAAACAGGCTGTGTGATCCGTATTTCTGTACGATTCTGTCTACATTTTTGATCCAATCCTCAAACTCACCCGAATACACCTTGATCCAAAGAGATTTTCCTGCTGCCCTGACTTTGTCGTAGATGACATCCCACTCTTCCAGTGTCCCGTCCGGGCCTGCATCCCCGCTGGTCCACTGCAGCGCATCTATCTCATCAATCTCCATCAGTGCATCCAAATGACGGATCGCATCCGGCCCATCCAGGTGGTATAATACCTGGTCTGCCTTTTTCGCCTGCTCACGCAGAGATTCCTGGATAAAGTCACGGAAGTTATCAGGAGACATCATTGCAGAAAAATCGCACTGGAGCTTTACTGTTTTTCCCGGTCCCCAGATCTGGAATACTGTATAGGCATTTCCACCATTCTCATCTTTGATGATTTCATGGAAACGGTCATAATATTCATAGTAAATCTTTCCGATCTGATCGATCCTCTCTTCTATGATCTCGGGATCGTCGATCATATCATACAGCGTATCCTGTGCCCCGCGCAGAGAAACGAGTACATCAATATTTTCCATCAGGTCCGGCATATCCACAAAGAAATCATCCCCTGCCAGTTCCCTGCATCTTTTCACCAGAGCAAGATGTTTCTTAAACCACTTGTTCTCCGGATCAAATTTGAATTCCGGTGTATCCTCCCAATCCTCTATACATGGCTCAAACCAGACTGTATCTTCCTTGAATCCAATCTCTGACCCCAGATATGCAGCCAGGGACCCGGGACCAAAGTCCACATCCAGATTCGGGAAACTCTCTCCCATGAATTCATGTGTCTCACAGAACTGACGATATCTTGCCACAATACGGTCTGCATCCTGATACTTGTCTTCCATGTCTTTCCATTTTAATTCTTCCGGAAGATTATAATATTTCCCCTGGCAGATGACATCCATGCATCCTCCCTGAACCGGTTTCCCGTCGGAATACTGCTCGATCTCAGGTTTTCTCGCAATCACGCACATTAACGGTCTTCCTGTATTCTGGTGCTTCCAGTAATTCTCCCATTTTTCCCGGGTCTTCTCCCAGTCTTTTTTATACATCATTTTTTTCATCCTCCTAATCCATTTCGTCCATCTTAAATAAAGAAATTTTCATTGCTTCACCACGATACTCAGCTTCCCATTCTTCACCATCCAAGATCACTTTCATTCTCCTGTGCATAATACTCTGTGGGAAGTCGTATTCTGCAGCACCGATCAACAGTGTCTTTCTTTCCTCTTTCCAGTCCAGTGTAATCTGATTTGAGATCCCTTTTTCATATCCATAATCGTCACCCGCATCCTCATACAGCGTAAAATGCGCATCCTTCCCCGGATAAATATGGATCTTAAGAGGTGTTTCTACCTCCTCAGAGGCATACTGCATCCCCTGCTCCATCGGAAGGATAGAACCTGCTTTGACAAATACAGGAATACGCATTAGATCAACATGGATATCGATCCACTGACCACCCTCGTACTGTGTCCCATTTTCCAGATCGATCCAGCGCTCCCCTTCCGGCAGATAACACCTCCAAATCTTCGAATTCTCTAATTCCCGGTTTCCCGGTCCATAAAACATCGGCTTCGTCACCGGACAGATCAGCAGACTGTCGCCAAACATAAACTCACTGTCCATACAAGCTGCAGTTTTATCCTCTGAAAAATCAAACAGGAGGCTTCGCAGCATCGTGTAGTCCTCCAGGCACACCTTTCCTGCCATAGAGTAAATATAAGGCATAAGGCGATATCTCAAGCGGATACTCTCCTCCAGCGCATCATAGAAGATCTCCCCCGGCTCACCGAAGTTCCAGATCTCCCTTGGGGTGTCCGTGCCATGAGAACGGAACATCGGGAGGAACGTTCCATATTGGAACCATCTGACATAAAGCTCCCGGTATCCCAGATCATTTACGCCTTCCTCAAAATCTCCCCGCCAGAACCATTTCATCGAGGGATCTTCCTGACATCCGCAGCCCCGGTTTTCCCATTTTTCATTGACCGTAAAGAAAGCCCCGATATCCAGCGTCCAGTAAGGCATCCCGCTTAAACACATATTCAGCCCTTCTGTGATCTGCTTTCGAAAATTCTCCCAGGTTGCACAGGTATCACCTGACCACAGCATAGTACCGTATTTCTGGCTTCCTGCATAACCGGAACGAGTCAGATTCAGGACCCGTTTCTTTGGCGCAGCCTTTCGCTGATTCTCATAGATTCCTTTCGCATGGGCCGCTGCATATAGATTGGCCCGGTCTGCACGCAGAAACTTCTTATGTTCATTTCCAACCAATTGGAATCTCTCCCATGGTTCTCTTTGGTATGCCCCGTTCCAGTCCGGTCCCGAAAAGGGCTCTGTTGAATCACACCACCAGGAATCAAACCCTCCTGAAAAAAGCTCTTCCTCGGCCTGTTTCCAGTATAGTTTTCTTGCTTCTTCATCGAAAGCATCATAGGTGGCATAATCATTTAACAAAAATCCGTGCGTCTCCATCTCATCACAATTGTCTGTACCGGAGTTCATATTCGGCCACACGGAAACCATGGTATGTACATTCATATCATGAAGGATATCGTTCATCCTGCGAAGATCAGGGTAGCGTTTCTTGTCGACCTTCTTATTCCCCCAGGCGCCGTCCTCCCATGTATTCCAATCCTGTACCACACAGTCCAGCCCGACCTTCCTTCTACGGTATTCCCTGGCAGTCTCGATCAGTTCCTCCTGATTATGGTATGCCTCCTTGGACTGCACGTAACCATAAGCCCATTTCGGCAGCATCACGGCTTTTCCTGTCAACTGGCGGTATCCCGAGATAATCTCGTCCACATTCTCTCCCACGATGAAATAGTAATCCAGCTGTTCCACCAGATCCAGATATAGGTAGGAACCCCTCCTGTCATCGTTAAAAGTCATTAAGCTTCCACAGTCCGCAAGAATTCCATATTTCTTATCGGATATGAAAAACGGGATCGGGATCCTCATATTATGCTGGTAAAGATACTGAACATTCCCACGGTAGTCATAGATTCCCTCTTCGCCTTGTCCAAGACCATGGATGTGTTCCTCCTCATCCCAGTCAAAGTACAGCTTCCCACGGTAAGCCATGTGGTCCATTGTGGGGTTTAGGTTTTCCACAAAGTTCCGTTCGCCGTCTACTGTAAGCACCCGCCGGATCATTGGTTTTTCTCCGCCCGTAGAGTAGACCATAAGAGGGGACTCCGCCAATTCCTTTTTTCCTTCCCTCAACAGGAGTCTGTCGCTTTTCTTATCCCGCCAGAGAAATCTTCCCGTCTGCTTTTCAACAGTCAACGAAATCCTGGATGTCTCAAACTGATAAACGCCGTCCTTTTCTTCCATTCTCAATCCGGCCTTTCGCTCACACTCGATTCCAATGGGGGATACCGGCAGGACCTCTTCTCGTTTTGTATAAACACACCGCACGATGTTTTCCGCAGCTCCAAAGACCGACAGTCTTCCCTCATCTGTCAGCAGTTCTGCGGATTTTCCATCCTGACTGACCGTACATGATAATATTTTCATTGTTTCGCTCTCCTTTTACATGTGCCGCTCTCCCGATACTGTTGATATTCCAGGCGGTAGTTCCCGCCCGTATATTCCTGCATCTGTCCAGCTTAAACTCTATCCCTTGACTGCGCCTGCTGTCTGACCGCCTACGATATATTTCTGGCAGGCCAGGTACATTATGATGACCGGAAGACAGGTCAGCAGGATATCTGCACAGATCAGATTCCAGCTCTTGCTGTACTGACCAAAGAAGTTGTAAACCGCCAGTGTCATCGGCCATTTTTCCGAGGAATTCAAGAAATACAAAGGCATTACAAATTCGTTCCAGGTATTTAAGAAACACAGCACCGCTGCCGTCACAATACTGGACTTTAGCATTGGCAGGATGATATTGAAAAAGAGCCGAAACGGTCCGCATCCATCGATCACAGCGGCCTCATCCAGATCAACCGGAACTTTTGAAACAAATCCGTAGATCAAGAATACTGTAAACGGCAGCTGAGTCGCAACATACAGCAGGATAATCCCTGGCACACTGTTGTTTAGATGGGTCACCTGCATAACCTTCATCAATGCAACATAGTTGACCGGGATGACGATTCCTAACACCATATACATATAGATCCCGTTGTTGAAACGGTCACGCCTGCGTGAGAAAACATAAGCCGCCATAGACCCGAGGATCACTGCGATCAGCGTCGCACACCCCGCATACAGGAAACTGTTCAAAAAACTCCGGATCAGTTTTCCCTGTTCGATCACAACAGAAAAGTTGCTGAACGTCCATTCTTTCGGCAGGGAGAGTGATAATGTAAGCGCCTCTGAATCTGACTTAAACGCATTGATTACGATTAAAGCCAGCGGAATGAGCATGATCAGAGAGATGATCCATGCCAGAACATTTTTTAAAACGTTAATTGTCGTTTTCTTCGTCTTACTATTCATTATTCCTGCACCTCGTCTTTCGTCAGAATTTTAATCATAAAGAATCCGGTCACTACCATAAAGATAAACATCACAGAACTGATCGTTGTACCTTCCGCATACAGACCCTGAGAAAATTGTTTAAATACTGCCGTGTACATTACCTCTGTCGTATGTCCCGGTCCTCCGTTAGTCAAGGCATATACCATATCGAATACCTTCAGTCCGTAGAGTACATTTAATACGATAGTCACTGCCAGCGTCTGCCTGAGCATCGGCAGTGTAATATGCAGGAACTTTTTCCAGCCGTTTGCACCGTCAATGCTGGACGCCTCGTAGTAAACCTCCGGGATAGCCAGGATCCCCACGATCAGCATTGTCATGATATATCCGGTCCCTCTCCAGATGTCGACTGCCATAACAGACCAGAATGCAATCTTAGGATCGGTAAGCCACTGCTGCGTCAGGCTGTCCAGTCCAACTGCCCTGAGCCCTTCATTTAAGAGCCCCATCTTTGGATTCAGGATGGATGTAAACACGAGGCCAATGATCAGGATAGACAGCACCGACGGCATGTACATCACGCCTCTGTGGAAATTTTTCCCCTTAATGTTCTTGCTGAGGGCAAGCGCAAACAGAAGCCCCAGTCCCGTCTTTGCCGCTGTCGTGACGGCCGTGAACAGCAGCGTGTTCGTAATATACTTGAAGTAATTTGTATCTGCGCTAAATACATTTTTAAAGTTTTCAAGCCCAACAAAATGCACCTCTTTTGAATATGCAGACCAGTCTGTAAATGAATACCCGATACCGATGATTCCCGGCACTACGCACAGAGCCGTGTAGATCAGCAGGGCACCGGCTGCAAAATACCATGGATACAACTTTGATTTTTTCACTTAGATCTTCCTCCTATCAATCCCTTTTTATTCATTTTATACAAATATCATTTCTAATCACATGCACACATTGGGCCATTTTATGTATTTTTTTAACCTTCATGGAAATAGTGCTGTACATTATGCTATACTGTTAAAGCAGCATTATATAGAAATAACTTTTGCTGCAAATCCAAACCCGGGAGGTTTTATGAGAGGTAGATCAAAGAATATCCAAAAAATCCTGTCCTCCTATTTTTTACTGATCATGCTGACGATGCTGGTACTGGCTACCGTTATCTTCTCCATCGTGCAGTACCTAAATCTGCGTTCCAACACAGAGCGTGATCTTAAGAGGACATGCTCTGCGATCGCAGCAGATATTGATCTTCAGATCAACCAAATGGACAATGTGTGCCTGAATACGATCCACTCCACACTCATCAAGGGGACTTTTTCCGATTATATCAATGAGCCTGCTACCCCGTACGAACAGAATCAGCGTAAAAACACACTTGCCAACGCTATGACAGCCGCCAAAGGGGTGGATGCCTCCATTCGGCAGGTAAATTTATACGGATTTTCAGAGGGCGGCTATGGTGCCGGGAATTATACAGGTCCTCTGAATATAGATGCACCGGATCAATACTGGTTTACAAAGACTTATGACCAACACGGGCACAGATATATCCCGCCCGCCATGCAGAATGCAAAATTTTCCCAAAGCTCAGGTACGGATACAGACAGATATTACCAATCACTGTACCGGATGTATTTTGACGATTACCAAAACCCGGCAGGCTTTGTCGAAGTGATGAAATACTATGATGTCCTGTTTGAACATGCAGATCATCCTGACAGTGACTATGATATAGATGTAGTGATCTATGATTCTTCTGGAAATGTGCTCTATCCCCTGAATGCAGACGGACTCTTCCCCTACTATTCTTATCAGGACTCTAACGGGAAAGAAGTTTATAATACCAAGAAGGGATGCCGGGAATATGTTTATTTTTCAAGAATGGAGTACAGTGGTTTTACAGCTGCCGCCTCTATACAAAGCTCAGAATTCTTTGCTCCGGTTTACCGCTCTTTGTCCTGGATCTTTCTTGTATTTTTACTGATCCTCGTACTCTGCCTGCTTTTCGCGGGTATTTTGTCCAGGAAGCTGAGTGCACCACTGAAAACGATTTACCATTTCCTCTCCAGTATTGATCCGCAGGACCAGTTTCGTGAGATTGAGATGGAAGATTCCGGAGTCATTGAGATCGATAAGCTGCGAAATTCTCTGAACGAGGCAATGCGTTCCCAGAAAGCCGCCACCAATTCGATGCTGCTTTTAAAGGAACAGGAACTACAGGCACAGATGCTGGCTCTTCAGTCACAGATGAACCCTCACTTTTTATACAACTCCCTGACAACCATCGGTGCCATGGCAGAGGATGGGATGACCAAGCCTGTTGCGCAGATGTGTCAGGACATCACCTCGATCCTGCGTTATATCTCTTCTAATAAGGAGCAGGTTTCCTCTCTGGAGGAGGAACTGGAACACTGCGATCTGTATCTGAAATGTATGAAGCTGAGGTTTGGAGATGCCCTGCAATATGAATTCGATGTGGATGATGATATGCTGGAACTGCCTGTTCCGAAATTGTGCATCCAGCTGCTGGTAGAGAATGCTGCCAAATTTACAGCCAATGTTTCCCCGCCATGGCACATTACGATCCAGGGGCATTTAGACGAACACTGCTGGTACATAGAAGTGAAGGACAATGGCCCCGGTTTTAGCGAAGAAACCACAGTACATTTAAAAAGCCAGATGGATGAGATCCTGGCAAACGGTCTGCTTCCGAGCTTGGAATTAGACGGTATGGGAATCTTAAATATTTTTATCCGGTTTTACCTGATCTACGGGATCACATTTATATTCGATTTTGGAAACCTCCCAGGAGGGGGAGCTATCGTGAAAGTAGGAGGAAGATTTCATGACGAAACTAAGCCATTATAATGTATTACTGGTAGAGGACGAACGGCTTCTGATGCAGTCCCTTTCCCGGCACATCGATGCTCTGGACGCAGGGTTTAAAGTAGCCGCCCAGGCCTCTAACGGTGCGGAGGCTCTCAAACGCCTGAAAAGTGATAACATCCATCTCGTAATGACTGACATCCGTATGCCTGTCATGGACGGACTCACTCTCGCCAAGAAAATCCATGAGCAGTATCCTCATATCCTCACAGTTATACTGACCGGATATGCTGATTTTGACTATGCCCGCGAAGCCCTGAAACAAGGTGTCTTCGATTACATGTTAAAGCCTGTCGTACAGGAAGACTTGGAAAATACCCTCGGGCGGGTCCGGCTGCAGCTGCAGAAGTTTTATGAACTCCAGGAAGATCCGACCCTGGTAGGACGGCATGCCGAGGAAATCGTGGAGTACACTGTTCTCTACATGAGAGACCATTATATGGATGATATCGACATCAGTTCCTTCTCCGCATCCATGGGATTCACTTCCGCATATCTTACCAAGATATTTAACCGCTACAAAGGAGATACCCCGTTGAAATACCTGACCGATATCAGAATCCACGAGGCCAAACAGCTGCTCACCGACACCACTCTTCCGATCCGAGAAGTCGGGGAGAGGGTCGGATATCCCGATCAATTCCATTTCAGCAAAACCTTTCGAAAGCTCACAGGGATGAATCCTACCGCTTATCGGAAAGAAAAACAAGGAAAATAGAGGCATCGGCCTGCTTGCAAAGAAATCATCAGGATTTCCCAGCATACAGGCCGGTGCCTCTGTTTTACTTACGCTTTCTTTTACTGACTTATTTCCAAGCTTCATCGCCTGCGGCTTCTGCCTGTGTTGCTCTCCTTGTGTCAATCTGTTTTAAGACGTCCTCAGAAGTCATATCTCCGATAAACATGGAGACGATATCCTGTCCGAGTTCTCCCCACTGTGGGTTCAGATATTTGATAGAATCCTGGAATACAACGCCTGCTTTGTCAAAGGAATCAAGGAATTCCTGTGTTGACTCGCTGTAAGCCGGCTGCTGTCCTGCATCATAAGGAAGGTTTTCTACTTTTGCTTCATTGTCGATCATATGCTGGATGCTGTCTTTTGTTGTGATGTATTCCAGATATTGTTTTGCTTCGTCAATATGCTTAGAACCTGAGTAAATAAATCTGGATGGTCCACATGGATGTTCGTTTAATACATCATTGTCTAAGGTTGGAATCAGGAACATTCCAAAATCTTCCTCTGTATAGGTTCCGCCTGATGCCTCTGCGATCTCTGCAATCGAACCAGGTTTTGCGATTCCCATTGCATACTCGCCACTGCCCATGATCGCCGGGAGGTCTGCATATTCATCTGACAGGTAATTATCTCCGAAATAACCCTTCTGTGCTAATCCATTCAACTGATCAAGCGCCTTTTTGAATTCCGGCACATCTGCAAATTTCACTTCATTATTATTTAACTTGTCCACGATTCCTGGAACCAGCTCTTCGAATTTGCCACCGATCTCACAGAACCACATTACGTGATGCCATCCGTCGCCCACCGGCTCGTATACCGGAGTCACACCCTTATCTAATAACTTCTTGCAGACCTCTTCGAATTCAGCAAATGTTGTCGGAACCTTTACACTGTTTTCTTCGAAGATCTTTTTGTTGTATACCATATAGTAATCTGTTGTCGTATCAAAATATGTAGCTCCATAGAGCACTCCGTCTGCAGATGTCTGCTCCTTTGCAAACTCATTGTAGTATTCAACCCATGGTTCATTTGACAGATCTACTGCATTTTCAGCTATATTATATTGTGAAACCAGGTCATAGGAGCCTGATTGTCCGCCGAAGATATCTGGCCCCTCACCGCTGTTTAATTTAGTCATCAAAAGATTGTAATACTGGTCAGCTGGTACGATCTGGTAATCGACTTTGATTCCTGTTTCTTCCTCAAACTTTTTACCAAGTTCCATCTCTGCATCATATACCCAGTCCTGGCTTGCCATAATGGATATGGTAGTTCCCTTGTCTTTGCTATCACCTTTGTCAGATGATTCTTTTTTTGAATCTGAGCCGCAGCCTGCCAGAGCACAAACTGCCATCATTCCGCTAAGTAACACTGCTACGATACGTTTTTTCATATCTGTTACCCTCCCTTTGTTTTATAACTGAATTTTATCAGCAATATTGCATATTCTCCATGTATAAACGCACACTGTTTTTGTCATTTTTTAACTTCATGTATATTTTAATACATTTCAGATCCGTTATTATGTATAATTCAATCAGCAATTTCAATCTTTTCATCAGTCAAATCGGATATTATGAATCTATTTCACTGCTTCCTTGATGAGATTAAATCTGTCAGAGTGCTCATAGAAGATATCATCACCGCAGTGCTGCCCGCATATATTTCCAAAGTATTCCTCTGAAAAAATAATTTCCTTAGGTCTGAAGATAAGAAAAGCAGATCCCTCTTTCGAGGAACCTGCTTTTCTTATCTTTTGGGAACTTGTCCCGTCAGTTCTTATTCTTCTCCGTAAAGAGTGATCAGCTTCTTAAGGTAAGCGTATCTCTCCTTAGCTTCTTTCTCGTTCAGAGCGAAGAGTTTCTCAGCCTTTTCCGGATTAGCTCTCTTAAGTGCATTGTAACGAACTTCTCCGTCAAGGAATGCCTGATAGTTCTCCAGCTTAGGCTCTTTGCTGTCCAGTGTGAACTTAGCGCCTTCTGCTGCCGGATTGTATCTGAAGTTGTTCCAGTATCCGCACTCTACTGCTAACTGCTCTTCTGTCTGAGCCTTGCTCATACCCTTCTTGATACCGTGGTTGATACATGGAGCGTAAGCAATGATGAGTGATGGTCCCGGATAAGCCTCAGCCTCTGCAATTGCTTTTACAGTCTGGTTGAAGTCCGCACCCATAGCGATCTGTGCAACGTATACATAACCGTAGCTCATTGCGATGCTTGCAAGGTCTTTCTTCTTCGTTTCTTTTCCGCCTGCTGCAAACTGTGCTGTAGCACCTGTCTTTGTAGCCTTGGAGGACTGTCCGCCTGTGTTAGAATAAACTTCTGTATCGAATACCATGATGTTGATGTCTTTTCCACTTGCTAATACGTGGTCAACACCGCCGAATCCGATATCGTAAGCCCATCCGTCACCACCGAAGATCCACTGTGACTTCTTAGCGAGGAAGTCTTTTCCTTTCAGTAATTCAGCCTAATCTGCTGAATCGCATCCGCAAGCTTCCAGAGCTGCTACCAGTTTATCTGTAGCTGTTCCGTTTGTTGCCCCGCTTCCAAATGTATCAAGGTATTCCTGAGCAGCAGCCTTTACATCAGCATTTTCTGCGTTCTCTGCAAGAGCTTCTACTTTGCCTTTCAGTCTGTCTCTGATTGTGTTCTGGGCAAGCAGCATACCGTATCCGAACTCAGCATTATCTTCGAACAGAGAGTTGCACCATGCCGGTCCTTTGCCTTCTGGTGTTA
>NZ_JBZUUL010000016.1:0-37969 GCF_058819085.1 Faecalicatena sp.
GTTTATGGCCATTTTTCTTAAATTTCTTTTTCTGCACGATATTTAGTTGTCAATTTTCGGGGGGAATCTCATTTATTGAGATTCCGAGAAGTTATGAATGTATACCGCATGGTAGCCGCCATAGGATAAGCATTGTGCAATCATTAAGGCATCCCTCGCGTCCGTTTTTACCCGTTTCCCCTGCTGTGTCAACATGGTTGTCGGTGCCAGAATCACACATTTTACCCCTGCCGCTGTGAGCTGGTTATATAATGAATATCCAAGACACCCCGCCTCATATCCACAAACAATATCGTTTTCATTGTCCAGACCCAGTTTCAATTTCAGATCATCGATAAACATCAGAATGTTTTTGTAGTCTGCCATTAGCTGGATGTTTGTAAAAATGCAATCTTCTTCGCCAATCACAGGCTCCATTGCGCAAAGTGTGTAATTTTTACTATGGACATCCATCCCAATTTTGATTATTCTATACATAGTGGCCTCCTTTTGTATGCGGTAATCCCTGTTACTATTGTTCTTGTTCAAACTTTAGTATACAGGTAAATCCACGTTGCTACAAATGTGAGGTCACTTCATATTATCTAATACAGATTTATATGAATGGGTGGGAAATGATAAAACATACCTTTGACAGCCACAACATTACCTACCAGACATATGATAATTTTTTTTCAAATCAGCGATATACGAAAGGCACAGGAGCTGGCAGATAAATTTGATTCAAAATCACTCTGTCGACAACTGGATCTTTTGGCTCATAAAGTAAATCCTTATCTTGATACGATTGAAAAGGTTTTCCACCAGGGATACCACTGGTGTGTAGACCAATGCGAGTACGCAACCGACATTATGTTTAAGAGCCGTGACGCTCTGGAGGATATTTATCCATCCCTGGTTGGACACGCATTCTACAATTTCAAATGTACCTATATTTTTTCCTTACTCGGACGAAAACTTGATCCAAAGTTTCAGGGAGAAGCAGTCTCCGATTATCGAAAACGCCCGACTGGCTGGAGAATTAAATTCAAAATGAAATCAAACAGTATCAAAATGTATGATAAGTTCAGCTGTCTGCGCATCGAGATGACAATCAATGACCCGAAGGAGTTCAAAGTCTATAAGAATGGCACTACTTTCAAAAGTTGGGTTCCTATGGGGCAGTCAATCGCCAATCTTTACCAGTATACTGAAATATCAAAAGCAGCAAACAAATGTTTTATCGATTCTATGCAGGAAATAGTTCCTGTTCAAAGTATTGAAAAAGAGATTAATGGTATCTGTGAAAGGAAAGTGGTCAAAGGTAAGAAGACCTACACCGGATATAATGTTTGGTCACCAGAAGTATTTCAGTTATTTGAAGAAATATCTAATAGGAGATATTTAATCCGTGGTTTTACCAATCAGGAAGTCCGCAGGGCAATCTGTAAAGAAAATTCGGATACCCCAAAAGAAAGCGGGCGGATGAGCAGGACCCTTTCCAAACTTAGGGCCCGCGGTCTCATACGTAAAATCCCGCACACCAGACGATATCTTGTAAGCAGTAAAGGATGCCAGGTTCTGGGGGCACTGATAGAAACAAAACGGAAAATGTATCCTAACCTTGCTGCATGATAACCCATCCAGTCACCAGTATAATTTCCATTTAAACCCGGTCTCATAAGACAGAGTAGATACTTGTGCGCTCATTTTGCTTTACAAGCTTAGTGTCTATGTTTTTCTAAATCAATAACATAGACACTAAGCTTGTAAAAGATCTCGCCAAATATCTAAATATGCGTTCTCAGTATACCCTCTCCCCGGAATAATAACAATTCTTTCGGAATAATATTTCTTATTTATCGGAACGATATGTATAAGCAGCCTTGCAACGCCTTTGGCTCTGCTTATACACGAAAATCCAGCAATCTCCCTTGTGCCTCTGCCGTATCACAACTTTTACATTCTCCAATTTCCCCTCGCTCAATCATAATAAAACCGTAGTTCACCACCATCCAAGCAACCGCAGTTTGTCGCATTTTACCCATCTCTTTCAGTAGTTATGTTGTCTTTAATTTGCCAAACGCAACGTAAGGAGCAATTTCACTAATTGATTTCAGCATTGTCCTGCTTAAAATCTTATATATTTTTCTTTCGTCTTCCGTTAAATTCAGGTTTTTTTCAAAAACTGGAAGTACAATCTTAATTGTATTTTCTGACACTTCAAAGTCCGGTTGTCTCAAGCATTCTTCATAGAGTTGTTTTATCCGTGTAATTCCTATACCGAATATTTCAACAAACCCTAATCTGTAAAACACATTTGCAAGATTTCTATTTCTTAGAACCGAAAGTTCCCCCGATAAATACTCATCCTCTGTTATTCCAGAAGGCAGTCCTCCCGGAGAAATAATTTCTATTCTGTCGTCAAACATCGAAACTTTTATCTGTAGCTCCATAGCCATACTCTATAAATCAATGCATTTGCAATTACTTTCCTGAATGCGGTCTCCGGTATTTTTTTCTACCTTTTTTGATTGGTGCCTTATATTTCTTCGTATTGATAATAATCTTTGAATACCTATGATGCTTTTTCGCAGACTTCCAAAATGGATATATTATCAAATGTTGCTCTCTTATAAATCACACTGATGTTCTCACCGAACTTCACTATATCAATTCACGGAAAATGATTTTTATCTGCCAGAATACCAGCTGCATTATTATATCCAATGGTATTGTTATATAAATTCAGCGTTTTCAAAGTTTCCTGATTAAAGTTCTCAATCTGAATGTAGTCTTTTAATTTTTGCTGTAAAGCATCAAACATCAGTTCTTGTTCTTCACACGACAATTCTTCAAATCTGATATTTCTCCCTTCCAAAATTAGTCTTGACAACCCCCATATGTCAACCTCTATTGTTGTAGTATCATTTCGTTTGTATGCTTTTAATTTATATAAATATTGCTTTTGAAGACCACTTTTTACAGTCAGTTTTATCGTTTTGTCATTATTCTGCAATTCCACCATGTACTCAGGCTGCGGAGTAATGCTGTCATTAATTTTGTTTTCGATATCCAGACACGCTTGCTATACATCCGACATTCCTTTAAAATTGCCGTCTTCCTTTCCAACTTTACTGCTTATATTATACGCAAAAAACCAATCGTATTTTTTACGATTGATTTCCCTTGAATTTAGAGTATTTCTTCTTGTATCTTCTTATAATTTTTTGCATGTTAACCTTTGAATGTTTACGCTTTTGTTACCCCATATCTTCTCGCTTATAAATGCTCCTTTCCACTTCTGAAACAGCCCCAATATGGCAAAAAAATTATAACATATCCAGTAACTCTCTACCATAGCTAACCGTCATACAAAAACAATCTGCCTTAGTTACCTTAGTTGTTAGTATGAAAATTTATCCAATAGTATAGAATTTTTGGACCTCCTGCTATTTCTCGAATTGAGTAATCCTGTTGAAAATAATTTAAGTGTTGTCTATTAATGAAAAAAGATGTTTTGTAAAAATATGGCGAAGTGCCTATCGTAACACTCCGCCGAAAGCCTAATCGGTTTGAGCTTAATATGCTTGATTAGGTCTGTTTTAACATGATATGCATTTTAATTGATTTTAAACACTCAAATGTGCCTTCCAATCTGTCGGCATATTCATTGCTGTAAGACTGAGCACATTACTGTGATTCTGAATCAACTTATCTAATTCATTCACAAATCGCATCCATTCTTCACCAGATGATCGCAAATATTTCATTGCTAATAAATTCTGATATAATCCATTATGCGCCGGTGAAGGCACTACTCTATCAATATCCAAAATTTCTGGCGTAGTATGTATTGTCCGATTATATATTCTGGAATTATGGGCACACATATTTCTTAGTACAGAAACAGCCTGCACCCATGAAGCAAACATTTTCTGAGATGGCTTTACTAAATTCCCCTTTTTAGAAACAAACTGATAATCAGAAGCTAAAACTGAATATGCACTGCCTGTACCTGTTTTCAGATTTTTAATAATCTTCGATAAAGTTCCAAAGGAAAGAACTTCTACCACTGCCCATACAGGCACTTCACCTTCATGATTATCAAAATTATGTTTAATAAACACATCGTTAGAACGAGCAATTTCTGAAGCAATCGCAGACATATTCTGCCAATACATCTTTTTGTCTTTAAAAATTGATGAGTCCTGTATAATCAATGCATCTCCATATACAAGTAATGATTCTACCAATCTTACTCTTAAAGCAACTTCAATCTTTGAAATCATTGAAAAAATCAAAGTGGATAGCTCCTGATCGAATTGATATAATTTTATGATATCTTCAAAATTGGTTCCAGGAACATATTTTTTAGTAGAATTATCATATAAGTGGAACGAATATCCCCGTAAACGATAAAATCCAATGGATTTTAATGCTGTTTCTACATTTTCCTGAGAAGTAATTATCATTCCTGCATCAATATAGGATTGCATTTGTTGTCTGATTGTTAATATTTGTTTTGGATACTGATACATAAAACACTCCATAAATGAAAAAGTCCCACCGGGTTGCGCATGAAAATCAGAGGCGTGGTGGGTTCTGTTAATGTTATTATACAATATTCAATACGTATGTCAAGATTATTTTTCAGAGTATCAATCCATATTGGTTTCAAAAATATATCTGGTCGTGAGACAGACGGCTGCCTTACTTTTCCGTCAATTCTTCTGTCTTGAAGACATAATAACCTTCATAATAATAACTATGATCAATGCCCTTCATATAAATTTCGCGGTCATGAATATTGTCTGTCAGAGCATTTTTCAACAGAAACTTAATTTCAATATCTTTAATCGGACTTCGTTCCATAGCAAGCAGATAATCCTCTTTGTCCACCTTGCTCCTTTCCACCACATAGCCGATTTCTTTTTTCAACATCAGATCAAGCCATATTCTTGTGCTTCTTCCATTGCCTTCTCTGAATGGATGGGCGACATTCATTTCTACATATTTTTCAATAATTTCATCAAAAGTCGACTGCGGCATTTTATCAATACTTTGTAAGGCCACTTCCAGATACATAAGAGGTGCAAATCTAAAAGTTCCTTTTGACAGATTCACCTTTCGAAGCTTACCGGCAAAAACATAAATCTCATCATATAGATATTTGTGAATCGCCGCAAGACTTTCATATATCCCTGGCTCCAGTTTTTCCAGAAATCCGTTTTCAAACATTTCGACGGCTTTTTGCTTGCTGATTTTTTCTTCCGCTCTTGCCAATTCCGTTGGATCAGTAATACCAAATTTATTTTCAAACATATCTTAACCTCGGATTCATCTATACTCAGATTTTTAAGCATTATATATTGTTATCACAGCCCGGCCTTGGATATCTGGAACAACAACCTATTCGAACCGCCCCCTATGAATCCCATATCCCCCCCTCCCCACTCTTTAAATATCCTTAGCCTTCATTCTCTCCATCTCGTCCTGCCTTAACTTTTTATACTTCTCTCGTCCAGTTCCCCAATCTCCAAAAAACAATGTGTTAAGAACTAAAAATGGAAAGAGAAATCTTATCTCAAACGGCACTTTTCCACTTGCAAAGACAAAGATTGTACCTGCTAATATGAATACAGGAATAATCCCTCCCCACAATGGGCTTTTCATCCTGGTACACAAAAGATACTCTACAATAAACAATACAATCGCGATAACAAATCCTATCATCAAATCAAACATTCTTTAATTCTCCTTTTCCTGCTTATATTTTTCAATAATAATTTTTGCAGTTTCTAAATCAATTCGGGAATCAACTGCCAGTCCTTTTATAAAGGTGGCAAACGGTTCTTCCTCTTTCTTGTCACCTAATTCAATTTTCTGAATGAGTTTGTCTAATCGTAACCGAACAGTCGGATATGATACTTCATATAATTTAGCAATCTCTTTCAATGACCCTGATTTTAGAACAAAGTTTTTGAGAAATGCGATATCTTCCGTTTCTAAAGATAGCAACCATTGAGGTATTTTATCAATCTCCATTTCTTATCCCCTTTCATTTTGTCTTTAATTATATTCAATATATCATAAATAATATTAAAGTCAATATTTATCTTCAAAGAAATTATTTTATTTTTACTCAAATCAAAAGCACACCGTCAATGATGTGCTTTTCCCCGCCTTCCATTTGATTTTTAATAACTAATATAAACCACAATAAAAACCGTAAGCTGTATTTCCCCCTCATCTTCTAATCCAGCTTCGTCACCTTCTTCTGAAACACAATCCCCACCGCCGCTGCTGTAATCACCAGCACGAAAATAATCTGCAGCGCATTCTCCTGATTTGTAGGGTTCTTTGTGATGATAACCTGACGGATAAACAGCGCAATGAGAGAGGTCACGATGGTTGCCGGAATAGACTTTTTAATCATACCGACCACAAGCGGCCACCAGGACAAAATACTGCAGGCGATAGTACTGGTAACCGCCATCGGTATCCATTTCGTCAGATATTCCATTTGAAAATCCCCTTCCAACATATCAAAAGCAGAATCCATTCCGATGATATAGCCGCAGCAGCAGACATATCCCAGCAGAATCGCAGCCGCCGTAAAAACCATGATAATGATCATTTTGGATGCAATCAGCTGCTTTTTGTTCAATGGATAAGAGAATAAAATGGTAATGGTCCGTTGATTGTATTCGCTGATCACCAAAGACGACGTAAGTACCGATGAATAGATCAAAAATATAATAGTGAGCAGTATTCCGATTACGAGAAAGGTACTTTCAAAGGTGTCCTTTGTCTGCTCCGGGTCCGTCATACTGTCCACCAAAGATACTGTGATAAATAAAATGCAGAATATAATCGCTATAAACGCAATTAAGATCTTCCTTGATAATCTGAATTTTTTAAGTTCTAACTTTAGTAAATGTGTCATTTTATTTTCCTCCCTCTGCAAGCTGGAAGAAATAATCTTCAAGACTGTTTTCTTTTCGCCCAATACTTTCTAATCCGATGCCGTTTTTCACAAGCATTGCTGAGATCTCTTTTCCAGCAACATTTGTATCATAAATCCGTATGATCCGGTCATTAACGACTGTAAAATGTGTACATTTCCCATCCTGCTCCAACAAACAGGCAGCCTGTTTTACGTCATCCACATTGACCTCAATATACTCTGCCTGATACTCATGTACGTCCTGGATCGAAACCTCTTTCAAAAGTCTGCCGCCCGTGATAATGACAATCCGGTCCACGATCTGTTCTACCTCTGAGAGTATGTGGCTTGAAATAAAAATTGTTGTCCCAAAGTCCTGATTTAACCGCTGAAATAAAAGACGCATTTCCTTTATCCCCTCCGGATCCAGTGCATTGATCGGCTCATCCAGGATCAGCAGCTCCGGCCTGGCCAAGACCGCCCTCGCAATGGCAAGGCGCTGTTTCATTCCCAGGGAATAGTGAGAAACTGCCTTTCCGTCAATATTTTGCAGATTCACAAGCTCCAAAACCTCGTCAATCCGCTCATGATTGTGATAGCCCATGTATTCACAATGCAGTTCCAGATTTTCCCGTGCGGTCATTTTCTCATAGAAATATGGGTTTTCAATAATTGAACCGATCCGTTTCAAACACTCGAAGCTTTTATCCCCCATTCTTTCACCCCAAATGAATACGTCCCCTGAGTCCGGCTGCACCAAATTCAAAAGCATTTTCATGATCGTGCTTTTTCCGGCACCATTAGGACCCACGAAGCCATAAATCTCTCCTTTTTTGACATGGATATTTACATGGTCTACTACTGTTTTTTCTTTATAGGATTTTGTTAGATCTGATGTTTTTATGATGTAATCCATTTTGTATGCCTCCTTTGCTGACCCATAGTATACAAAATAGAGTTCACTTTTTTCTGACTGAAATCTAACTTTTTTCTAACTTTTCAAGATGACTGTAAAAACGGTTTTCACTCCCGGTTCACTATACACCTGTATATCCGCCCCCATCTGCTGTGCAAGATTTCTTGCAATTGTCAATCCCAGTCCGCTCCCCGAGCTTTTCTGTGCTGTTGTGTAATTACGGGAAAAAGTCTGCTCCTGCTGTTTTTCAGGAATCCCTTTTCCGTGATCCTCAACCTCTATCAGCACTCTGCCTGATTTTTTCTCTATCCGCAATGCCAGGTACTTACCATCACTTCCATGCTTTATTGCATTATCGATCAGGTTTTTGAGTATTCTTTTGAGTGCCTCCATATCTGCGCACGCATATTCAGGCACATCACTGATCTCCATTTCAACATTATATTGCGCCTCCTCTAAGATGTCATAGTACTCCAAAATAACATCATGGCATATTTGTGTAATATTGACGCTCTGCATCTCCATTTTCATATCACCAGAAATAATTTTTGACATGGTAAAGTAATCGTTTATCGTCGAAACCAGCTCATTTGCTTTGCCATCAACTTTTAGCACCATTTCCGGGATCCTGCCCATCTCCTCTTTATCTGAAAGCTCCCTGCACAGCAATTCGCTATATCCCTTCAGTACAGTAAGAGGGGTTCTAAGATCATGTGAAATATTCGTCAGCACCTGCTCCATCGCTCTCTTGGAGCGGTCGTACTCCGCCTTTTGCAAATAAAACAGCTCCAGCAGACGGTTGACCCCCGCTGCGAGTTCCCTGATCTCCAGATTGTCAGATGGAATTAAAATTTGACGTTCCTCTTTTAAATAAGACGTTTCTTGAAGCCACTCTCTGATATAAGAAATCTCTTTACTCTTTCTTTTGTTCTTTCCCCGCTCATATAAGTACAGAATCAACAGCACAACTATCAGAATAAGAAGTATTGCGCTCATTACGTTTCCTCCATCTTATAGCCAATTCCCCATAACGTTTTGATATACGCTGTATCATTGTTGGACGCTGCCTTTAGCTTAGAACGAAGTCTGTTCATATGAGTATTTAACACATTTTCATTTCCAAAATAGGGTTCCCGCCAGATCAGATCATAGATCTGCTCCTTGGAAAAGGCCTGGCCCGGATGAGAAGCCAGCAGATTCAGTATTTCAAATTCCGTTCGGGTCAATTCTAAAGTGGTCCCTGCAGCTTTTACCGTACGTGTTGCCTGGTTAATCTCCAGATCTTTGATTTTCGTAACCACCTGATCCGACCGGCTGTCATAACTGGTTGCCCGCCTGATATTTGCTTTGATCCTTGCCGTCAGCTCAATCAGCGAAAATGGCTTCACTACATAATCATCTGCGCCCAGATTTAATCCCATTGACTTATCCGTGTCATTATCCTTTGCAGTAAGAATGATAATCGGAATCGTGCTGATTTGACGAATTGCTTTGATCACATCCATGCCACTTGTATCCGGTAACATCAGATCAATCAGAGCAAGAGCGTAGTCTGTATCATTCTGAAAGGCCTTAATTGCGTCAAAACCACAGTGGTAAGCATCTGTAACAAAATTCTCGCCTGATAAATAGTTTTCAACCATTTCACAGATAGATAGATCATCCTCAACAACAAAAATCCTATGATTCATGTTCCTTTTTCCTCCCATATTCATATTTCCTGCCTCTGCTCGAATCGCTTTTGCTATCCCTTTTGCAATCCCTTTTGTTTCCGATAACATTTATTATGAGAGATTTATCAATCAAATTTTTAAAGATCTTTCAATTTGGTTCCATTCTCTGTTTTCCAATCCACATTTCCATTAGATGTATGCCCCAATACTACTGCTGATGCTGCTGACGGAGCGCTGAATTCATAGTTTTTCGTAAACCTTCTGTCTACAATTGTACCATCTGCCTCTAATTTACTTCTTAAAACATAGTATGTTTTTCCCTGTGTTTCCAATGAGGGAACGATATGATCTGAGACAACGGAATCTTTTAAAACAGTAAATCCCTCTGGACTTACAAATCCTTTTGCGTTTCCACCAGAACCTTTACAGTACAAATATACCGTATCTACAGTTGCCTGCGGTGCGGGAATAAGTACTTTATACCCCAATGTACTGATAAGAACTTTTATGTTATCAATAAATTCTTCCATTACTGCAATCTGTGACTCTTTCATTACAGTATTTCTATATGTATTTTTAGTTAAAACAACATATCGGTTACTCTCACGGGCAATTTCGACCAAACGGTTTTCCAGATAGCGGATTAATGCCTTATTTAAATCTCTGCCCACAAAAATAACCGCTGTATTCCAATAATACTTTTCTTTCCCTGAATGATAATCTCTAAGATGCTGGTTTAATCTGTCTATAATATTTTCAGCCTCACCTATATAAACCGAATCTTCCCCATCGTCTTCCTGACAGAAAAGGAAATACACTCCTGCTCCCTTAACATCCTCTCGCCCACACCCCAAGACTTCCGTTCGTGGAATTTTTATTGATTTACCATTCCAATTTGAAAGCTCTGCTGTAACAAGACTGTCCGTTGTTCCATTAACTAAAAATAACTCTATCGATTTCCCATATGCCATAATCTTCCCTCTATTCTACTGCTGCTAACACTTTTAACTCATCTTATTTTCCTTACAACTGCATTCAGCCACTATTCAATATAATTATCAGCCATCTCGTACATTTTCTGCGAACCAACAGCTGCTGTTTACACTCTTTGCAGTAGAGTTTAAATTCCACAGTTCATCGTGTGCCGCATAAAATCACAGTACAAAATGGTCAATTGAATTTTCTCCTGCGTCCATTAGCAAGTCTGCTTCTGCCTTTTCAGTATAACCCGTTATTGAAAGAACAGCAACTCCCTCCACACCCTTTTACCTCTATTCTCCCCCTTTCCGCTATCCTCTCTAACATTTCACCTATCCCTTCCGCATAATTTCAAAACATATGAGATTTCGATATTATTTTCGTGAAATCTTTCCCCCGTTATGATATAATGCTCACAGAGTCATTTTTACTAAGGAAAGGAGATTTTAAAATGAACGAAAGAATCAACCGCGTATTGGAAAAAATGGAGAAAAAGGGACTGGATCAGTTATTGTTATCTGACCCGTTAAGCATCCGCTTTTTAACAGGAATCATGGTAAACCCTGGGGAAAGATTATATGCTTTACTGCTTCGCAGCAATGGAAAACACACCTTATTCCTGAACTATCTCTACTATGTATCCAATACAGGATTTGAAGAGGTTTGGTTCAGCGATATGGACGACCAGATCGGTGTTCTCATGGAACATATCGATACAAAGAGCGTACTCGGTATTGATAAGACATGGCCGGCACGTTTCTTGATCCCGCTGCAGGAGCGCTGCCCTGAGTTAAAAACAATCTGGGGATCTGACTGTATCGATGATGTCCGTGCCGTGAAAAACGCAGAAGAGATTGAGATTATGAAGCAGGCTTCCGTTATTAATGACAGCGTTATGGAAAAAGCTGCTGCATTTATCAAAGAAGGCATGACAGAAAAAGAAGTCGCAGATTTCATTGATGCAGAATATATGAAAGCCGGAGCAAGCGGATTAAGCTTTGATACCATCGTATGCTTTGGTGCGAATGCTGCTGACCAGCATCACACTCCAAGTGATACAAGAACACTCAAAGCCGGCGAATGTGTCCTGATCGATATGGGATGTGTATGGAAAGGTTACTGCTCTGATATGACAAGAACCTTCTACTGCAAGAGCGTAGATGATGAGCAGGCAGCGATCCACGATCTTGTTCGCACAGCTGTTGAAAAAGCAGAAGCTGTGATCAAGCCAGGCGTGCGTTTCTGCGATATCGATGCTCAGGCAAGAGATCTGATCGACGAGGCTGGTTACAGTGAATACTGGAGAATCCGTCTCGGACACTTCATCGGCCAGGAAGACCACGAATATGGCGATGTAAGCCCTATCAACAAAAATGTGGCAGAGCCAGGAATGATCTTCTCCATCGAACCTGGTATCTACATCGAAGGTAAATACGGTGTTCGTGTGGAAGACCTTGTCCTCGTTACAGAAGATGGACATGAACTTCTGAACGCTGTAGATAAAAAATGGAGAATCGTGGGCTAAGCATACTTTTACAAATATACTAAGCTGCAAAGGGCTGCGGCATCAGCTGAATATAAAAGCTGATGCCGCAGCCCTAAAAATATCCCTATCTCCTTTTATCTCTGAATCTTCCGCTGCCTCTATTCCCGGTAAAATCTAAGTTTCCAGATCTTTTCCCAGCAATTCATAATAGAAGATATACTGCTGCATGACACCTTCGCACCCTTTATACCTACGTTTCGGAAATCCTTTGGGATAATGCTTTTTCAGTGCCTGGTTAATATGTGTATCAACGGGAAATGCCTCTAACTGGTGCAGCGCAAAGAGACAGATACAGTCTGCCACCTTACCTCCCACTCCAAACAGCTTCATAAGCTCCTCTTTCGCATTCCTGTAGGACATCTTTCTGACCTCATCCAAGGAAATTTCTCCATTTACGACACTCCTTGCCGTCCTGACAACATATTTACTCCGGTATCCCAGATTGCAGTCTTTTAACTCATCCTCATCAAGACAGGCCAATGCCTCTGGAGTGGGAAATGTGTAATAGTTCTTCCCATTTTCAGCTTCTGCTTTCTCTCCGTATTTCTCACAGATATTCTGGATACACCTGCGGATCCGTACAATATTATTCTGCTGGGATATCAAAAATGAAACGATCATTTCCCACAGATCCTGATTTAGAATACGGATTCCACAGCCAAATTCCGCCGCATTTTTCAGGTATTTATCCTTTGGATTAATCTTCTCCTGGTACTCTTCATACTGTGTATCCAAATCAAAATAATGCTTCCAGAATTCCTCAAACGCCGACTCATCACAATGGAAGGTACACTCTTTTCCCTGCTGTGAGATCTCCAGATAGCGGTCTTTTGCAATGACCTCATAGATCCCCGGCTGTATCTGTCTCATTCGGAAACACTGGCCTGACTCACAGATCTGTCCTATCTCAAAACAATCATATGACCGTATCGTAACTTTGCCCATCTTCGCTACTCTCCCACGCCATTTTTCGCACAGATATCTGCAAGACAGCATTGATCACAATATGGTTTCGTTCTTGCCGTACACACATCTCTTCCGTGATATACAAGGCGGTGGCAGAAATCACTGCCCTCCTTCGGCGGAATGATCTTCCAAAGGGCCATCTCTACTTTTTTAGGGTCCTTGATTCCATCTACCAAACCAATGCGGTTCGTCAGCCGGATACAATGCGTATCCGTTACGATCGCAGGCTCGCCGAATACATCACCCATGATCAGATTCGCACTCTTGCGCCCCACTCCCGGAAGCTTTAACAGCGCATTGAAATCTCTCGGGATCTTACCTCCGAATTCTTCTTTCAGCATTTTCATGCAGGCGCTGATATCCCTTGCCTTGCTTTTTCCCAGACCGCAGGGTCTTACGATCCTCTCAATATCTTCCACATCCGCCTCAGCCAGGGATTCTACGTCAGGATACTTTGCATACAGATCTTCTACCACTACATTTACACGGGCATCCGTACACTGTGCAGCAAGACGGACACTGACCAGCAGCTTCCACGCCTGGTCATAATCTAAGGTACAGCCGGCATCCGGGTACTCCTTCTTCAAACGATCTATCACTTCTAATGCCAATTCCTCTTTTGTCATATCATTACCTCCTGGTATAGACTCTGCGACAATTATACCATGAATGTCCTGCTCGTGAAATACCCCGTTAAACATTCTGTTTCCAGCCTTCCCAGCTCCTTCCAGATAGATCCTCCTCAAGAGATAGATCCATATGATCGTATAGATTCTACAGCTTTTCTGCACTTCTTTTATTGTAAACTGCAATGATGCCATTTGCCACTGCTGCCGCAAAGAAAACTGCCCCCGCTCCCTGCTTGAACCGTTCGAACAAAACGCCATAGATCACCTGCCCTATTGGCTGTGCACAGGTAGAAACTGCGATCACCCAGGCAATGACCTTACCAACCATTTCCTGCGGCACCGCCACCTGAATGAATGACATGATCTGTATGGAATAAACTGCTGCCAGTGCCATCATGACCATTCCTGCAGCTGCCAGAATAAGATACGCAACCCATGGTGAACAGTCCACAAACAAAACAATCCCCATCGGTATCAGAAGTATACCGCCATACAGCAGGATCTTCCAGCTCTTGCGGATCTCCAGCCTGCCCCCTAAGGCTCCCGCACTGATTCCTCCGGCCAGGCCGCCGATCGCCAGTATCCCTTCCATAAATCCATAGAGCCTTGATGCCTGGGCCGCACTGAAATCCAAAAGCTGCATTACAATGACTGGAAGGCCAATGATCATAAGCGATGATAAAACAAGGTTGACTCCCGCACAGCACAGCGTCAGTTTCCCGATCTCCGGTTTCTCCCGCGTAATAAAGGAAAGACTTTCTTTTAAATCTACACCCGTTTCACGCAGGATAGACTGCGTTCTCTCCCTTTTAACAAACGGAATACGAATAAAAATTTCCATTACTGCTGATACGAAAAAACAGAGCGCTGCCGTATAAAGTATAGGATAGATTCCCCACATACTATAAGCGATCCCTCCCAAAGCCGGCCCAAGCAGTCCGGACAGAGAAGATATCATATTAATGACAGCATTTGCAGACATAACATGATCTGTCTCAACCAAAGCAGGGATGCTGGCCTGCACGGAAGGCTGGTAAGCACCGCTGATTCCATAGAGCATAAAAAGCATGACAAGCACCAGACCTGTCAGGCTTACTCTGCCATACAGGATTAAAAACAGGACTGTCAGTCCCGACGTGAAAAAATCAAGAAATACCATAATATTTCTTTTGTTTACTCTGTCCGCAATCAATCCCCCTATAGGTGACATCACGGCAAGAGGCAGGAATGCAAAGCCTGATACGATACCTAAAAGTGCCGCTGATCCAGTTACATTCAACAAATGAATCGGCAGTGCAAACCTCATAACCGCATTTCCAAACAGGGAAATGATCTGTCCGGCTACGACCAGCCAAAAATCTTTTGTGAAACCTTTCTTTTTCTTCATTTCATTAACCTCCTTTTAATACCAACCGTTGGTATGTATATAGTTAAAAATTATCTGCCCTGTGTATACAGGACAGAATTTCTTTACTATCTAAATATAATCCCCTGCTTTTGGGACTCACAATGAAGACCTTGAGGCCATGTAATGTGGTACTGACAGCACAGTATATACATTAATCAGCCTTACTCTTATTTGCCTTGTAAATATTAGCATATTCCTCGATTCTGCCAATCATTTCATCGGTAATGATATCCAGATCCAGCAGCTTTAACAGATACTGATAAAACTTAAGCTTCTTCAGCGTCTCATCTGGTTCACAATGATAGATCATCGGATTCAGCCAGATATCTCCCAGAAGCATGAGAACCTCTGCCAGCTGTTTAGGATAGTCTGTGTGGATCGAACCATCCAGAATCCCTTCTTCTATCACCCTATGCACCATCTCTGATGATTCCTTCTGTACGGTATCATGAAGATAAACGACCAGCAGCTGCGGATTCCTCAGCATATCAGGCGCCACCTTGAATAAATCCGCCTGAGCCGGATTTGATACAGAAGCATTAAAAAGCTCAGTCAGCTTTTCCATTCCATTCAAATCTTTCCTATCACAGATCTGCTGTATCTCTGCCCCTGTATTAGAGTAAAGATGGTTAGCTACAGCACTCATGATCTCTTCCTTCGATTTAAAATGATGATAGATCGCACCCTTGCTCAGACCGCCTAAATGGTTGATAATATCCTGAATCGACGTGTGGTCATATCCCTGCTCTATAAAAAGCTGTGCCGCAGTATCAATGATCAGCTTCCTTGTCTCCTCAGGATGTTTATTTCTTGCCATTTCCTGCCTCCTAGACTTTTCTTCCGTAATTACATACTATCGGTATGTTTATTATACATACTATTAGTATGTTTGTCAAATAGTTTTTGACAATTATATCTCACAACTATGTTCTGCCCCATTGTGTTTCGCACTTTCTCACGGTTATTTCAGACTACTGCCCGCCGCTGGTATTTCACAGGGGCCGAAGCTCTCTTCATATAGATAACGATCACCAGAATCATCACAATCGAAGAAAACGGTGACACCAGTCCATAATATGTCAGATTCCTTACACCGCTGCTGAACAGAAGAAATAGAATCGGTACCCGGATCAGTAAGGCCCCGGTACAGCAGTTTATCATCGTAAATACTGTTCTTTCACAGCCATTCAGATAAGCATTCAGGCTGAACAGAACAGATACTGCCAGATAATCCAGACTGCATGACTTCATGAACCAGACACCGCAGGCAGCCACCTGTGCATCTTTCGAAAACAATCCGATCATAGACTGCGGATGCAGCTGCGCCCATAAAAAGAAAACTGCGGCACAGGCCAGGGAAATATAAATTCCATAGCGCACAAAATATCTGGCCCTGTCTGCTTTTCCCGCAGCCACATTCTGCGCGGTCAATGCTGTCAATGCGCTTGAGATAGAAGTTGCTGGCAGCATGGCAAATACATCAAATTTACCGGCGATCCCTACCGCAGAAGCCGCAAAAACACCGAAGCTGTTAATGATCGCCGTCAGATACAAAAACGATACCCGCACCATGCATTCCTGAAAGGAAACCGGAACGCCTACATGGATCAATTCCCTCAGCAGGCTCTTCTCTATCCTCAGGCCGCGCAGAGATATCCCAAACGGCCAGCTGCGCCGCCGGAGATAAAGAAATGCAAGGATCATGCTGACTCCCTGCGACAATACCGTTGAAACAGCGGTCCCGACAGCCCCCATATGCAGATATCCCACTGTATAAATATCTCCGATCACATTGCAGATACATGCTGCCGCCGCAAATAAAAGCGGGCTGACAGAATCCCCATACCCTCTTAACACTGCACATAAAGCGTTGTATTCGCAGATAAAGAAAATCCCCGCACTGCAGATGAGCACATATCCATAAGCTTCTGCCATAGATGCCTTTGGCACCTGGAGTATTTGTAAGATCGGAGAAACCGTACCTGCGATCACTGCCGTGAGCACCACCGCAAACAGTGCAAAACATAGAATTGTTGTACTGATCGCAGAGGCAACCTTTTCGAATTTCCCCATCCCCGTATATTTTGCAACCAGTATCGTTCCCCCCACTGTCAGCCCTGAAATCAGACTGGTAATGATCTGTGTCACCTGTGTTCCGGTAGAGACCGCCGCAATGCTGTCGGCCGGGCAGAAAGCACCAATGACCATCAAATCCACCGCTCCATATAGTGCCTGCAGTAAATTTGCAAGTACGAATGGTATCGAAAACCTAAGCAGAACATGCCATATATTCCCCTCTGTTAATGAAATCTGCTTCATCACTCTCATCCTTCCTCTTCTAACCTTTTGTTGAAGTATATTTAAGCAGAACACGATTAAATTTTCTGTAGCCCAGGCTACATTTTATAGAAAAAAGTGGTATACTGTTTCTGAAAGAGGGGATATTATGAGTCAGATAAAAATACCTGAGAATCTTGCCTCCTGTTTCGAAGAGGCAGGAAGACTCCATACATACCAGCCCTTAGAGGCAATTTATCTGCAGGGTGAGAATGCAGATGGGATCTATTTTATACGCAAAGGGCGGGTACGCGCCTATTATGTAACGAATACGGGAAAAGAGCTTACCTATGAGATTATAGAAAAAGGGCGGATCTTCGGTGAATCCTCCTTTCTCTCCCAGTGTGTACGCCCGGTCAGCGTGGCGGCTGTCACAGAGGTAGAGCTTTTTGTATGCGATCTTGATCATTTATATTCGTATATGGCAAAGTCAGAAGAATTGATGCGGATCATGCTCCAATTAATGTCTAATACCTGCAATCATCTCACCGAGCAGCTGCGCCGAGTAACGCTTTATGACCGCTATCAAAAAATCGCAAGCCTGCTGCTCAATGAGACCAGACACCCTGACCGTGACCGGGGCGTTACGGCTTCCAGTATTCCTTATACACAGGAGGATCTTGCTTTGATACTTGGGATGAACCGGGTCACGGTTAATAAAGTACTCAATGAATGGAAACGGGGCGGCATCATTGCTGTGTCTTACGGACGCATCACGATACTTAGGCGTGAGGCTCTGGAAAAAATACTGATCCCTAAGCTTAAATGATACCTTAGAATTGCTGCAAGTAAGGTCTGACAAAGAAGGACCATGACCGGTTTTCGTACCGGTCATGGTCCTATGTCTTCCTAAATTCAGGATTCAGCTTTAATACTCAATATAACTGCCGCTTTGATAACGCAGTGCATACTCTAATGTACAATCCTCAAGAGAAATGTCTTTGTCAAAATATGCATCAACAGTAGCTTCCTGCCCTGGCTTCCAGGACGTCACCTGGCTCACCGTCCCATTGCCTATAATGTTGCCGTTTTTATCCAATACAGAAATTTCCATACCGAAATAATCAAAGGTCAGATCTGTTGTATTCTTCATATTCACTGTATACTTCTTTATGCCCCATTCATCTTCTGCAACATTTACTTTAAACCCTTCAGTCATTTTCTGTATGGATTCCTTGGTATCTAACTGCTCCTTTACAGCTTCAGCATCCACGAGAATATCGTCTAACTTGCCCTGGTAATCCTTATCTACTGTCAGGCCATACTCTTCAACAAACTTTTTAATCAGCAGAATTCTCTTTTCATATACGTCTGCCCACTGTGTGGCATACCGATTATAGTCTACCGTAAAATATTTAGTAGCTTCTTTCGCCTCATGAAGACTGTCAATATACAATTTGGCATCCTCTTTCAGTCCCGGGTCATCAAATGTCTTATTATAGAATTCTTCAATTTCATTCAGTTCTACATCACAAAATTCACTATACTGGTCAGGATCCTCACTTACCAGACCCTGCGCTATATACTCATCGTTTTTGTCCCAGCGTTTCATTAATCCCTTAGAAAGCCCTCGCATGAACTGTCCGTCCACTGACAGCTCATAATGACATTGTTCAACCATTTTCTTGGAGTCCTCGTAATCTCCCAGTTCTGTAAACTTCTGCAAGGCTTCCTCGTACTTTTCGTCCTGAAATAATTGTTGTGCAGATTTATAATTCCTGGAATCTTGGGTCATTACATAATATCCTATCCCGGCCGCCAGCACAATTACTAATATTACAGCAATTGCAATCACCGCCTTTTTAGGGAAGGGCTTCTTGGAATTTGGCGTACCCTTCTCTTTTTGTTCCTGACTCAGCTCTTTCTCTGCCTGCTCCTTATTCTTCTGTTGTTTTGTCTCTTTTTCCTCTTTCACTGCCGTTTCGTCTGCAGCCTCTTTCTTTTTTGTCTCTTCAATTGGATAACCACAATTCGGACAGGTCCCTGCCCTATCGCTAATCTCTTTTCCGCATTCTGGACACTTAATCAATGCCATAAGTTCTTCCTCCTCTAGTCTGTCTGCTAAGTATCATTTTTAATTATACAGAATAAATACAGGGGAATCAACAGGAACCAGACGGAAGCAAAACAGGGGGCATTACTATATGTTAATTCTGCATCCGGATCTGCTCTGTCTGGATCAGCGGATATCTCACTAACTGGTCACTATCCAGTTTCTCTTGATGCATATTTACTGCCGTTATCTGATGATTATCATAGGTTGTATAATAGTAGATTCCCTTCTCTGCATTGCAGCAGGAAGTATACAACGTAACTTCATAATTTCCATCCTCCAGTTTGCTGCACCCGCGCGGCTGTTCAACAGAACCTAATATATGGAAAAACTGGCTGACGCTCTCTGCCTCCGAATCACCGCAGACAGCGTTCATCTTTACAAAGGCAGCACGGACAAAACGGGATTGGGATGACCAGTCACCTGGCAGTCCCATAGCTCCCATTCCACAACTGTAAACCGTAAGCGGCAGCTTATCAGAAAAATGATTCACCGGGGCTTCTGGGGAGAGCTTCATATAGTTGTTGAGTTGAAACATCTGCTCCATAAAGGGAGGGTTGTTCGTCAGAATCCCAACAGGATTGTCATAAATATGCAGTCCGCTTTTTGTTGCCTCCAGCGTAACAGCTTCCCTGCGGTCTGCGATCAGCCAGTGGAGACTGGCTATGGTCAGTTTATCATTAAACGGTGCACCTACAAGATTCATTCTTCCAAGCAGTGCCCTTACCTCTTTTACAGATGCACATTGGCTGAGGATCCATGGTATCAGCTCGAACTGAATGATATTTTCCTTATTTCTCACTTTCTCACCATAATAAGCATTTCCAACGAAATTCAGCCCCGTCATTCCCAGACCCTTCTCATTTATCGCATCATAATACAGCGGATAATTTTCTGCCACATGAGCCATCCCGATCATGGCATAATGATGGCCCATAATACCAATATTACGGAAACGCAAAGGAAAGCTGCGGGGCGTTACCGTTACTTCCTCTCCATAGGAAATTTCATAATCCAGTGTGCGTCCAAAATAGAAATCTTTTGTGCAGTAAGCTGCTGCTGTACACATATTGCTGCCTCCTTAAATAAAATCATTCTACCTCTTATTCATATACAGAAAAATTGCGGCTATTCCTGATCGCCACTGTTTACTTGTACTTTTCTCTGATAGAAATATTATAAGCTTCCCCCAAAATGCGATCTCTATTACTAAATTCCTGAAAATAAAGAAAAACTGTAACTCGTAAATCACGCCCTCCTGTGAATCACAAGTTACAGTTCTTCTAGCATTCCTCTTATATTTTTATACCTATGTTTCCGCTGTTTATCTTTTTGCTATGCTCCTGCGATGGGGGTTCCTCTGAACGCATTTACAGTCCTGTCCATCACAACCTGGATATCACTTCCTGAATCCAGTACCGTGTTTTGAATCGCTTCCTTTTCCACCAATACCGCTGTCACGTCAAGCTCCGTCAGCCCGTCTGTAGTCAGCAGAGCCCCGACCTGGGATGAGAAGCAGGAGGCATCTGCCGCATTCTCTCCTTTAACTGCTTCTGTCGCTGCCACAATATGGTTATTCGAAATATAGTTCCCTTTTCCTGAAACAACATGTATAATAACAGGTTTTGCATCTGGCGGGGTAATATACTGCTTCCCAATTGTTTCTGAAATATGATTCCCTATGACGGAATTGTAGTCCCCGCTGATATTGATAAGACCATATAAATCATCCAGCCCATTATCAAGCTTCTGCATCGGAGGCCACGGCTCATGATCTCGCAGAAAATGATTGGATGCAACCAGATTTTCCGTACAGTTTCCTTCAAATACCAGCATCCCCGGGTAAAATGAATGGAACCTGTTGCTTGTAATGGAAGAACGTGCCACACCCGCAAAATGAACACTGCTCGTACCGCGCGGGAAAATATTATTCGCCGTGATCAGAAGCCCGCCAAAATTCTCAGCGTAAATAGAATACCCCTTATAGCCGGCGCCCATCAGGTTATCCGTTATTTTTGACGCCTGCCCCGAGCCCCTAAGCTCTATGCAGTTACCGCATTCGGCGATGAAGTTGTCATGTATGGACAATGCATCCGCATGATAGATCGTGATCCCGTGCTCCAGATATACGAGTCCCATACCCGTGATCCGAAAGGAATCCTGAGCGCATGCAATATAAATCCCTGTTTTCCCATTTGTATATGTATTTTCAGGATCTGCCTTTCCTAAACCGTCATCCACAAAATGCAGCCCGTCGATACAAAAATTTTCAAACTCTACGGAGCTGATACGGGGATCTCCTGTGCGCTCCACATAGAATGCAGCCCCCTTGGCCTCATCTTCCTCTGTTTTGGCAGGAAGATCCACAAGTATGCGGCTTCCGCCCGGCCACAGATCGTGCAGATCCTTCCACTCATCCCGGGGAGTGTTAAAGCGGATACTCGAAGAGATGAATCCATGCCCGGAACCCATGATCTTCAGATAACTAATATCTATCACTACCTGGGTGCGAAGATGGTAGTCTCCTGACGGGATATAGATGACTGCCCCAGGTTTCCCTCCTTCATTCACATCCGTTTCGGTCTGCCTGCTTTTGATGTCTGCGATCATACTGTTGATCACCTCACCAATATCCTCATATGGGTTGCCAACCTTCCACTTAGTTACGTCATAATAATTCTTACTGGCCATTCGTAAAACCTCCTGATAAATTTGCCTGTCCCGCTCTGGATATCATGATAGACCTCTGTGCTAAAAACCAGTCAAAACAGAGAGTCAAAATCACCTTTTAAGCTTCCTAGATAAGATGAAAGATTATTGAATACATGGCTTCATCCCGTAGGACTCATATTCCCTGATCACTGCACTGCCTCCATATGCACGGATCATCAGCCGATCCTGCTTTTTCCCGGCAAATACATTGCTGGAATGGTTATTTTGATATTGGTCTGTAAAGATCTCTAGGGAGCTTTGGTCCGAAAAGATATGGATGTCCAGTTCCTTTTTTCCTTTCAGGAACATGGTACTTCTTGAAACTCCTCTGCTCCATCCGTCCGCCTGGCTTCTGTCTACACTCATTTCCCCATTCTTAAAATCAAACTGACAAACTGTCTTCTTTCCCTCACCGCATCTTAAGGTCAATTCTAACCGATCTGCATCCGTTTCCTCAAGATCTATCTTCATCTTTAGCTCAAAGGCAACACCATCTCCGGCCTTCAATGCTGTCTGCGTTTCCGTAATTAAAAGACGATCGATATTTTCAGGGTTCTGCCGCAGCGCTTCTGTCTCTGCTATAGGCAAAAACTGCAGTGTCCCCTCCTTTGTCATGCGTACTTCCCGGGGGATATTAAAGAAACCGCACCAGCCTTCCTTATACGTCGGTCCCCAATCTTTAAATAATGGCATCCATTCCCACTCATTCGCCCATGCGATCATGACTCTTCTTCCGTCCTTGGTCAGAAAGGACTGGGGTGCATAATAATCAAATCCCCAGTCGATCTCACCGGTTACATGAAAATCAAACTTGCCGGTTTTATAATCAAAATCACCGGCCAGATACATGGAGGTATGCTCTCCCGCTCCCATGGGTGAGAAGGTCAGGACATATTTGTCACCGATCGGATAAAAATCCGGGCATTCCCACATATGTCCCCACTCTCCACGGCTCTCTGCCAGCACATTGAAAAATGTCCAGTGGAACATATCCTTCGACCGGTAAAGTAGCGCCTGAGCCCTTCCTTCGCGGCTCGCTCCACACACCATATAATAAGTGTCCTCATGCTTCCATACCTTTGGGTCCCGGAACTGAGAGGCCAGGATTCCCTCCGGGGCAGTCAATACAGGGTTGCCCTCATATTTCTCAAAATGAATCCCATCCTCGCTATATGCGATACACTGCGTCTGCTCATACCCTTTTCCTTCATTAAACGTTCCTGTATACATCAGGAACAGTCTGCCTTCATGCTCGATCGCACTGCCTGAAAAGCATCCGCCCTTTTGGTGGTCATCATACGGTTCACTGGGAGCAAGTGCAAGCGGCAGATACTCCCAATGGAGCATATCCTCGCTGACCGCATGTCCCCAATGCATCGCATCCCAAAATCCATGGTACGGATTATACTGGAAAAAGAGATGATATTTCCCTCGGAAATAAATTAATCCATTGGGGTCATTCATCCAGCCCGCCTCCGGCATAAAATGATACCGCTGGCGCATATCCCCCTTTTTAACTAACTCTTTTTTACTGTCTATTTCGCGCTGAGCCTTCTCAATATTCTGTTGCATTAATTCTCTGGACATAAGACTCCTCCATACCTGCTAACCCTTCACAGCCCCGGCAGTCATACCCTGCACAATATATTTCTGAGCCGCAAGTGAAATGATCATTACTGGGAAACTAAATAAAAATGCACCTGCACACATCGGTCCCAGATCCAGATTGTATGCCGATAAAAATCCTGCCAGTCCAACGGTAAATGTTTTTGCATTTGTACTGGTCAACAATAATGCTACAAGGAAATCGTTCCATGCAAGGAACAGGGTAAAGATAAATGCTGTTGCCAGCCCCGGCCTGCAGATCGGCAGGATCACCTTCCTGAATGTCTGCAGGCTGCTTGCCCCATCCACAAATGCCGCCTCATCCAATGTCGTAGGAATTCCCTCGTAAAAGCTCAGCATCGTCCACATGACAAACGGCATATTGATAGCCGCATACACGATGATCAGAGCGACCCTGGTATCATATAATCCCAGGTTACAGATCAATTCATAGATCGGTACTACAATACTGGATGTCGGGATCATTTTCAGACACAATACTAATACCACCAAAACTATGGATAGCTTTGCCCCTGAACGCTGGATCGCATATGCTGCAAGAGAACCCAGGATCAAGGCAATGACCGTGCTTGCCAGAGATACGCTCAAACTGTTTACCAGAAATTTAAGTGCATCCATCCTGCTAAGCAGATCCGAAAAGTTTTCAACGGAAAATACCTTTGGGAAGAAACTCGGCGGCACTGCGATCACCTCTGAACCCGGCTTAAACGAACAACAGATTACATATATGTACGGGAAAAGCCAAAACACAGTGAGAACCACCGACAAAATGATTCCCAGCTTTTTTCCGATCTCACCTTTTTTACTCACTTTTTTCGCCTCCTATCAAACCAGCTGCCTAGCTCAACTTTTTCTTCGGGTTCCACAAGCTCTGCATGAATACCAGCGTAAATACTACCAATACTGCAATAAATACGACTGCCATCGCACTTGCATAGCCGATATTGTTATACCTCGCCAGAGTCTTGTAAATGATAATACTGATCGTTTCCGAGGAACTATTCGGACCGCCTTCTGTCATCGCCCAGATAATATCAAAGGTTCTGGCAGCATCGATGATCCTTACTGACAAAGCAGTCAACAGAACTGGTTTGATGACCGGAAGCTTGATCATAAAAACCTGCTGCAGCATATTTGCCCCATCTATCTTTGCAGCTTCGATCATACTGGAATCCAGACCCTGAAGCCCAGCCAGTATCATCAGCATCATAAATGGTGTCGTAAGCCAGATATCGGCAATACAGCATGCTAATAGAGACCATTTTTCATCGGCAAGCCAGAGAATATCTGCGCTGCTTGATAAGATACCGATCCTTGATAAAAGCTCATTGACGATTCCAAAGCTGGAACTCATCATTAATTTCCAGGTAAGGCCCGCTACAAGCGGTGCTATCATAAGAGGAGCCATCATAAATGAACGTATAATCTTGCTTCCTTTATAATCTAATTCAAAAAATAGTGCGAATAATAAACCCATTACCGTCTCAATACCAACGGCTGCTACGATATAGAACAATGTATTTTTTAACTGTTTTAAAAACCCGCCTGCTGTAAATGCATGAATGTAATTCTCTAGACCAATAAACGTCTTATCCCCTGTAATCCCTATTTCAAAAAAACTGTCGATCACCATTGTTATGATTGGATAGATAAGAAATGCACCCATAAATACCGCGCCTGGCAGAAAGAATAATAATAAGGTTTTTCTTGAAATCAATCTCATTTACCACTTACCACCTTTTTAAAACAGAGGGGTACGAAAGAAATCTTTTGGAAATTTTCTGTCATCCCCTCTGTTACCCATCTCATCTGATTACATATACTGCTTCAGATATATTCCTATTGCTTCCATTACCTGCCGACCGTTTTGATCCCCTGCCAATCGCTCATATTACCTGCCGATTGCCTCGATCTCTGTTTTTGCTGACTCCAGCGTCTCCTTCACGTCAGCACCACCCAGGCTTGACTCTACAACGCCTGTCAGGACTTCCTCAATCTGAGACCAGGTTGTTACCATCGGTCTTGCCTGGGACTGCGCTGCACTTAATGTATCCAGTACTGCTGTAGTATGCTCATTTCCTGCTTCTTTTCCCGCTTCCTCATATACAGAGGTTCTTCCCGCAATTTTTAAGGTGAGATCCATATAATCTCCATTGTGATCATACATGAATTCTACATACTTTTTAGCCATCTCTTTATTCTCAGAATTCTTCATTACACACTCATACCACGGTCCTGTCGTAGCTCCGACTCCGTCACTTCCTCCGATCATCGGTGCACATCCGACTTTGTCCGCTCCGAGTGCCTCTACCGCTGCCGGATACTGATGGCTCCAGTTTAACTGCATTGCAGCTTTTCCATTTGTGAAAAGCTCCTGAGACTCTGTAGCTGCTGTGGATAAGGAGTCTGCCGGTGTGTAATCGGCATCCGCATTCTCAACCATGAAATTCAGAGCATCCACATAAGCCTGGTCTGTGATATTTACATTGCCGTCTTTATCAAATACCAGCCCTTTGGCACCAGCCTGGCACGCAAAATCGAGGAAAGAGCAGACTGCATCTGAACCACTGCCAAACACGGTAGTTCCATACATATCATCTGTTTTCAGTTCCTTGGCAAGTGCCTGGTATTCCTCCCATGTCTTCGGAACCTTGTCTTCCGGAATCAGGTCTTTTCTGTAGATCAAAATCTTTGCATTGACCCACATTGGATATCCGAGAAGATTCCCGTCGATCGTTCCGCTTTCCTCTAAAGTCGGAAGGAAATCACTTGTATCTGCATCCTTCGCAGGTTCGATCGCATCTGCAAATGCTGCCAGCCAGACAACATCCATGCAGGCAACATCATGGGCAGCCTGCTTTGCCTTGATCTCTGTAGAAAGCTTGTCATACATTCCCGTATAGGCAACTGCATCGATCACAACCTTGCAGCCTGTCTCTTTTTCAAAATCATCCGCTGTCTCCTTGGCCAGTGCCTCTGCCGGTGATCCGCTCTCAACCAGTACGGTTATGCTGTTTCCATCACCTTTGGATTCTTTTTTCTCTTCTTTTGAACCGCATCCTACAACCATCGTCCCTATCATTGCTGCTGCAAGCATGATACTAAGAATTCTTTTCTTCATCCTTATCCTCCTTTTTCTTACCTCATCCATACATTGTCTGTTTGTCCCATATTCCCTGTTTTGTTCCACCTCCGTCTGCCCTGCCTCCACCGGTGTAATTCAGGCAATAGCTTGTGAAATCTAATCGGAGCTGCGATATGGAACCCTTTGTGGAACGCGTTCCACATCATGTAAAAAATAAAAGGTACTCACATGTTCTGCTTTGTGGAACGGTTTCCACAGCTGAGCAAAAAAATAAGATTCCTCTTTACATTTTTTATTATACTCATTCAGCCAAATATGTCAATACCTTTTATTCGTTTTGTACAACTTGTCGAATTTAACTCCGTCCTCTTTGTATAACTTTCACAATCCCAAAATTACACTATTGTTGTATTGCCCTTTCTAAGCTGCACACCCAGCAGGACCTGTTTATTCTTATACTTCTTTCCGCCTATCAGATCACTCAGCAGGCGTACCGACTCCTTCGCAAGGCCTTCGATCGGCTGAACGACAGCAGTCATCTGAGGTTCCACCATCTCCGTGATATAGGTTCCGTCATAGGCAACAAACTTCACGTCACGGGGTACCTTTCTATGCCTTCTTATAGTTTCGTTCATGCATTCAATAGCCAGCTGATCCACGGCAAATACACCATCAAATTCGATTCCTCTTGAGAATACGTCCTCCACGGCTTCCCGATAATATTCTGGATCAAACCGGTTCCACTCCAGCTCATAGCAATATGTACCGATATGGTTTTCCGTCATGATACGCTCAAACTCAAAGTGCCTCTCGTGGTATGGAGATTCCACTGCTGTTGATCCTCTGAAATGCAGGATCTTTTTACATCCGTTACTGATCAAAGCCTCCGCTGCCAGACGGCCGCCCTCCTTATGGTTGACCGCTACGACCGGAATATGTTCTCCAAGACATCTGTCCAGGGCGACGATCGGTTTATTCATTTTCTTATACTCTTCTGCATCCAGAGAATGCACGCCTGTGATCACACCATCCACGATATGACGGTTCAGCATGTCCAGATACTCCAGTTCTGCATTTCGTTCCTTCACTGTATTGCAGAGCATCATCTTAAATCCTGCCTCATACAAATCCGCTTCCACATGATCCACAAATTCCGCGAAGAATGGATTGGATACGTTTGGTACCAGCACAGCAATGATTCCTGTCCGTTTATGATAAAGATTTCTGGCCAGCTCATTGGGAGTATAATTCAGTTCTTTCATTGCAGCTTCGATCTTCTTGCGGGTCTCCTCTGCCACATAGCCGCTGTCATTGAGCATCCTGGATACGGTACCTACACCGACACAGGCCTTTTGGGCTACGTCCTTGATACTTGCCACTATATTGAACCTCCTTTTGAAATATTTTCGAAAGAGAAACAGGCTATATCGCCTATATGCCTGTTTCTGACTTCTCATAGATTAACCTTATAATGTTTTTTGTATAAAGTCAAATGATATTTTTCATAATACAGGCTCTGCCAGATTCAAGCATAATCCGTCTTCATTCACCGGCGGAAGACACGTATAATCTTTACATATATAATACGTTGTCCTCCCGTTTAATAACGGATACTCCTCTGTTTCTTCATTTAATATCTTAATTTCCGCATACAGCGGAAGGCTGCTGATGATCTCTTCCCGCCTATCCGGCTGCGCCAATACGACAGTAATCTTCTGGGGCGGATTCTCGTATAAAAGAAGGGAGATCAGAAACAGTGTGTGTCCCGCCGGATAGGCCTGTGCCTCGCCGGACATATACGCAAGCTGTCGTTCTGCTACAGTCTGATCCTCTTTACTGCCTGTAATATGAGCAAGACGCACCAGACAGTATGCCATCACCGAGTTCCCGCTGGGAACGGCACCGTCATAGGTTTCCTTTGGCCTCGTGATCAGTCTGTCATTCTCGCTTCCGTACAGGAAGTACCCTCCTTCATTTTTATCCGAAAACTGCCGTTGTGCTTCTTTGCAGATCTCCTCTGCACGTTTCAGGTAATTTTCATCCGAATCCACTTCATAGAGGCTTAACAGGGCCGCCGTATAATAGGCATATTCATCCAGAAACCCTTTCACATATCCGATAGAATCGCGGCAGCTGACATAAAGTATCGTTCCTGCTGCCAGATTTTTTTCAATAAAACTGCAGGCCCGCTTTGCCGCCTGAAGATATTCTTTTTTTCCGGTCACCCGGTAGAGTACCGTCATAGCACAGATCATCATAGAGTTCCACGAGGTGAGAACCTTGTCATCTAAATGAAGCTTGGTCCGCGACTGCCGATACTGATATAAGGCTTTTCTCTCTTCATCAAATTCATCGCAGAAACGCCCTCCGGCTAACAGGTTAGGTATGTTTTTTCCTTCGAAATTTCCCTGTTCTGTGATTCCAAAATGTCTGCAGAACTGCGCACCTTTTTCTCTTCCAAGTACGTTTATAACTTCTTCATAATCCCAGACATAGTACATTCCTTCCTGTCCCTCACTGTCCGCATCCTGGGCAGAATAAAATGCCCCCTTAGGCCCGGTCATCTCCCGGAAGATATACTCCGCTGTCTTTTCTGCTGTTTCCAGAAACACCTTTTCACCTGACATCTTAAATGCCGCCGAATAAGCCAGTATCAGCAGTGCATTGTCGTATAACATTTTTTCAAAATGCGGGACCAGATAAAAGTCATCCGTTGAATATCTGGAAAATCCATAACCGATCTGGTCAAATATTCCCCCTCTGCGCATTTGCTCCAAAGTCTTTTTTGCCTGGTAAAATTTGTCCTCTCCCATGATCTTGGAATACAGCATTAGAAAGATCAGGTTATGCGGAGTGGGAAACTTAGGTGCCGGACCAAAGCCTCCATATTTTTTATCAAAAGCCTGTGTAAATGTCTCTGCTGCACGTGCCGGCAGAGTGCTGTCTATTTCTCCCCCGGTTCGCTGTTCTTTCTTGCTTTGACTGTACTCACTTGTACTCATATGATTCAGAATCTGATCCGCGGACTGCAGCAGATCCGTTTTTTTATACTTCCAGTAGTCATTGATCTCCAATAACAGCTCCCGAAATCCCTTCCTGCCCCAGCGGCTTTTTGGCGGAATATAGGTGGCTGCATAGAAAGGCTTCTGATTTGGCGTCATGAAAATGCTCATGGGCCAGCCTCCGCTCCCGGTCAGTGCCTGGCATACAGACATATAGACACTGTCAATATCCGGACGTTCCTCCCTGTCTACCTTGATGGAGACAAAATATTCATTCAGGATCTTTGCAATTTCTTCGTTTTCAAAACTCTCATGAGCCATCACATGGCACCAATGACAGGTGCTGTAGCCAATACTCAGAAAAATCGGTTTGTCCTCCCGTCTGGCTTTCTCAAATGCTTTTTCACACCACGGATACCAATCGACAGGATTTTCCGAATGCTGTAATAGATAGGGGCTGCTCTGGTCTTTTAAATAATTACTCATATCAGTTCTCCTCTCCCTCTATATTTCCCATATAAAGACTGCCCTTCTGCGGTATTTCAGTGTTTCACATATGGCAGTTTACACAAAGATCTATAAGAATATTCTTTACCTGATCCTAGTTTTAATACCCAGAAGTTTTCCTGTTAACTTAAAAGTTTTTCAATCAAGTCAGCTATTGAAAATGTATCTGGCTGCTTTTCTGATGAGGTTAAATCATCCCTGTCAATTTTATGTCAGGTATGTTAAATAAACTACTTATGCCCAAGGTAATTACAGACCCTTATGTTAGATGTTATAATAAAAAACACTGTGCGTCAAAGCACAACAGCAATATGTATGAAGGAGAAAAACAATGAGCAGATTAGAAATCGCTACGCCAAACAGAGCTCAGATCGTTATGGAGGGACTTTACAAAGATCTGGAGCGTAGAATTGAATCCAGTCCTCCGGGATTATGTCCGGTGGATATGTCACGTGCATTCTTGGAATTATGCCATGCCCAGACCTGCGGCAAATGTGTACCGTGCAGGATCGGCCTGGGGCAGCTGAATCATTTTATCAAGGATGTTCTGGAAGGAAATGCGACCATGGAAACATTAGACATCATGGAAGAAACCGCATTATCCATCATGGATTCTGCAGACTGTGCGATCGGCTATGAAGCCGCAAGAATGGTGTATAAGGGGCTGATCGGATACAGAGATGACTATGTGGAACACATCAAGTATGGGCAGTGTACCTGTACCTCCCGCCAGACCGTTCCCTGTGTCTCTCTATGTCCTGCACGGGTCGATATTCCAGGCTATACAGCTCTTATCCTGGAGGGAAGATATGCCGATGCCATCCGTCTGATCCGTAAGGACAACCCATTCCCGACAACATGCGGATTTATTTGTGAGCACCCATGTGAGGCCCGCTGCCGCAGAAACATGGTGGATGACTCCATCAATATCCGGGGACTGAAACGAGTGGCGGCTGACTTTGCCGGAGAGGTGGACCCGCCGGAGTGCGCCCCAAGCACCGGAAAACGGGTGGCAGTCCTGGGCGGAGGTCCGGGAGGCTTGAGTGCTGCTTATTATCTGCAGCTGATGGGACACCAGGCAACCGTATATGAGATGCTGCCAAAGCTGGGAGGAATGCTGCGCTATGGAATTCCAAACTACCGGCTTCCAAAAGAACGTTTAGAGGAGGATATCAACAGTATCTTAAAGACGGGAGTAGAGGTAAAACACGGACTGAAGATCGGACAAGATATCACCATCCAGGAGCTGAGAGAACAATATGATGCAGTGCTCATCACGATCGGGGCCAGCACAGATAAAAAGCTGGGACTTCCGGGAGAAGATGCAGACGGCGTCCTATCGGCAGTACAGTTCCTGCGCAATGTGGGCAGGAACGAATGTATGGACCTGTCCGGCATGCAGGTTGCAGTCATCGGAGGCGGTAATGTCTCCATGGATGCCGTGCGGACCGCAAAACGGCTTGGAGCCAAAAAGGTAAGTATCGTATACCGCAGAAGGGTAGCCGATATGACAGCACTTCCGGGAGAGATCGAAGGTGCGGTTGCAGAGGGAGTGGAGCTTCAGACTTTGAAGGCGCCGTCCAGTATCGACGTGGATGAGAACGGACATATCAGAGGAATTTATGTGACGCCTCAGATGATCAGTACCATCAGGGACGGGCGCGCCAGCATTCGGCCGACCGGAGAGGATGATATCTACATACCTTGTGATATCCTGATCGTCGCAATCGGACAGAACATCGAAACAGCCCATTTTGAACAGGCCGGTATCCCTGTGGAAAAAGGGAAGATCATCACGGAAAAATCTGGTACCTTTGAACACCTGCCGGGTGTATTTGCAGGAGGAGACTGTGCAAGCGGTCCGGCTTCTGTCATTAAGGCTATTGCGGCAGCCAAAGTTGTTGCGGCCAACATAGATGAATATCTTGGTTACCACCATGAAATATCATGTGACGTAGAAATACCGGAAGCCAATCTGTTTGACCGTCCTCCTTGCGGAAGGGTCAACCTGACTGAACGTGAAGCATGCGAGAGAGTCAACGATTTTGAAGCAGTGGAGATCGGCATGACTGAAAAGGAAGCCAGACAGGAAGCATCCCGATGCCTGCGCTGCGATCATTTTGGCTACGGAATATTCCAGGGAGGGCGTGAGAGATTATGGTAACATTTATAATAGACAACAAAAAAGTTCAGGTTGAAGAGAATACGACCATCATGGAAGCTGCCAGACAGCATGGAATCCCGATCCCCAAGCTTTGTTATCTGAAAGGGATCAATGAGATTGCGGCGTGCCGTGTCTGCGTGGTGGAGCTGGAAGGCTCAGACCGCCTGATCACTTCCTGTAATAATGTAGTAGAAGAAGGAATGGTCATCTATACAAACAGTCCGAAGGTCCGTATGGACAGAAGACGTAACGTACAGCTGATCCTGTCCCAGCATGACTGCCTGTGTGTGACCTGCGCCAGAAGCGGGAACTGCGGCCTGCAGAAAATTGCAAATGATTTAAATATTATTGACATTCCGTTCAAAATGGAAGTAGATAAAAGACCGTGGAACCAGAATTTCCCACTGATCCGCAATTCTGCCAAATGTATCAAATGTATGCGCTGTATCCAGATCTGTGATAAGGTACAGGGACTTGGCGTATGGCATGTGGAAGGTACAGGTTCCAGGACAACGATCGGCGTATCCGGGCACAGACACATTGAAAATGCAGACTGTTCACTCTGCGGCCAGTGCATCACCCACTGTCCGGTAGGTGCATTAAGAGAACGGGACGATACAGAAAAGGTGTGGGAGGCTATTGCCGATGAGAAGAAGATCGTTGTGGCACAGGTCGCACCTGCTGTACGGACTGCCTGGGGTGAAGAACTGGGCATGAAGCCGGAAGATGCGACCGTTGGCAGGATCATGGATTCCTTAAAACGGATGGGTGTGGACTATGTATTTGACACTACATTTTCTGCGGATCTTACGATCATGGAAGAGGCCAGCGAGTTTATTTTGAGATTTACAAAAGGGGAGCTGAAAGAGCGGCCGATGTTTACGTCCTGCTGCCCGGGATGGGTCCGGTTCGTGAAATCGCAATTCCCATATCTTGTACAGCAGCTGTCCACGGCGAAATCGCCGCAGCAGATGTTCGGCGCTGTCATGAAAACGTATTTTGCCGAGAAGATCGGTGTTTCCCCGGACAATATATATACCGTGTCCGTTATGCCCTGTGTTGCTAAAAAAGGCGAACGCGAAAAGGAGCTGTTCTACGGCGAATATGCCGGACATGATGTTGATACGGTGATCACCACAAGGGAACTCGTAAAAATGATCCGCTCTGCCCATATCTGCCCTGACACATTGCAGGACATCGAAAGCGACAGACCGATGCAGGACGGTTCCGGCGCCGGAGTGATCTTTGGAGTAACCGGCGGTGTGATGGAGGCGGCGCTTCGTACTGCTTACCACACATTAACAGGGGAAAATCCCCCGGCTGACATCTTCAAGCCTGTGAGAAGCAAAGGTTTTAATGCTGATTCGGGCGTACAGGAAGCTGAGTTTACGATAGGTGATACTACTATCAGAATTGCAGCGGTCAGCGGACTTGGCAATACAAGAGCACTTTTGGAACGGATGCAAAGAGGAGAAGTGCAGTACGATTTTGTGGAAGTCATGGCCTGCCCCGGCGGCTGTGTCGGCGGCGGCGGGCAGCCCATACACGACGGCGAGGAGCTGGCATATGAAAGAGGGAAAAAGCTTTATGGGCTTGACCAGGACGCTAAGATCAGATTCTCCCATGAAAATAAGGATATCCTGAACATGTATGAGGAATATTTTGAAAAACCGTTGTCACATAAGGCACATATGCTGCTGCATACAGAGCACTAAAAATACTTTTTGTTATCTTTTATTATCATAGAAAAATTTCTAAGGTGATGTAAATTAATTTGTGTCTTTGGCAAAAAAATAACTCCTTTTTGGTAAGAAGTCCAGGCGTGACACCCCGTCATGACTGTTCTTATCAAAAAGGAGTATTTTTTATGGCAGAAGTGAAGGAACAGACAGCGGCAGATTATGATTGCTCCATTATAAAGAATCGCCTCCGTTATCTCGTTTACAGGCGAAAACGGAACGAGAACGCTGCGCCGTTTCCCTTCTGGCTTGTCACATTTATACTTCCCTGGTGTGCTTCCACGATCCATTTCACCATGGAGAGTCCGAGACCTGAGTGGCTTTCCTGCGCCCCCTTTCTCGTTTTATCTTCCCTGTAAAACCGTTTCCAAATATCCTCCTGATGCTCCGGTGCGATCCCAATGCCATTATCCTGTACACAGCCTTCCACATAATTCCCTGTTTTTCGAAGAGTTATCCACGTAGTCCCCCCCTGTTTTCCATATTGAATGCTGTTTTCAATCAAATTTGTCATCATTCTCATGAGCAGGTTCTGGTCACCGTTCATGACCAGATTTTCCTGAAGGTCCGTCTTCAGGCTGATATTTTTTTCGTCCGCCTTTTCTTTCAGCTCATCGACTACGATCTCCGTCAATATTCCGAGATCTACTGCTTCCCTCTGTAATTTTTCTTTTCCTGCATCCTGTCTGGCAAGCATCAGAAGCTGTGAGATCAACGATGACATTTTTCTGCTCTGCCCAAGAATGACTCTTACGCATTCCTCCATCTCTTCCCTGTCCGTCTCAGGAAGCAGAGCATATTCGCACTGAGACATGATCACGGCGGCAGGAGTACGCAGTTCATGGGACGCATCTGCGGTAAACCGCTTCTCATTCTCCAGCGCTTCTTCCACTGGCTTCAAAGCTTTGCCTGTCACAAAGTACCCGCTGATAATCGCAAGCAGGGCAAGCAGCGGACAGACGACAAAGAGCATACGGATCAGTATGGTGTTCATCTGCGAAAGCGTACGCAGTGAAGTCACCCCCCGCACCCAGCAGACCACCTCCGTTTGAGCTGTCAGTGCCATATCATATGTCATCCAGTGCCCCCCCTCCAAACGGAAGCTCTGAAGCTTAATATTCTTGAGGGTTGTATCCGCTGGAAATCCAGCCGGAACGCTCCCTTTTAGCAAACGCCCCCCTGCATCATAGACACTGAAATAGACACCGTCTTCATAATACTCTTCGATATTCTCATCATCCTGATCCACATCCTCAGCAAATTCCCTTACACTTTCGATCAGGTCCTTTTCTGCATTCGACCGCAGCAGGTTATCTGAAAGCACTGCTACGACTCCCAGAGCAAACACAGCGATCCCGACCACAAAGCAGGCATACCACAGGGTTATCTTCATCTTAACCGACATCTTTTTCATGCTTCTCTCCTCAGTACATAACCGCTTCCGCGAACTGTATGGATCAGCTTCGTGTCAAAACCGTCGTCGAGCTTCTTCCGAAGATAACGGATATAGACATCGATCATATTAGAGCCGCCCATATAATCATAATTCCACACATGCTCTTCAATATTTTTCCTGGACAGCACCACACCCTGATTCCGCATCATATACTCTAAAACTGCGTACTCCCTGGACGAAAGCTCAATAAGATTTCCGGCACGCCATACCTGATGGCTCTTTGTATCCACTTTCAGATCTGCTATCTCCAGCACATTTACATCGCCAGAGGTCTCCTTCGCTGTACTCCTGCGTATCATAACCCGGATTCTGGCGAGCAGCTCTTCAAATGCAAATGGCTTGACTAAATAGTCATCAGCCCCGATATCCAAACCATTTACCCGGTCCTCAATACTGTCCCTTGCGGTCAGGAGAAGCACCGGGGTCCTGTTTCCGGCGGCGCGGACACGTTTCAAAATATCCAGTCCCGACATTCCCGGCAGCATAATATCCAATATGATGGCATCATACGCTGTCAGTTCTATATAATCCATGGCCTCCAAACCGTCCGCACACGCATCCACACTGTAATGTTCTTTCTGCAGTCTTTTTTTAATAATATCCAGCAGATGAATCTCATCCTCAACGACCAGCAGCCTCATGTGTATCCTCTCCTTTCTGATTTATTTATTTTATCACAGAAAAATGAAATAAAGATTAAAATTATCCTTTTAATGATACTTTAATGTTTAAGCTTTATGATTATAATACAAACTAAAGAGTACAAAAAATAATTATATTTAAAGGAGGCGCCTATTATGAAATCAACGAAAATAATAACCGTAACAGCAGCCGCTGCTCTATTATCTATGTCACTGCTGACAGGCTGCGGGGACAACAGTCGTGAAAAAGCTTTGGAGGATCAGGTATCGCAGCTGGAACAGCAGGTTACTGACCTGCAGAATTCACAAAACACAGATAAGAATGATCAGAATACCAACACAGGCAGTTCTACAGATGAAGCTGGTACTACAGATGCAGGCGGCAGCACCGCACAGGATACAAAAACAGTGCCATCACTGGAAGAGCTTTCCCAGTCTGTCTCTGCCATAACAGATAAAGTAAACGCTGCGACACCGACCGGAACTTCTGATGAGCAATTGGCACAATACCGTACCTTAAAAAAGGAATTAGACTCTATCGACCGCGATCTTGACTATTGGGATGATGACATCGAGAATCAGTTTGAGCAGGGTACTCTTACCCGTGAAGAATACCGCACAACAGACCGTCAGATCGATACCCTTGAAGATCAATTGGACCATGCCGAAGATAAGCTGGAGAATCTCTTTAATATAGATGATTGATTTTAGGTATCAGAATTGTCATTGCCAGTCCAGCTTGACATCTCCCAAATCTGCACTATAATACAGACAAAGACAAAACTATAAATCAAACAGAATTCTGCAGCTTTTGCTGCAGACCCGCCCGAAGGGCATGTATTACGGGATGCCCTTTGGGTATACATTTGTCCCTGGTAACCTATGACATTTGTTTTGCGTCACTTTTTTGTTTACGCAGAATTCAAAATTCTTTTCCTCTATAGTTGTAAACACAGTGTTTTAGGAATGTAAACCCTTTTTTACATACGGAAATCATGCGATGTAAAAACTCTTTGATAGATGCTTTCTCTTGAATAGGCTATTATAAAATCAGATCAAGAGAAAATTGAAAGGAGATTTCCCTTGGAACTTCATACTCAAATAAAGAAATATCGAACCAGCTTGAACTTATCGCAGGAAGAACTTGCAGAAAAAATCTATGTCACCAGACAGACAATTTCTAATTGGGAAAACAATAAAAATTACCCCGATATTCACAGTCTTCTTTTGCTAAGTTCTGTGTTCAATATATCTCTTGATCAATTAATCAAAGGAGATATAAAAATCATGAAAGAAGAAATCAACAAAAGTGAACTTCAAAAGTTTAATCGATATGCTGTTATCTTCAGCCTGCTATTAGTGATACTCAGCATATCTGCGGTCCCGCTCAGCGTATTTTTAGGATACTATGGATTAGCAGTCACTGGGATCTTATTTGTAATAACAATGTACTTTGCACTGAAAATTGAGAAGTACAAGAAGAGCAATGATATTCAGACCTATAAAGAAATTCTATTCTTTACCGAGGGTAAGCGATTAGATGAAATTGAAAAAGCACAGGAATATGCAAAACGCCCATATCAAACAATTTTGTATGTATTAG